>JAJEFO010000107.1 GCA_022820365.1 Silicimonas sp.
CAGCATCTCGTTGCCGGTGACGGGGCCGAGCTTGAGCACGGCCCCGAGGCTGGTCGACGCGGTCTCCGGATCCAGCGCCCTTGCGGTGGCGAGCTTCGAGGCCGGCTCGATGATCCTTGCGACGACCGCCGCCACGGCGAGATCCCGTTCGCGGCCCGGCACCCGGTGCAGGACGCGGACCATGCCGATCCGGCGCAGGGTGCCGAGGGCGGCGGCGACATGGCCGTGGGGCCGGGACCGGCGGATGGCGAAGACGTCCTCGGGCCTGGCGACGGCGACGCCGCCCTCGAACAGGGCCCTGACGCCGTCGATGATGTGGGGCGGCAGCTGGGTGAGGTTGGCAAGGGTCTTCTTTCTGAGGCGTCCGTCCTCGCGCCAGGCCTTGCGGATGAGGATCGTGGGCCGGCTGTTGCGGTTCGGTATGGTTTCGAGATGGAACGACATGGAACACCGAGATGTTGTGGGTTCCTTTCATTATGGCACAACGGGCGGCATCCTGTCAACTTACATGTAACATGAATCCCGCACTGTGCTCTTCCCGGATCCCGGAATCCGTCCCGGGGCCAAGGGCTTGCGCGCCTTCGATCCCGTTTTGTTCTCCCAGAAGTTCCGATTAGGCCTGTAAAGAAGATCATTTATCCGAATGCAGGACCTGGCGAATTGCAAGTGCGGAGCCTGTTTCGGGCCGCTCGCCACATCCGTTCAGGAGCCAGGCACCCGAAATCGGCTATTGGTCGGCCTGCTCGGCCTGGAATCTCCTCCAGCGGGCAACGTTCGCGTTGTGCTCGCGAAGCGTTGCCGCAAATGCATGCCCGCCCGTGCCATCCGCGACAAAGAACAGGTAATCCGACTCAGCGGGAGACAGGGCTGCCTCGATGGCCGCCTTGCCTGGATTCGCGATCGGAGTCGGCGGCAGGCCTGCGAACAGGTAAGTGTTCCAAGGCGTCTCGCGGCGCAACTCGCTTTGCCTGAGCCCGCGCCCAAGAACGCCACGGCCTTCGGTGATCCCGTAGATGACCGTCGGGTCGGTCTGGAGCCTGATTCCCTTCCGAAGCCGATTTGCAAACACGCTAGCAACCAGCGGGCGCTCGTCCACACGCCCGGTCTCCTTCTCGATGATCGAGGCAAGAATCAGGGCCTCCTCGGGCGTTTTGACCGGTGCCTCGTCGGACCTGGCAAGCCAAGCCGCATCAAGGCGCTCCGCCTGCTTCATGCGCATCATTTCGAGAATGATCCGACGATCGGCTCCCGGAACAATTTCGTACCCGTCCGGCGCCAGAGATCCTTCATCGGGCACCTCGTCAACCTCGCCGTCCAGAAGATCGCTGGCCTTCAAGGCTTCGACGACCTGCCAGCTTGTCACGCCCTCTGCCACCACGATGCGAAACCTCGTCGCCACGTCATCCAGGGCTGCCGTGTACGGGGCGGGCAAATCGGACCCTGACGCCGGATCAAATTCCGCGGTGACTGCAAATTCACCGGTCGCCGCGTTCAATTCGCGCACGCGGACTTCCTGCCCGCTGACCGAAACTCGGTAGACGACTTCAATGCCGCAGGTCGACTGGCCGTCGCCAGTGATTTCCGTCACGATGTCCTGCATGGACGCACCTTCCGGAATGAGGAAAGACCCGGCCTTCACGTGCGATGCACGCCCCGAATACTCGGCACCGATCCGGAAGATCGTCGCATTGGAAATCGCACCCCTTGCCTCAAGTTCCTCTGACAGGCTCGCAATCGATCCACCGCGAGGAACCTTCAGGCAAATCGCTTCGGCCAGGGAGCCCTGACCGACGAACTTGCCCTGCCCCCAGTCGATGATCGCCACAACCAGCAAGAAGGCGACGAGTAGGAAGGTCAGGAAGTTGGAGGCGATGCTCCGCCACATCAGAGATCGATCCGCCCCAGTACCAGCGAGGCATTGGTGCCGCCGAAGCCGAAGCTGTTCGACAACGCAACGCCGATCTCCCGCTCGCGCTTGGCATTGGGTGCCAGATCGAGCAGCGGTTCGATGTCCGGATTGTCCAGGTTGATGTTGGGTGGCGCAACCTGATCGCGCAGCGCCAGAATGCAGAACACCGCCTCGACAGCGCCCGCCGCGCCAAGCAGATGACCGATCGAGGACTTTGTCGATGTCATCGTGACACCTCGGGCAGCTTCGCCCATCAGCCGCTCGACAGCTGCAAGCTCGATCGTGTCCGCCATGGTCGACGTGCCGTGCGCATTGATGTAGTCGACGTCACCCACTTGCAGGTTCGCCGAGTTCAACGCATTCCTCATGGCTCGCTCTCCGCCTTCGCCGTCCTCAGAAGGCGCCGTAATGTGGTAGGCGTCGCCAGAGAGGCCGTAACCCAGGACTTCCGCATGGATCTTCGCGCCGCGTGCCTTGGCGTGATCGAGTTCTTCGAGCACCACGACCCCGGCGCCTTCACCCATGACGAACCCGTCCCGGTCGGCATCGTAGGGACGACTGGCTCGCTCCGGCTCGCGGCCCCACTTCGTGGAAAGGGCCTTGCACGCATTGAAGCCAGCGATGCCAATCTCGCAGATCGGGCTCTCTGTCCCGCCTGCCACCATCACGTCTGCGTCGCCGTGCATGATAAGTCGAGCCGAATCGCCAATGGCGTGAGCACCGGTCGAGCAGGCCGTCACGACGGAGTGATTCGGACCCATGAACCCGAACCTGATGGAGACCTGTCCCGAAACCAGGTTTATCAGCGCGCCAGGGATAAAGAACGGCGACACCCTTCGCGGGCCACGTTCCTTGAGAATGACGGCGGTTTCGGAAATCGACTGGAGACCGCCTATCCCTGAGCCGATCATCACGCCGGTACGTTCAAGGTCTCGTGCCTCCGCAGGCTCCCAGCCGGAATCCCTTACAGCCTGCTCGGCGGCGGCTATCCCGTAGGTGATGAAGTCATCGACCTTGCGTTGCTCCCGAGGTTCCTGCCAGTCGTCCGGATTGAAGGTACCGTCCGTCCCGTCACCCCTTGGAATTTCGCAGGCGTAGGTGGTCGCGAGGTGTTGCGCATCAAATCTTGAAATCGGGCCCGCAGCGGATTGGCCAGCCAGGAGACGAGACCACGTCTCCTCGATTCCGCACGCCAATGGCGAGACAATCCCCATGCCCGTAACGACTACTCGACGCATGCCTGATCCCCAATTCACTGCTCTCGGGTTGAGACATACATGCGCCCCCATGGCTCCGCAATCGACCAAGGTTTCCTATGCTCCCGGAACAGCTGGAAGCTACGGCAATGACCGGGCACACTCACACTCCGCCGACAGCATGAAATTCGCGAATTCGACAAGTTGGAGCCGAGCCTCCAACGACATGATCGAGGCCTGGTGCGCAAAGGGAACGTGCGAGTGATGCCGGCCGGCTCTGCGAAACCGTCTCAGACATCCCCATTGACGGCTGCAGGTGACAGGAGAATCCTTGGGCCATTCATCCTCTGTCGTGCCCGACCAGTCGAATGCGCTGGTCTCCGCCGCGGACCGCAACACGGAATGTCATCAATTCAAGAAAACGGCCCCCGAATTTTCAGGAGCCGAACTTCCTTGCAATCGCCTCAGTTGGTCAGGTGGCGTCCTTGATGAACTTCACGGCATCACCAAATGTCTGGATGGCTTCGGCCGCATCGTCTGGAATCTCGATGCCGAACTCTTCCTCGAAAGCCATCACAAGCTCCACGGTGTCAAGGCTGTCGGCACCGAGATCGTCGATAAACGAGGCACTGTCCGAAACCTTGCTCTCCTCGACGCCCAAATGCTCGACCACGATCTTGCGCGTGCGCTCTGCGATGTCGCTCATGTCTATTCCTCACCTGTTCCTCGGGATCCTTAGGCCCGTTACTTTCCTGCCGCCCCCGAGGGACGAAAAACAGCCGGGCCGATCAGGCTCCCGGCTGGGATAAGCGCCGCCTATACCATATTCGCCTGAAACGCAATCGATATGATGTGCGCCTGATGTCGAAGTGTACGGCCTGATCAAGAGGCCAGGAGCCATCTTCCGTGCACAGTGCCGCCTCAGGCTTCGAATGGATTCAGGACGTCCACGTCCAACCCCGCCACGTCCGCGAGGTTGCGCGTCACGAGGGTCAGGCCGTTGACTCTGGCTGTCGCGGCCAAGAGCGCATCGATGACAGGAACCGGTCGAATTGCGCTCATCCTGCCCCATTGCTCGGCAACAGCAGCATCGACTGGCAGAACGCGATCGCCAAAGCTCGACACAATGTCGGCAAGCCATACCTCGAGCGCTTTGGCCTTCCGGGAATCGTGGCGGCGCGCCAGTTCCACGCCCTTGCGGATCTCGCCCAGCACCAATGAGCTGAGCCACAGATCGTCCTCGGCTAAGCGGCTCCACCACGCTGCGACATTCGGATCGCAACGGCCTCCCTTGCGAACCTCCGAGATGATGGTCGTATCGATCAGGAAACTCACGGGGTGTCGCGTCCGAAATCGCGTGGACGATCGAGATCAATCCCTTCCAGCGGCGCTGCAGCTAGCAGCGCCTTGAGCCCCCTGGTGTGCGGCGCAGAAAATTTTTCGCATAAAATTGCGCGCGTCTCACTTTCGTGTTCAGGATCGACCAGAGCCGCGGCAACGTCCCGCACCAGCGCGGCGTCTTCTCTACGGACCTGGACCTCGACACGTACAAAGCCCTGCCGCTGACGGCGCCTGCGCCATTGAGTGACGGGAGATAGATTGCTGTCGGCCAAGGCATCCTCCATTTTTCCGGAATTATTACCGGAAAAATGAAATCATGGCAAGACCTCGGTCTCGCGAGGAAAGGCACATTCAACACGCCGCTGAAACTCAAAACGCAACGAACGGCACAGGCGACAGTCGGCACGTCTCCGGCAGCGAACGGCTGCGACGCGATATCGACAGTCAGCTGAGTAAGGCCCGACGCAGGCAGCAAGCTTACTGCGATCAGTGGTGGCCTATCAGGAAAATGGGCCTCATCGCAACTGATCTTCCATCAGCTTCGAACGGTATTCATTTTGGAAAGCGAGCATCCACCCCGGGTATTCTGGTGACAATTCGGTAACCGCGGCGAGCGCACTGAGGTGATCATTTGAAAGCGAGACGTTGACTGAACCAAGCGTCTCGGAAAGCTGATCGATCCGCTTTGCACATACGATGACGTTCGTCACCACCTTTTGATGCAACAGCCATGCGATGGCGATCTGGGGCACAGTGCAGCCTATGTCCCTGGCAAGTTCACGCATTGCTTCAATGACTGCGTAAGCGCGTTCCTTGTTGAGCGGCGGGAAATCGAAATTGACGCGGCGCCCTTCGGCTGGTTTGCCATCTCGGTCGAATTTGCCTGACAAGAATCCGCCGGCAAGCGGACTCCATACCAGCAGCCCAACACCCTCCGACAACAACATTGGCGCGATCTCACGTTCCAGATCACGTCCCGCCAGCGTATAGTAGGCCTGCAGGGAAACTATGTTGGGGATGTTTTTTTGCAGCCGCGATGCCGATGGCCTTCATGACCTGCCAAGCGGCCCAGTTCGACAATCCATAGTAACGAATGGGGTCTATATACGTTACAATACATCGGCCAGAAAGATGTTGCAGTTTTGTTCCGCCTGTGTAATGTGCGGGAGCGCGCGGACAACACCCCGTCCCCAGACACCATTCACGGAAGCGACCACATGTTGTTTTTCGTACTGCTCTGACGTGAATTTCCCGCGCTTTTTTGTTGGGATTGGTACAATTCTTCTCGCTTTCTACTGATCTGGCTGAACCAGGGTCGGCGATTTCCTGCTCTCCGAGGCAATGACCTGTCATTCGACCTGCCGTCGTTTCATGAAAGTCCGTGCTTCAGGTCAGGTTTCGGGCGAATCGCAGGTCGCTGCGAGGCATCGGTCCCGCAGCCGGGCGACCAGCTGGCCCGAAATCGCCGGCGGATCGGGGCCCATCGATTGTTGGCACCGGAATTGCGAGATTTCTCGCTCGCCGAACATCGCGTTTTCGAGCATGGAGACACCGATCGTCCCCGGGACAAGCATCCGCCGGAGCGCAAGCAGGGCACACAGGGTCGGCAGGACATCCGCGTG
>JAJEFO010000086.1 GCA_022820365.1 Silicimonas sp.
AACGAGGCGACGGTTCCGGACGGACCCGACCACGGCATTCCGGTCTTCGCGCAGCCGACGGAGCTGCAGGGCCGGGCCCTTGACCTGCTGGAGATCGACCCCGCCAAGTTCCTGCCGTGACGCGCCGGGACCGTTACATGTCGAGTCCAGGACCGAATCAGCAATCGCGCTGATGGAAAGGGGTTTCGCGCAATTCTGGAAATGAATATCCGATTAAGGAGTCCGTCGTGACGGCACTCATCGAGGAAACCTCCAAACTCACAGATCGCTATCAAACGACGGTGCCAAGCGGAGTGCGCAAGCAACTGAAGCTCGGTAAAGGCGACAGGATTCGTTATTGCACCGAACCTACCGGTCGAATCTACATTGAGCCGGTTCGCGCCTCGGAGGATGACCCTGCGCTAGGTGCCTTCCTCGACTTCATCGAAGCCGACATCTGGGTGCATCCCGAACGCCTTCAAGCGCTCGATGGCGCAAGGCATGACAAGATCAAGGCGCTGGTCGGAGATGTCGAAGTCGACCTCGATGGGCCACTGTCGCCCAATGACGAATGACATTGACTGCCGCGCGGGCGCAAGCGCCGCTTGTCGTCAATGGCTGGTCGATCTACGCGCATCCGATCTTCCTTGATCAGCTCGACGCGCTGATCAAGGAGGTTGAAGCGCGCAAGACACGAGATCCCACGAACTGGAAGAAAAAGAACTGCACGAAACGGCTTGCCGCAATCTTCGAGCTGGTGACGGAAACGAACCCGACCGATCCGGGAGCCCCTCAGTTTAGACAAGGCGATACGCTCGGCAATGATCGGAAGCACTGGTTCCGAGCGAAGTTTTTCCAGCAATACCGACTGTTCTTCCGGTTCAACAGCGCCGCCAAGATCATCGTGCTCGCCTGGGTAAATGACGAGAGGAGTTTACGGGCGCACACCAGCAGGACCGACGCCTACGCGACTTTCAGGAAAATGCTGGATGGCGGCAACCAGCCCGATAGCCTCGATACCCTGATGCAAGAGGCAGTGGCAGAAATTGCTCGCTGTGCAGACAGCCTCGCGAATGCAACGGTCCGATCAAGTTAAGAGTGACCCAAGTCACAAGATACGCCAAAATTCTCGGCCCCGGGAAACGTGAAGTCGCGATTCTGGAGTTTCGGATCCACTGACACCTGCTTGATGGGGCGTTCGCTCACACCAGTTGCAGATCATCGAAACCACAGCAAAGATCCAGCACGGCACTTGGCGTCAGTCGAGGTCCACCACAATGCCAGCACATCGACCTCAGCGATCCGGGTCCGAGTCTTCCTGTTTCCGGGCGCAGATGAGCAACACGGCACCCAGCAGTTTCCGGGAATCATCGAAGATTGCCGGACGTTCGCCGCGCCAGCGGTCGTAAAGCCGATGTGGAGAAGGGGCTCCTTGCTCAGCTGCTTCGAGCGCCTGTCCCGCTTCGGTGACGAAGTTGGCGATTCGCGCCCGCATGTTCGCTTCGTACGTCTCCCTGTGCCTGGTTTCCATCCGCATGTGGAAAAGCGAACTGCGCACGCGCGGCCGGAATTCGAGCCCGTCGAGCACACCCGGCACTTCAGCCCAGAGCCTGCGCGCACACGCGTAATGCCTGGAAGCACGGTGGAACTGGCCTGCCTCCCTGGCAATGAACCCGACGTTGGCAACGCTTGTCGCCATGCGAGGGTCGCCGCGATGGAAGAAGAAATGTGCAAGATACCATGCGAAAAGGAATTGCCTTCGCGCGAGCGAAACATCGCCACTCGCCCAGGCGGCATTGCCGCGCTCCTGCAAACGTTCCCACAGGATGTCCGAGCGCCGCCAGCCGGCGGCCCGTGCCGCCCGCCATTCGGAACTGCGAGCCTTAGATTCCGAGGTACGCCGCGCGAACATGTTCGTTGTCGTGCAATTCGTCTGCCGGGCCTTCCAGGGCGAGCGACCCCGTTTCGAGGACATATGCGTAATCCGCAAGCTCGAGTGCCAGTTCCGCGTTCTGTTCGACGAGGATGACCGGCACGCCCTGAGCGTTGATTTCACCGATGATCGTCGCGATCTCCTCGACGATCTTCGGAGCGAGACCCATGGATGGCTCATCCATCAATAGGAGCTTCGGTCCGGCCATGAGGGCGCGGCCAATCACCAGCATCTGCTGTTCGCCTCCGGACATGGTCTTGGCCAGCTGCGTGCGCCGTTCGAGAAGCAGCGGAAACCGGTCGTAGACCGCATCGAGGTCCCGTGCGACCGCTTCGCTTTCCCGGCGCAGGAACGCTCCGGTCCGGAGGTTTTCCTCGACGGTCAGGTCCGGGAATATGCGACGTCCTTCCGGCACGTGGGCGATGCCCCGGGCGACGATTTGGTCGGGATCCAGGTGATCGATCCGTTCTCCGGCGAAATAGATCTCGCCTTCGCGGAGCCTTGCCAGGCCCGAAATCGCCCGCAAGGTCGTCGTCTTCCCCGCGCCGTTGCTGCCGATTATGGTAACGATCCGGCCGTCCGGAACGTTGAGCGAAATGTCGCGGATCGCCGATACCTTGCCGTAGGTAACGGCCACGGCTCTCAGCTCAAGCAACATGGCGCGCACCCCCGAGGTAGGCCTCGATGACGTCCGGGTGGTGACGGATTTCCTGCGGGCTGCCTTCGGCAAGAAGCCGTCCGAAACTCATGCAGGTGATCCTGTCGCAGAGTCCCATGATCGCGTGCATGTCGTGCTCGACGAGGAGAATCGTGACCCCGGTGTTCCTGAGTTTGACCATCAGTTCCATCATCCGCCCGGTCTCTTCCGGGTTCATCCCCGTGAAGGGTTCGTCGAGAAGCACCACGTCGGGGCGCGCGGCCAGTGCAACCGCCATGCCAAGCGCTCTCTGATGGCCATGGGGAAGATCGCCCGCCAGCTCTTCGGCCAGTCCGGACAGGCCGAAGAAATCAAGCGCTTCCTCCGCTCGGGCGCGGGCGGCGCGGCGATTTGCCTTGTCCACGCCTGCCATCGCCGCGAAGATGTTTGGCGGGAAACTCATGTGGGTGCCGATCAGCGCGTTTTCCAGGACCGAGAGTTCGGCAAAGAGCGTCGAGTGCTGAAAGGTCCGAACGACACCGCGCCGGGCGACTTCGTACATCCTGAGCCCGGATATCGTTTCGCCGCGCAGCCGGACCTCGCCGCCGGTCGGCTTGTAGAAACCCGACACGACGTTGAAGGTGGTCGTCTTGCCCGCGCCGTTCGGGCCGATCAACCCGTGAATCGCGCCGCGCTCGACATTGAACGAAAGGCGGTCGATCGCCGTCAGCCCTCCGAAGCGCATGGTCAGGTTGTCAATCTCGAGAACGGGCGGGGCCATCTGTCACGCTACTCCGTTGCCTCGGTTTCGCCGACCTTCTTCTTTCCAGCGTTTCGCCAGGAAAGCGCGCCACGGACGAGGCTCTCGAGACCCTTGGGCATGAACAGCACCGACAGGATCAGGATTAGTCCGTATATGAGCGGCCGCATCTGCTCGAATCCCGCTTCGCGCAGGACGATCTCGTTGAGAATCGTGAGAACCACGCAGCCGAGGATCGGCCCGTAGAAGGTTGCGGTTCCGCCGACGATCGTCCAGGTCAACACGAACACCATCTGCTCCACGTCAAAGCTGTTCGGATTGATGGTGCCGATGTAATGTGCCAGGAGCGCGCCCGACAACCCTGCGAAACCCGAGGCGAGAACAAAGGCGAGCGTGCGGTAAGCCCGTACGTTCACGCCGGACGCCTCAGCGAGCTTGTCCTGCCAGTGGACCGCGTGGAAGGTGAGGCCGACGGGCGAGCGCTCGATCCTCCACATGACCCAGAGCGACACCCCGACCACGGCCAGGGCAAAGTAGTAGTAGCTGATCGGTTCGAAGAAATCGAAGGCATAGATGCCGATGTCGAAATCCGGCATCGGATCGATCTTCTTTATGCCCTTTGGACCGCCAAATGGCTCCCGGAACCGCTTCCAGAGCAGCCGTATGATCTCTCCGGCGGCGAAGCTTCCGATCAGGAAGTAGAAGCCCTTCATGCGGAACAGCGGAAAACTGAGAGCCAGCGCGACCATTGCCGCAGTGACGGCCCCAAGAAGCATCGAGGCTGGCACGTAGATGCCGAGGCGCTTGGACAGCAGCGCCGATGCATAGGCCCCGACTCCCATGATCACCACATGGCCGAGCGACCACTCGCCGGTGAGGGTAAGGAGCCTGTAGGATGCGACGACCAGGACGTTGATGGTCAGGAAGACCAGGATTTCCTGCTGCGAGAAGCTTAGCGTATGGGGCAGCGCGAGCAGGATTGCCCCGAATCCGAGAAATGCCGCTAGATTTGTCACCCGACTATGCACGATCCGTTGATCCGAACAGCCCGGTAGGCTTGGCGATCAGCACGATCAGCAGCAGCAGCAGACCGACGATGTCAGCGATGACCCCGTCGAAGAAGGTGGTAACGAAGGTGTGAACGAAGGCATAGGCGACGGCCACGATGACAGCGCCTTCGAGCGATCCGATGCCGCCGACGATGATCACGATGAAGGCGGTGACGATGACAGAATGGCCCATGTGCGGGTTGACCGAAATCAGGGGCGCGGTCAGGGCACCTGCGACACCTGCGAGGGCCGCGCCGATGAACATCGCGATTCGAGCGGTCTGGTTGATCGAGATTCCCTGCAGTGCCGCCGCTTCCGGATCCTGGGCACTGGCCCGAAGCGCCCAGCCGAAGCGCGTCTTCTTGAGGAACGCCCAAAGGCTTGCGAGGAGGACCACGGCAGCGAGGATCACGGCCAGCCTGAAGACGGGAAGCCTGACCCTTTCGGTGATGACAATGACGTCCTGGGTCACGGGCGGCACATGTTCCATGCGCACGCCGAATCCCATGGACACCAGCGCCTGCAGGATCATCAGGAAGCCGATCGAGGCGACGAGCCCGCCTAGTGGATTGTCTCGGAGCGGTCGAAAGAACGCCCGTTCCATGCCAAGACCGACAATGCCGACGAAGATCATCCCGACCGCCACCGCAACCAGGTACGGGAGGTTCCAGTCCGCGTAGACCGCGACGATCGCGTATGCGCCCAGCATGAAGAGTTCGCCATGGGCAAAGTTGATCACCCCCATGACGCCAAAAATCAGGACTAGGCCGACGGCCACGAGCGCCGTGTAGCTGGCGGCATAAAGGGCGTTCAGCCCGGTCTGCGCGAGAAGTTCAACCATCGTCCTGCAGCAGGTTCAGTCCGGAGTTTCGGGCGGTGCGCAGGGAGAAACGCACCGCCCGTGGGGATATCGCAGAGCGATGTTGCGCGAAATCCGCCTTAAGCTCGCTGATCCCACATCTGCCCATAAGCAGACATGTGCTTCTTCAGCAGCTCACCGTGCTTGGCATACCATTCGGGAATCGAGCGGAATTCCTTGATCGTCGCCTTGCCGCCCTCAATGACGACGATGGGCCAGTTGCCGACGAGGGCGTTGTCGATCCCGAACAGGTCCTCGCCCCACCAGTCCGCTTCGCCGAAGGCGTGGAGACCGGTGCCTCCCTCCTTCATCGCTGCGAGGACGGCGTCCGGTTCGGCCGAGCCTGCCTTTTCCGCACCTGCCTTCCAGAGATCCATGATCGAGGCGTACTCCCAGCTCACGGCTCCCCACTGGTCGGCTCCGTAACGAGAGGCATACTCCGCGTAAAACTCGTTCGGCATCTGGAAGTTGATGCTCTCGTCATTCAGCGCCGGATCGTCGAAATCCGGGAACTGGAAGATGAAACCTTCCATGAACTCCTCAGAAGTCTTGGCAACGATCTGCTGGTAGAAGTCGGCGGTGCAGGAGATGATCTGTCCCCCGTAACCCTGCTGAAAGAGTTGCTCGCAGATAGGGTGGACGTAGTCCGCGTAACAGGTGTCGAGGCAGACGATGTCCGGATTGCCGGAAATTAGGCGCGTCACAACCGGTGCAAAGTCCGTGGTCGCCGGATCAAAGAGCAGGGGGTCGTCCTGCATCTCGATGCCAGCCGCCTCGAACGCAGCCAAGTAGGTCGCAACCGAGGGCAATCCGAGGGCATCGTCTTGGGCGCACATGACCGCGGTCTTCAGTTCCGGCATGTTGTCCGCCAGCCACTCGACCCCGGTCACGTTGTAGATCGGGTGCACCTCGCACGGCGCGATCAGGGTCGTCGTGTCGGGTGAGAGATCCGATGGCAGCAGGGTCGAGAACAGCATGCCGGTCCTGTCGGCCACCGGTTGCGCACCGGGCCATGTGTCACCACCAAGCATCATGATGAACTTGACCTCGTCCTCGCGGATCAGCTTGGTCGCGCCGGTCCGTGCCTTGGACGGATCGTACTCGTTGTCGTAAGCCACGAACTCAACCGCGTGGGCCTCGCCTCCGATGTTGATGCCTCCGGCCGCGTTGATCCATTCGCCCCAGATCAGGCAACCGTCGAGACCAGGCTTGCCCCACGCCGCCACCGGACCGGTCAGGGGAGCGAGAAACCCGATCTTGACCACCTTGTCGGCCGCGAACGCCGTTCTCGGCAGGATCGCCGCCGCTGCTGCGGACCCCGCGATAGCCGCACCTGAACCCAGCAGTCTGCGGCGGGTAAGGCCGTCTTTGAACATCTTGGCAAACATCTTGTTTCCTCCTAGTTCTTTGACTTGTTAGCCCTGTCAGCCTCGTGCCTGGCGATAATCGTCATGTCATGTATTCATGTCCTGCCTAACCGCATCTATACCAAATCATTCATTCCGAATGGCTTTCCTCTGAAGCGTAGCCTTAATCTGCGCCAATTTCAAGCAAAGTTAATCCAATATGATGGAAAAGGTCTAATCGTGGATCAGAATTGGTCAAATCGACTTGTCCAATTTTGGCTGCGGCATCACAACATGCCGTGTCAGCGAACGTTCGCCGAGATCGCCCTCTCGGGCGCTGCGGCAAGGTCATGACCGCCGGAATTGGTCCGGATCCCAAGGACTACGAGCGAATTTTCGGGTGGGAACGGCTGCTCGGCCTGCAGGCCCGGCGCTTCAAGCGCATACCTCGATGAGGTCGCGTTACAGCGCGGGCTCAATTACCGGGCCAAGACCAAGAAGTCTGTCAAAGGATGTCGCCCCGTGCCGCCTCCAGTTCCACCGAAACACGAACTCGTCCCGGTGAATTTGGATTTGCATCCTCAGCAGTCGCGGTGCCGGGATGTGTCCGAGCTTTCCATCCTGGGAAAGCGCGACGGCGTCGGCCAAGATGAAATTTCCCGCCGCGCTGCGGTCCATTCCGCCTGTTTCTGCCCGCGTGTTTCCAATGCCGGAAGATGATTCCAAGGCGATGCCAGCACATTAAGGGCAGCTGCCAATGCATCTACCCTAGATTGAGACCGTTGCAAGGCACCGCCTTGTCGAGCAGACGGCCCCCGCTTTCGCGGAGGCAAGTTCACTTATGGCAATGAACCGAAACGCGTCAGTTCAGCGCGGCATCCGTGATCACGTGCGTCCAGGCCGAGTCACCCGGATCGGCCGTGATCACTGGATCCGAGCCGCCCGCAAGAAGCGTGTCGACTGTACGCTGGAAGTCGACGGGAACGAGAGCGCCGTTGGAGCCGGCCGTCAGCTTGGCGATCTCCCCCATCATGCGCTTCTGGTGCTTTTCGGTCTGAGCGCCAGTCTCGTCATACTCCAGCACGATCAGGGCGGCCTCGTCCGGGTTGTCCTCGGCGTATTTCCAGCCCTTCATCGAAGCGCGGACGAAACGCACGAGCTTGTCGACCTCGCCCGGGTCGCTCAGCTTGTCTTCCTTGACGTAAAGGCCATCTTCCAGCGTCGCCACGCCTTGGTCTTCGTACTTGAAGACCACCAGGTCGTCGGCGCTCAACCCCGCATCGATGACCTGCCAGTACTCGTTGTAGGTCATGGTCGAGATGCATGCCGCCTGACCCTGAAGGATCGGGTCGACATTGAAGCCCTGCTTGAGGACCTCGACGCCGTCCGAGCCTCCCTCGGTCGGAATGCCAAGCTGGCTCATCCAGCTCAGGAACGGAAACTCGTTGCCGAAGAACCAGACTCCCAGGGTCTTGCCCTTGAAATCGTCCGTCGTGGCCACGCCCGCATCCTTGCGGCAGGTCAGCATCATGCCGGAGGACTTGAATGGCTGCGCGATGTTGACAAGCGGCAGACCCTTTTCGCGTGCGGCAAGTGCCGCCGGCATCCACTCGACGGTCACGTCCGCCCCGCCGCCGGCAATCACCTGGGTCGGCGCGATGTCCGGCCCGCCGGGCTTAATCGTGACGTTCAGGCCTTCCTCCTCGTAGTAGCCGTTCTCAAGCGCCACGTAGTAGCCTGCAAACTGCGCCTGAGTCACCCATTTGAGCTGCAGCGTCAGGTCGTCGAGGGCAATGGCGGGCGCCCCGCCCAGCGCCAGCGCCAGCGCGCCGGCAAATACTCGTTTCTTCATGGCTTCTCTCCTCTCAGCCGTTGTTGTCATCGTTGCGATGGGTGCCAGAAAGTCACCCAACGTTCCACGAGCGTGACTGCTCCGTAAAACAGGGTTCCGGCCAATGCGGTCACCGCTATCTCGGACCAGACCATGGCCAGCTCCAACGTGCCGACCGAAGTGGAGATCCGAAATCCCATTCCCCGCGTGGGCGAACCGAAATACTCGGCGACGATTGCGCCGATCAGGGCGAGCGTCGTCGCGATCTTGAGACCGTTGAACACGAACGGCATGGCCGCCGGCAACCGCAGCTTCAGAAGCGTCTGCCAGTAGCTCGCCGAGTATGTTCGCATCAGGTCGCGCTGCATCGCAGCCGTGTCCGCAAGTCCCTGCACGGTGTTCACGAGAATCGGAAAGAACACCATGACAACCACCACCGCGGCCTTGGACTGCCAGTCGAAGCCGAACCAGTTGACCAGGATTGGCGCGATTCCCACGATGGGCAGGGCAGCCACGAAATTGCCGATCGGAAGCAGTCCGCGGCGCAGGTACGGCGAGCGATCGATTGCGAGCGCGACGGAAAAGGCTGCGAGACAACCGATCACGTAACCAGAAATCGCGCCCTTCAGCGCCGTTTGCCGAAAGTCGATCCAGAGCGTGCCGGTTTCGTCGGCCAACGTCTCCGCAATGACCGTCGGCGCAGGCAGGATCACCTGCGACACGTCCAGACCGCGTACCACGAGTTCCCAGATCGCCAGCACGGTCAGGCCGAAAACCACCGGCACCGCGACCCGGCCAGCGTAGGAAGACGCCAGCGACGACCCCGCGATGCGCGTGTTCAGCCACCACGCAGCCATCCAAAGCACGAATGCCGGGAACACAAGCGTCATGACCCGAACTCCGCGGAAACGCGGGGGGCGGCACCTCCGTCCATGCCACACGACATGCACTGCGTCCTTCCCCGCTCCGTTGAAGTCCTGCTGGCCGGATCCGACACAGCCCAGCTCAAGGCAGTTGCAGGTTGCGCCAAATTGCTTCGCGACAGGGTCGGCAAGGCTGCGAAGGCCGGAGCCATGGCCAGTGCGCGGATCATCTTGCGTACCCCATGCGTTGAAGGGCCAGCGACTGCAGCACCGCGACGATGCTCACAAGAGCGCCCGCGAGGCAGGCCGCCGCGATTAGGGCGGACCAGATCATGAGCGGGTTGCCGAACTGATCGCCAATCAGGATGCGCGCGCCGAGTCCCTGGATCGCGCCGGTGGGCAATTCGCCCACGATCGTCCCAACCAAGGCCGCCGCGATCCCGACCTTGAGCGACGTGAAGAGATAGGGGACCGAAGCAGGCAGCCGCAACTTCCAGAATGTCTGACCGGCACTCGCGGAATAAGTCTTCATCAGGTCGATCTGCATAGGTCCGGGCGACCTCAACCCCTTGACCATGCTCACCAGCACCGGGAAGAAACAGAGATATGCCGAGATGATTGCCTTCGGCACCGTGCGGCCCTCCACGCCCAAGGTCGCCAGCACGACGATGATCATCGGAGCGATTGCGACGATCGGGATCGTCTGGCTGATGATGGCCCAAGGCATCAGGCTCATGTTCGCGGTTCTCGAATACACGATCGAAACCGCCATGCCGATGCCGACCACCGTGCCAAGAGCGAAACCCCAAAGCGTTGACTGCAGCGTGATCCAGCCGTGGAAGACCAGCGAGCGTTTCGACGTAACCTTGGTGTCGAGCACGGTCTTCTTCAGTTCCGCGGCAACCTGGTGCGGTGCGGGCAAGCGCGGACGGTCCTGATCCATCGTGTCTGCGACAAGGTCCGGGAATGTCAGTTCCTGGCCCGCGCGTTCCGCCTGCGCGACCGTCCAGCCGGCGTTCATCGGCACCACCGCCACGTACCAAATCGCAAGAATCGCGGCGAGGACCGCCAGGACTGGCAGGATCCGGTTCATGCACCGCCCTCCCCGACAATGGATTTGCCGCGCGACCGCGATGGCGGCAGCTTGAGGAAGCCGTGCACGAACAGTTCAGTCTCCATAGGAATGCCCCGCCCTCAAGCCCTTGCGAATGCGCTGCGCGATTTCCAGGAATTCGGGCGTGTCGCGGATGTCCAGCGGACGCTCTCTCGGCAGCGGATTGTCGATGATGTCTGTTATGCGCCCGGGACGGGGCGACATGACGACGACTCTCGTCGAAAGATAGACCGCCTCCGGAATCGAATGGGTCACGAAGCCAATGGTCTTCCCGGTATGATCCCAAAGTCTCAGGAGCTGCTCGTTGAGGTGATCCCGCACGATTTCGTCAAGCGCCCCGAATGGCTCGTCCATCAGGAGTATGTCGGCGTCAAAGGCGAGCGCCCGTGCAATGGAGGCCCGTTGCTGCATGCCGCCCGAGAGCTGCCACGGATGCTTGTTCTCGAAGCCCGACAGTTCCACAAGTTCAAGTACGCGATTGACCCGGTCAGCCATCTCCGACCTGGAATAGCCCATGATTTCGAGGGGCAGACGGACGTTTCCGGCTATCGTCCGCCAAGGGTAGAGACCTGCCTCCTGGAACACGTAGCCGTATGCCCGGTCTCGGCGCGCCTCGTCCGGACTCGTGCCATTGACCCGAACCTCGCCGCCCGTCGGCGTCTCAAGCCCCGCCACCACGCGCAGGAACGTCGTCTTGCCGCATCCGGACGGTCCGATGAACGATACGAACTCGCCCTTGCCGATCTCCAGCGTGACATCCCGCAACGCCTGAATCGAGCCGTCACCGGTCTCGAATGTCAGGTCGAGATTTCTTGCCTCTATGACGGCAGCCTGTGACACTCCCGGTCCTCCGCCCCGAATCTCAGACCCCGCTCGCAGGAATGCCGGCCCGTTCGACGGGACGTGGCGCGGTCAGTTCCTTCCAGGACGAGAGCGCCCTGTTTACCGGCGTGACGGGTTCACGACGGACGAATTCGCCATGGCCTTCCTTGGTCCTGATTTCGCCGTCATGAACCGCGACATGACCACGCGTCAGCGTGAAGCGCGGCAGGCCCTTGACGTGCTTGCCCTCGAACACGTTGTAGTCGATGGCAGATTGCTGCATGTCGGCGCTGATGGTCTTTTCCTTCTCCGGATCCCAAACGACAATGTCAGCATCCGCACCGACAAGAATCGCGCCCTTCTTCGGGTAGCAGTTCAGGATCTTCGCGATGTTCGTCGAGGTCACGGCCACGAATTCGTTTGGCGTCAGTCGTCCCGTGTTGACCCCGTGCGTCCAGAGCATCGGCATCCTGTCTTCCAGCCCTCCGGTGCCATTCGGGATCTTGGTGAAGTCGCCGACTCCGTAGCGCTTCTGCTCGGTCGTGAATGCACAGTGATCGGTCGCGACGACCGAAAGCGAACCGCTCTGCAGGCCGGCCCAGAGCGAATCCTGATGCTTCCTGTTCCGGAAGGGCGGCGACATCACCCGGCGCGCGGCGTGATCCCAGTCCGCGTTGAAATACTCCGACTCATCCAGCGTAAGGTGCTGGATCAGCGGCTCGCCCCAGACCCTCTTGCCCTGCTGCCGCGCGCGCCGGATCGCTTCATGCGCCTCCTCGCAGGAGGTGTGGACAACATAGAGCGGCAGGCCCGCCATGTCGGCGATCATGATCGCGCGGTTCGTGGCCTCGCCCTCGACCTGCGCGGGACGGGAATAGGCATGCGCCTCCGGCCCGGTATTCCCCTCTGCCATCAGCTTGGCCTGCAGCTCCGCCACGACATCGCCGTTTTCGGCATGCACCAGCGCAATGCCGCCAAGTTCGGCAAGCCGCTTGAACGACGCATACATCTCGTCATCGTTCACCATCAACGCGCCCTTGTAAGCCATGAAGTGCTTGAAGGTCGTAATGCCTTCCTTCTCGATCACCGTGGCCATCTCGTTGAAGACCTGTTCGCCCCACCACGTCACCGCCATGTGGTAGGAGTAGTCGCAATTGGCCCGCGTCGACTTGTTGTGCCACATGGCCAATGCGTCGTGCAGACCCTGTCCAGGCGACGGCAAGGCGAAGTCGACAACCATCGTGGTGCCGCCGGACAATGCCGCGCGCGTGCCGGATTCAAAGTCGTCCGAACTGTAGGTTCCCATGAACGGCATTTCGAGATGCGTGTGCGGGTCGATGCCTCCAGGCATCACGAAGCAGCCGGTGGCATCGAGTTGCTCATCGCCCCTCAGGCCGTCACCGATCTCGACGATTTGGCCGCCGTCGATCAGGATGTCCGCCTTGTATTCAAGGTCATGGGTAACGACAGTGCCGTTCTTGATTGCTGTGGTCATCTTGTCCTCTCCGTTGATGGGCGCTCGGCACCTTCGTCACGACTCCGGATTGCGATCCAAGAAAGGCCAAGCGCCTTGGTCCGGCCTTCCCGGTCACTGAACGAACCTCTCCGCCACGGCGCACGCCGTTGCGGTCCGCAGCCTCCGCGACCGTCCCACGCCTCTGCCAGCATCCCCACCGTGCGCCGTTCGCGAACTCCTTCACCTGCTCCCGTCGAGGCGGGCCTTCGCAGACCCCTCACTCCACGATCTCCGCCACATCGACCACGGCATGAAACAGCACATCAGCGCCGGCTCGAGCCCATTCAAGGGAAATCTCCTCCGCCTCGTTGTGGCTCAGCCCGTCCACGCAGGGACACATCACCATCGCCGTTGGGGCCACGTCGTTGATCCAGCACGCGTCGTGACCGGCACCGCTGACGATGTCCACATGACTGTACCCAAGTCGATCGGCGGCATCACGAATTGCATTGACGCAGTTCCCGTCAAAGGCCGGCGGGTCGAACTGGCCGACGATTTCGCATGCAAACCCGGTTCCGATGCCTTCGCAGAGTTTCGGCGCCCGATCCATGAACTCGTCGACCATGGCGTTGAGCTTGTCCAGGAGATGCGTGCGCATGTCCACGGTGAACACCACCTTCCCCGGGATGATGTTGCGGCTGTTTGGATAAACGTCGATATGGCCGATCGCGCCGACAGCATTCGGCTGATTCGCCATGGCAATCTCGTGCACGAGTTCGGTCACAAGGGCCAGGCCGCGCCCCGCATTCCTGCGCATGCGCATTGGGGTCGAGCCCGTGTGGCTCTCATTTCCGGTAATCGTGCATTCGATCCAGCGAAGCCCCTGCCCATGGGTAACGACGCCGATGTCCTTCCCTTCCGCCTCCAAAATTGGTCCCTGTTCGATATGAAGCTCGAAGAAGGCTTTCATCTTCCGGTCACCAACCGGCTCGACGCCCTTCCACCCGATGCGCTCCAGTTCGTCGCCGAATCGCTTGCCTTCCGCGTCCACGCGGTCATAGGCCCAGTCGCGGTCATGCTTACCCGCAAAGACTCCCGAGGCCAGCATGGCCGGAGCGAAGCGCGTACCCTCCTCGTTGGTCCAGTTGGTCACGACGATGGGATGGCGGGTCCTGACGCCAAGGTCGTTCAGCGTCCTAACGATTTCCAGGCCGCCCAGAACGCCCAGAACGCCGTCGTACTTGCCCCCTGTAGGCTGCGTGTCGAGATGGCTTCCGACATATACGGGCAATGCGTCCGGATCGGCACCCTCGCGACGGGCGAACATGTTGCCCATCTCGTCGACACCCATCGCGCAGCCGGCCTCTTCGCACCAGCGCTGGAACAGCGCGCGTCCTTCGCCGTCTTCATCGGTCAGGGTCTGGCGGTTGTTGCCGCTGGCAACACCGGGGCCGATCCTGGCCATTTCCATTATCGCGTCCCAGAGACGCTCCCCGTTTATCCTGAGGTTTTCCCCCGGTGCCGCCATGGCCGCACTCCCTCCTGTTCAACCCCCCAAATCCCAGAGAGTTTGACCAATTGGTCAGGATCACGCTACCATGGAGCGACGCGCAGTCAAGGATTTCGGTTCGCTCCCCATCACGGAAAGCAGTATGGCCATGCCAGAAACATCCGCACGGACGCGGATACAGGAAAAAAACATCAGCACCATCCTGGATGCGGCGCTGGAAGTGTTTTCGGGAGCGGGGTTCCGTGGCGCGACACTTGACCAGATTGCTCGCGCAGCCAGCCTTTCGAAGCCCAACCTGCTCTACTACTTCAAGTCCAAGGAAGCCATTCACCGTGCGCTCCTGTCCGAGCTTCTCGACACCTGGCTAGCCCCCCTTCGCACACTGGATTCCGGCGGCGAGCCCGTTGAAGAGATTGTCCGATACGTCATGCGCAAGCTCGACATGGCCCGGGAACTGCCTCGCGAAAGCCGCCTGTTCGCGAACGAGATCGTTCAGGGCGCCCCGCACATACTCGACATCATCGAGGGACCGCTGAAGACGCTGGTCGACGAAAAGGCATCGCTCATCCGCAAGTGGGCGACCGAGGGCCGAATTGCCGAGGTGGACCCCTATCACCTGATCTTCTCGATCTGGGCCACGACGCAGCACTACGCGGACTTTGACACGCAGGTGCGCGGCATTCTCCGGCCCGAGCGCGATCAACATTTCGACGATGCCGCAACGTTCCTCACGCATCTATACCGGACTGCGCTGACTCCGGATTGACCGGACCTGCCTCCGCATGCCCCGTCGGCGGCCGGCATTCCGTCACTCGGCGGCGCAGGCGCCCGGATTGTTGGGATGCGTCGTCCAGTTGGCGTAGTCTGCAACGACGTCCTGGCCGGTGCGGAGGTCAATGGCACCGGGTGCGAGCTCTTCCATGGTGATGCAGTCTTCCACCGGGCAGACATTGACACACAGGTTGCAGGCCACGCATTCCTCGTCGATGACCTCGAACCGTCTCTCTGGATTCATCGCGATCGCCTGATGCGACGTGTCCTCGCATGCCGCGAAGCAACGTCCGCAGCCAATGCAGAGATCCTGGTCGATCCGGGCCTTGGTCACGTAGTTCAGGTTCAGGTACTGCCAGTCAGTGAAGTTTGGCACTGCACGACCCACGACGTCATCGACCGATGCATGGCCCTTCTCGTCCATCCAGTCGCCGAGACCCGAGATCATTTCCTGAACGATCTTGAAGCCATAGGTCATGGCAGCCGTGCAGATCTGCACGTTGCCCGCGCCGAGTGTCAGAAACTCAGCCGCATCGCGCCACGTCGTCACGCCACCGATGCCGGAGATGGGCAGCCCCTCCGATTCGGGATCACGTGCGATCTGCGCAACCATGTTGAGCGCAATGGGCTTGACCGCCGGACCGCAGAATCCGCCATGCGTACCCTTGCCATCGATGGACGGCTCGGGGCTGTACGTGTCGAGATTCACGG
Source organism: Silicimonas sp. (assembly GCA_022820365.1). Lineage (GTDB taxonomy): Bacteria > Pseudomonadota > Alphaproteobacteria > Rhodobacterales > Rhodobacteraceae > JAJEFO01. The sequence goes on from JAJEFO010000086.1 coordinate 15,642, forward strand.
ACGTGATCGAAGACACGGTGTTGATCAGGGACACGGCATCAGCTCCGCCCGCCTTGGACGCACGCGCCGGATACCGTATGTCGGTGATGTTGGGCGTCAGCTTCACTATGACCGGCATGCGAGTATTCTGCTTGCACCAGCGCGTCACCATCTCGATGTAGTCGGGCACCTGACCGACGGCGCTGCCCATGCCGCGCTCGCTCATCCCGTGCGGACAGCCGAAATTCAGCTCGATGCCGTCGGCACCGGTGTCCTCGACCAGCGGCAGGATCGTCTTCCATGCATCCTCGACGCAGGGCACCATCAGCGACACGACGACGGCGCGGTCCGGATAGTCTCGCTTGACGGTCTTGATCTCCTGCAGGTTGATTTCGAGCGGACGATCAGTGATGAGCTCGATGTTGTTGAGGCCCAGCAGGCGCCGGTCGGCGCCCCAGACTGCGCCGTAGCGAGGCCCGTTGACGTTGACGATGGGCGGCCCTTCCTCGCCGAGGGTCTTCCAGACCACCCCTCCCCAACCGGCATCGAAGGCGCGGCGGACGTTGTACTCCTTGTCCGTGGGTGGCGCCGATGCCAGCCAGAACGGGTTGGGGGACCTGATTCCGACAAATTCACATGCCAGGTTGGCCATGACTTTTCTCCCTTCAGGGCTCAGCCCGATTCAATCCCTTGACGTGGCGTCTCAATGGCAGTGCCCGCGCCGGCATGGATTGCCTTGTGGATGTCTTCCGCCGCGTCGCGACCTTCAGCCACCGCCGTCACCGTCAGGTCGTCACCGCCCGTGGCACAGTCGCCGCCCGCCCAGACTCCATCGAGCGAAGTGCGTCCGGATTCGTCGACCTTGATCTTGCCGCCTTCGATCTGAAGCGTGCCCGGCCCATCTTCCAGCTTCTGGCCTATGGCCATGAACACCTGGTCGGCTGCCAAGCGGAAGGTCTCGCCGGTGCTGTCGAGGCCGTTCGGGACATCGCGCGTATACTCGAACTCCGCCTCTTGCACCGCGCCGTCACCGACCACGCGCACCGGCCGTGCATTGGTGACGATGCGCACTCCCTTCGAGGTTGCGAGATCCTGCTCGTAGCTGCTCGCCGACATTCGGTCCCGTCCACGGCGGTAGACGATGGTAACGGTCTCCGCGCCAAGAAGCTTCGATTGAACAGCGACGTCAATCGCGGTCATGCCGCCGCCGACCACAACGACGTTGCGGCCAATGGCAAGATTGGACAAGTCTTCCGCCTGCCGCAGATCTGCGATGAACTCGACCGCGTCGTCAACGCCTTGCAGATCCACCCCCTCGATCTGCAGCGCATTCACTCCGGCAAGCCCTATGCCCAGGAAGACCGCGTCGTGGTCCCTGATCAATGCATCGAGATCAAGTCCGCCTGAAAGGCGCGCGCTCTGCTCCACCTTGATTCCCCCGATGCCGAGCAGCCATTCGACCTCGGCCTGGGCAAATCCGTCGACCGTCTTGTAACTGGCGACTCCGTATTCGTTCAGCCCGCCCGGCCTTGGCCTTGCATCGAAGACAACGACCTCATGGCCGTACATTGCCAGCCGATGGGCACACGCCAGCCCCGCCGGACCCGCACCGACCACGGCAACCCGCTTGCCGGTATTCTCGGCGCGCCCGTAGGGATGACTGTCCCTGGCCATCATTGTGTCAGTGGCAAATCTCTGAAGCCGCCCGATCTCGACGGGCCGACCTTCGGCCACTTCGCGCACACAGGCTTCTTCACAGAGCGTTTCCGTCGGACAGACACGTGCACACATGCCGCCGAGTATGTTCTGGTCAAGGATCGTCCTGGCAGCTGCTTCGGGGATGCCCGTAACGATCTGCCGGATGAAGAGCGGAATGTCGATTGTGGTCGGACAGGCAGTCACGCACGGTGCGTCGTGGCAGAAATAGCAGCGGTCTGCTGCCACCAGCGCTTCATGCTTGTCGAGCGGCGGATGCAGGTCAGTGAAGTTCCGGTCAAGCGCCTCTGATGAAAGGCGTCCGGCGGCAATTCCAGGCGTGAACGGACTGTTGGCCATGTGGCAGGCTCCGTCGCGATTTGTCTCACGCGGTGCAGAATGCCACACTCAGAGATTTTATCAATTGGTAAATTTTCGGGCCATTCGGACAGGGCGACTTGCCCCAATTTGAATCTGCTTCGACAATTTTCGCGCAATCCATGCACGATGCAATTCGCCCGAACTTTCAGCACATCCCCAGGTTACTCCATGGGCCTTTCGGTCTGACCCGTCCTGTGCAGCCAGACCCCACACCACCGCCGCCAGGGATTGATGCCTGGCGGCGGTGGTCCCGGCACAGGAATGAGACGGGAAGAGACGGGTGGCAAGGAACGGTTTTTCCACAAGAATCCGCGCCCAGCTTGTCCACGGCAACTCCTCGGTCCATTTCTGATGCGCGAAGCGTACGAGGGCCCTTCGGCGCATCGTGACAGATGTTTCACGCGGGCACCGGGACTCTAGAAGAGACCTTCGATCTCACCCGCATCGTTGAGGCAAATGGACTCGGCTGCCGGAACGCGCGGCAGGCCCGGCATCGTCATGATCTCGCCGCAGATCACGACGATGAACCCGGCGCCGGCCGAAAGGCGCACTTCACGAACCGGAAGGCTGTGGCCCGTTGGAGCGCCGCGCCGACTGGGATCCGTCGTGAAGGAATACTGGGTCTTCGCCATGCATACCGGCAGGCTTCCATAGCCCTGATCTTCCCAGAGCTTGAGCTGGTCCCGGATCTTCTGATCGGCCAGCACCTCGTCGGCACGGTAGATGCGCTTAGCGACCGCCTCGATCTTCTCGAACAGGGGCATCTCGTCGGCATACAGCGGCGCATACTGCGACTCCGTCTGATCGATTGTTTCGACAACCTTCTGCGCCAGGTCGGACGAGCCCTTCGAACCATCGGCCCAGTGCCTGGACACCACCGCTTCCGAGCCATGTCCTTTCACGTAGTTCACCACTTCCTGCACTTCGGCATCCGTGTCCGCCACGAAATGATTGATCGCAACAACGGCAGGAACGCCAAACTGCTTGATGTTCTCGAGATGCCGTCCCAGGTTGGCGCATCCCTTGCTGACGGCCTCTACATTTTCCTTGCCGAGATCGCTTCTTTCCACGCCCCCGTTCATCTTCAGGGCACGCACGGTAGCAACGATGACGACCGCGGCGGGCTTGAGGTCGGCCTTGCGGCACTTGATGTTGAGGAACTTCTCGGCACCCAGATCCGCACCGAAGCCCGCTTCCGTCACGACGTAGTCGGCAAGCTTGAGCGCGGTCGTGGTCGCAATGACCGAGTTGCATCCATGAGCGATGTTCGCGAACGGCCCGCCGTGAACGAATGCCGGGTTGTTTTCCAGCGTCTGCACGAGATTCGGCTGCATCGCATCCTTCAGGAGCACCGTCATCGCGCCGTCGGCCTTGATGTCGCGACAGAATACGGGCGAGCGATCACGGCGATAGGCAACGATCATGTCGCCAAGGCGCTTCTGCAAGTCCTTGAGATCCGTGGCGAGGCAAAGGATCGCCATGACCTCTGACGCCACCGTGATGTCAAAACCGCCCTCTCGCGGGAATCCGTTCGCCACGCCTCCAAGCGACAGGGTCACCTGCCTCAGGGCACGGTCGTTCATGTCAACGACGCGACGCCACGCAACACGGCGAACGTCAATGTCCTGCGCATTGCCCCAGTAGATGTGATTGTCGATCATCGCGGACAGAAGCGAGTGCGCAGAGGTGATGGCGTGGAAATCCCCGGTGAAATGGAGGTTCATGTCTTCCATCGGAACGACCTGCGCATGGCCGCCACCCGCCGCTCCGCCCTTCATTCCGAAGTTGGGCCCGAGCGAGGCCTCGCGAATGCAGATCATCGCCTTCTTGCCGATGGCGTTCAGACCGTCGCCGAGACCGACGGTCGTCGTGGTCTTTCCCTCTCCGGCGGGCGTCGGGTTCACGGCGGTGACCAGAATGAGCTTGCCGTCGCTGTTGTCCTTGACCGAGTTGATGAACTCTTGCGACACCTTGGCCTTGTCGTGGCCATATGGGAGAAGGTGCTCTGCCGGAATGCCCAGCCTGTCGCCTATTTCCTGTATCGGTTTCTTCTCTGCTGCACGCGCGATTTCAATGTCGGACATTGTAGCTTCCTGCTGAATCAATGGTTGTGGATTTCATGTCTGGGTGGCCCGATCGACCAGGCGAAATCGGCCGAGGCCGCATGCCAGCCGCTGCCGCGCGGGGCTGGATCAATGAGTTTCCCGGGCAACCAGGGCAGCGCACGACCTGCGCGCCGAATGCGCTCCATGCCCAAATCGATCCTCCGCTCTTCATTCTGCCGCGATCGCCTCGACCGCCTCGACACGTACCGCGGCGAACTTGAACTCGGGGATCTTTCCAAAAGGATCAAGCGAGGGATTCGTCAGGACGTTGGCGGCAGCCTCGACATAGGCAAACGGCACGAACACATTGCCCTCGGCAACCGTCCGGTCGGCACGCGCCATGATCGTTATCGACCCGCGTCTGGTCGTCAATCGTACATAGTCACCAGCCCTGATTCCCAGTTCGCGCAACGTCTTCGGGTGCAGCGAGCAATTGGCTTCCGGTTCCACCGCATCAAGCACTTGCGCGCGTCGCGTCATCGAGCCCGTATGCCAATGCTCCAGCTGACGGCCCGTGATCAGGACGAAGGGAAATTCGTCATCCGGCAGTTCGTCCGGCGGGATCACCTTCGCAGGCGTGAATTTCGCGCGGCCGTCCGGCCTTGGGAAGCCGTCCCCGAAGACGATGGCCTGCCCGGGATCCTCAGGCGACAGGGAAGGATAGGTGACTGCACCTTCCTTCTCGAGCCGATCCCACGTGATGTTGTCGAGCGACTCCATGTTGAGCTTCATTTCCGCAAAGACGTCCGCAGGGTGCCCGTAGGACCAGTCAAGGCCAAGACGCTTGGCCAACTCCACCACGATCCACCAGTCCTCCCTGGCATCGCCCGGCGGGGCGACCACCTGACGGCCCATCTGGACCTGGCGGTTGGTGTTGGTGACCGTTCCGTTCTTTTCGGTCCATGCCGAACTCGGCAGGATCACGTCCGCATAGTTCGCCGTCTCGGTCAGGAAGATGTCCTGCACCACGAGGTGATCAAGCTTGGCCAAGGCGTCGCGGGCATGCTCGACGTCCGGGTCAGACATCGCCGGGTTTTCCCCCAGAACGTACATGCCGCGTATGTCGCCATCGTGAATCGCGTCCATGATCTCGACAACCGTGAGCCCCTTTTCGTTCGAGAAGTCACCGGACTTCCAAACCGACGTGAAGGCCGAACGCACGCCGTCATCAGTGACGCTCTTGTAGTCCGGCAGGAACATCGGGATCAGGCCCGCATCCGAAGCGCCCTGCACGTTGTTCTGGCCCCGGAGCGGATGAAGCCCGGTGCCGGGACGGCCCACCTGCCCGCACATGAGAGCGAGCGAAATCAGGCATCGCGAATTGTCAGTGCCATGGATGTGCTGGGAAATCCCCATGCCCCAGAAGATCATCCCGGCCCGCGCAGTCGCAAAGGTGCGGGCAACATCGCGCAGGACGTCCGCCTCGATGCCGCAAGCCTCGGCCATCTTCTCTGGCGGAAATCCCTTCAGGTGCTCCTTCATCCCTTCCCAGTCTTCCGTGAACGCCTCGATGTACTGCCGGTCATAGAGATTCTCTTCCACGATCGTCGACATGATCGCGTTCAGCATCGACACGTCCGCTCCCGGTTTGAACTGGAGCATGTGCGACGCGTGGCGCTTTAATCCCTGGCCCCGCGGGTCCATGACGATGAGCTTGCCGCCGCGTTTCGCGAACTGCTTGAAGTATGTCGCCGCGACGGGATGGTTTTCGGTCGGGTTGGCACCGATGACGATTGCCACGTCCGCGTTCTCGATCTCGTTGAACGTGGCGGTCACCGCACCGCTGCCCACGTTTTCGAGCAGCGCCGCAACCGAGGACGCGTGGCAAAGCCGCGTGCAATGGTCGACGTTGTTGTGGCCGAATCCCTGCCGAATGAGCTTCTGGAAGAGATAGGCTTCCTCGTTCGAGCACTTGGCTGACCCGAAACCGGCGACATAGGTGTTTCTCTTGTCCCTAAGCCGGGCCATGCCGTCGGCCGCCACGTCCAGCGCCTGGTCCCAATCGGCCTCGCGGAAATGCGTCAGGACGTTCCCAGGATCGACGTTGAGCCCTTTTGCCGGCGCGTCGTCGCGTCGGATCAAGGGCTTCGTCAGGCGATGAGGATGGTTGACGTAATCGAAGCCGAAGCGTCCCTTGACGCAAAGGCGGTTCTCGTTGGCCGGACCGTCGGCACCTTCGACATGGAGAATCCTGTCGTCCTTGACCTTGAACGAAATCTGGCAGCCGACGCCGCAATACGGGCATACGCTCGCAACCTCCCGGTCGTAGTCCTTGCTGTCGCCCTGAACAGTTGCGGGCAGCAGCGCGCCGGTCGGACAGGCCTGAACGCATTCTCCACATGCCACGCAGGTGGATCCGCCCATCGGATCGTCCTGATCAAAGACGATCCTTGCGTCGTGGCCTCGACCGGCCATCCCGATGACGTCATTGACCTGCACCTCGCGGCAAGCACGCACGCAGAGATTGCAGTGGATGCACGCGTCCAGGTTGACGCGCATGGCTACATGGCTGTCGTCAAGCAGAGGAATCCGGCCCTTCTCAAGGGGCGGAAACCGGCTTTCTGCAACGCCGGTCGCATCCGCCATATCGTGGAAATGCGAGGACCGGTCATGCGGCGCCTCCGGCTGATCGGCCGCAAGCAGTTCGACCACGAGTCTCCGGGACTCTTCCGCACGACTTGAATTCGTTCGGACCACCATTCCCTCGGCAACGGGCCTTATGCAGGACGCGACGAGGGTCCGCTCCCCCTCGACTTCAACCATGCATGCGCGGCAGTTGCCGTCAGGCCGGTAGCCCGGCGAAGGCTTGTGGCACAAATGCGGAATCGTGAGGCCACGGCCATGCGCCGCTTCCCAGATCGTGGTTCCTTCCTCGACCGAGACCTCTTCCCCGTCCATGGTGAAACTGACAGTCATGAGTCCGCCCCCGAACAGGCTTGAGGGACATGCGGCCTGCTCCTCGATGGCCTGCAGCACGAATGCACGATGCCTGGGCAGGCGACCGGTTCCTGCCGCGAATCTCCGTTCCGGCCCCGCGTGGCACGCACTGCCCTCATATCTCGTCTCCAAAGTGTTTCATGACCAGCCGGATCGGGTTTGGCGCTGCCTGCCCGAGCCCGCAAATGGATGCGTCGGCCATGACCTGGCAAAGATCTTCCAGGAGATCCCGGTCCCAGGTTTCGCGCTCCATGAGCTTCACGGCCTTCTCGCATCCCACGCGGCACGGGGTGCACTGGCCGCAGCTCTCGTCCTCGAAGAACTTCAGCATGTTCAGCGCCGCATCACGGGCCCTGTCCTTGTCCGAAAGGACGACCACGGCAGCGGATCCGATGAAGGTGCCGTGGGGCTGGAGAGTGTCGAAGTCCAGCAGTACATCGTCCAGAGACGCCGGCAGCAACCCGGCGGACGGGCCCCCAGGCTGGTACGCCTTGAATTCGTGTCCGTCTGCCATGCCGCCCGCAGCCTCGATGACATCGAGAATGGTGGATCCCGCCGGCAGAAGATACACACCGGGTTTTGCAACCCGTCCCGAGACGGAATAGCTGCGCAAGCCCTTGCGCCCGTTCTTTTCGGTCGCGTTAAGGCACTCCGGACCCTCGCGGCATACCCTCGCGACCCAGTGAAGCGTCTCGACGTTGTGCACGAGCGTCGGGCGCCCGAACACGCCCACTGCAGCAACAAAGGGCGGGCGATGGCGTGGCAGGCCGCGCTTGCCCTCGATCGACTCGATCATCGCGCTTTCCTCGCCGCAGATATAGGCACCTGCCCCCCGCCGAAGATCGACGTAGTCCGGAGGCACGATGCCTTCGGCTTCGAGCTTGGCGATTTCGCGACGGAGGATCTCTAGGATCGCGGGGTATTCGTCTCGCATGTAGATGAAGCAGGTCTCAGCCTCGACGGCCCAGGCTGCAATTAGCATGCCTTCAAGGAAGAGATGCGGCGTGCGCTCAAGGTAGTAGCGGTCCTTGAAGGTGCCCGGTTCACCTTCATCGCCGTTCACCGCCAAGTAGCGTGGCCCGGGATTGGCCCGGACAAAGCCCCATTTCTTGCCGCTCGGAAATCCTGCGCCGCCAAGCCCGCGAAGCCTGCTGTCAAGAACTTCCTGCTGCACGTCTTCCCAGCTGCCGCTGTCGCGCAGTCTCAAGAGTGCCTCGTATCCGCCTGCTTCCCTGTAGGATTCAAAGTCCTCGTATTCGGGAATCCTTGCATGAGTCTGCCCGGCGGAAATTGCTGTCTGCACCTTTTCCAGCGTCGCATGGTCGATATGGCTGTGGCCCAGTTCGAGTGTCGGCGCGGTATCGCAGCGGCCCATGCAGGGCGCACGGACCACGCGCACCCTGGATGCATCGAGACCCTGTTCCAAGGCCCGCCTGAGTTGTTCCGACCCGGCCAGTTCACAGGACAGTGAATCGCAGACCCGTACTGTCAGCTCCGGCGGCGGAGCCTCGCCCTCCTTCACAACGTCGAAATGGGCATAGAATGTCGCAACTTCGTACACTTCCGTCTGAGCCAGCCGCATCTCCTCGGCAAGCGCTGCAATATGGGCTGCCGAAAGATGACCGTAGCTGTCCTGCACGAGGTGCAAGTGCTCAATGAGCAGATCACGACGACGAGGCCGGTCGCCAAGCAAGGCACGGATGTCGGCCAACGACTTCTCGTCGACCTGGCGGCCCTTGGGCACGTGTCGGCTTCGCCCCGTACGCCCTTGTTTCCAAACGCCCTTTTGATCGTCTAATGGTGCCATGCGCGCTCCTGTTCCGGCACAGTGTGCATTCAGGAGAACATATCGTCAAATCAGAAAATCGAATTGTTTAATAGGGAACGCTTATTGCTCTGTCGGCAACACTATGCTCCGAAGCGCCTCGACGACGGGGATTCCGCGCGTGCGTTTCGGCGTCACGAGGGCCACGGGCTTCGAGATCACCGGCTCGATCATCGGCAACAGGACCGCACCGCCAAGCGTGCCGAGCGAGTCGACCAGAACCTGCGGCAGCACCGTTGCCCCCATTCCCTCACGTGCCATGGCAATCGCGGCGATGAAGCCGCCGGTTTCGGCGACTACGGCGGGGTGTGCGCCAATGCTCTCAAACACCTGGTCAAGAATCCGACGGTTCTGCATTTCGGGTTCGAGAAGGATGAGTGGCATTTCCGCTGCCTCCGCCCATGTGACGGTCTCCGCGCCGGCAGACGCCAGATGCTCAGGTGCAAACAGGATGTATTGCTCGTCATACAGCCTTTCGACACGCAGAAGATCGGTGGATGCGCCTTCTGAATATGTCAGGCCTGCATCGAAACGCCCGTCATCCACTCCTTGCTGGATGGCGAGCGAGTTTGTCGTCTCGATTCGCGGGCGAATGCCCGGAAACCTTGAACGAAGCCTGTTGGCGGCAAAGGCGGCATAGGCTGACGATGTCGGAATGGTGCCGATTTTGAGCGCTCCTGTGACCTCGCCCTTTGCCGCGCGAACTTCTTCCTCCAGCGTGCGAACCTTGTCCAAAATGGCGCGTGCATGCACCACCACGGTCTCGCCTTCTGCTGTCAGCCCCTGGAACCGGTTGCCGCGCTTGACGATCTGGATGCCCAGACGTTCCTCCAACTGGCGAATGCGCATGGAAAACGCAGGCTGGGAAAGGCCGCAGTCGCTCGCGGCGCGCGCGAAATGGCGGTGCCGAGTCAGCGCCAGCAGGCATTCAAGGTCTCTGAGGTCAAGCATGTGCAACTTCCCGCGGATTCCTGATGCACATGGGAGCGCGGAGGTGCAAGGGGCGCGTCCCGGATGGGTGCATCCCTCCTACCTTGGACTGGTCATCTCAGGTTGAGCTGGATCCTTACTCCAACTGGAGACCGTCTCGGCACGACCCTTCAGCACCGGAAGGTCATCTTCCAGTTGCCTGCGCAGTCGAAGCGAAAAAACCTCTACCTGCTCATTCTCTGCGGGGCACCCTACTTGTGCGGTTCTTGCGCCCTGCATCAATGAACGCGCCAAGGACTTTGTCGGCGAACACGGGGCTGAATGACCCGCGTCGCCCGTCCGGGTCAAAATGGAATGACTTTTCCAGAATGTCGTGGTTGTACTCGTCCAGCACCACCCACAACCTCAAGTCAGAGGCAAGTCCTGCGCGCTTTAGCTCGATCTGGGGAATTTCCATTGCAAGCCGATCAGCGCCCGGCTCCCTTGTCGTGACAGGCAATATGAACAAGTTGGTGAACCCATCCTTGTCAACTGCGATTGCGACAAGCGCAGTCGGGCGGGGTTTGCGACCATCTTCCGCGCCAGCCTCGTACTCACGACGCCAAAGATATTCGTAGGTCCAAACGTCCCCCTTCTTGGGCGCCGTCATTGCCGGTCCTCATCGGCTTGGCCCGTGTATGCCGCCTCCAGCATCTCCAGATGCTCGGCGGGCATTTCCTCCACCGCATAGGCTTCCCGTTCATCCCTTTGGAAACGCAGTTCGTAATCACGGATGCTCATCAATACGTACCGGGGTTTCTTGTGCCTGGTGATTGTGACAGGCGCTTGGCTCGCAGCGTGAAGAACATCACCAATCGTCTGCTTCAGGTCGGTCGATGGGAAAGAACGCATATCATGTCTCCATTTGTCTAAAATAGACAAATAAGGCATTTTAGACAAGCTGGATTTTTCCTGAAGCGGCAGATGACACAGAAGTTCGAAGTCGGCCTGTGCAAACCGAGGACCCATGTTGGCCGTCGCGCGATGCAGAGAGAAGGATTTGCTGATGAAGCCACCGCGATTTTCGGTCGTTGGACGAGTGACGAGCAAAGGCCCATCGAAGACGAATTCAACTCTTGCCCACGAATTCGGCTCTCGGCCAGGAGCCGATCCTGTCCAAGCCATCAGGTATTCAGGCGATGCAATCGAAACGCGTCGCGGTTCGGGGCATCCCGGCGCGGCCGCACGGTTGCGCCGGCCAAGAGAGATGTTAGGGAAATGCAGATCACAAATGCCGGGAGAGCGCCTGTGACAAACCCCATGCCATCGACCATGCGCGCCATAACGGTTCGCGAACCCGGCGGGCCGGACGTACTCGAAGTCTCGGAATGCCCTCTGCCCCGACCTGCCCCGAACCAAATCCTGGCAAAAGTGACTGCGGCTGGAGTGAACGGACCCGACCTCCTGCAACGGCAGGGAAACTATCCCCCGCCAGAAGGCGCTTCGGAGCTTCTTGGCCTAGAGATTTCGGGGACGGTGGCCGTAGTCGGGGAAGAGGCTTCCCGTTGGCGCATCGGCGACAGGATATGCGCCCTGACCCACGGGGGCGGCTACGCGGAATACGTGGCCATCGACGCCAATCATTGCCTGCCCCTTCCTGAAGGGATGCCAGAAATCGACGCGGCGGGTCTGCCCGAGACCTACTTCACCGTCTGGAGCAACGTGTTTCTTGGCCACCACGTGAGCGAGGGATCGCTTCTGCTGGTTCATGGCGGCGCCGGCGGCATCGGCTCCACTGCGGTGCAGCTCGGACGTGCCATGGGCCTCAGGGTGTTTGCCACCGTGTCCAGCGCTGACGCAGCCGAGTTCGTGCTCGGACTTGGCGCGGAACGGGCCATCAACTACCGCGAGGAGGACTTTGTCAATGTCTGCCGCGAGGCCGACGGCGCCGACGTCATCCTGGACATCGTGGGCGGCGACTACATCGCGCGCAATTTCAAGGCCGCGCGCCATGACGGACGGATCATCCAGTTGGCCTTTCGAACAGGGTCCAAGCTCGAGATCAACCTGATGCCGATAATGCTGAAACGCCTGCAATACGCCGGTTCAACGCTTCGCTCGCGCCCCGCCGAATTCAAGGCAAAGATCGCAGCAGAACTCGAGAGCGCCGTCTGGCCGAAATTCGCGTCGGGCGAGGTCAGACCGGTGACTCACTCCGTCCTGCCGCTTGACCGGGCGGCTGAGGCGCATCGTCTCATGGAAAGCGCACGCCACCGGGGCAAGATTCTCCTGGCCCCGTGAAGCTGCAACGGGTCCTGGAAGCGCGCGGGCGCCACCGCCGAGGCATGCTGGTCACAATTCGGAACATCGAGGTAGCGTCATGAACTCCGCCAGATATCCATCGCTCGAAAGCGTACCGGTCTTGGTGACCGGCGGCGCCACGGGGATAGGCGCGAACATTGTTCGTGCCTTTCACGGTCAAGAGGCGCGCATTGCGTTCATCGATGTTCAGGACCAGCCTTCCTATGCTCTGACCAAGGCACTTCCAGGGGCGGTTTACCGGCATGCGGACGTCACGGACATCCCGGCGCTTCAGGACGCGATCGCCGACATTGCGCAAGAGATAGGGACGATCCGGGTGCTGGTGAACAATGCCGCGAACGACAAGCGCGAGGCGGTGGAGGACGTGACGGTCGCCGACTGGGATGTCGCACAGGCAATCAACCTTCGCCCGCAGTTCTTTGCCGCCCAGGCAGTACGGCCCGGGATGGCCGACGCAGGCGGTGGCTCAATCATCAACTTCTCGTCCATCGCCTGGCGTCTCGGCCACGGGGACATGACGCCATACACGACGGCCAAGGCGGCGGTGCTCGGATTGACAAATGCGCTTGCCGACGCGTTCGGGGACGACAACATTCGCGTCAATGCCATCGAACCAGGAGCCGTGATGACAGAGCGTCAGCGCGAGCTCTGGTTCAAGACCGAGGAAGAAGTCGACGCAGTCGTAGCCCGGCAGCTCATCAAGCGCGTTTTGTGCGGCGAAGACATTGCGCACATGGTGCTGTTCCTGGCATCAGACGAGGCGCAGATGATCACCAAGCAGTCTTTTGCGGTAAACGGCGGCCTTGTTTGAGCGCAGCCAGTCAATCGAGACGCCAGCGCGGTCGTGAGCCCTGGTCGGCTTTGCGGATCGCGGATTCGAGGACACGCAGCTCTCCAGATTTCTGGGCCATGCCACGATGAATGACGGTGTGCCTACTCGCCTTCTTCGCCTGCAGCCTGGTTTATGCGCCGGATCGCCTCGTCGGTAATGTCGATGGCGTCTGCGGACGCAACCACTTCGCGGAGATCCAAGACGACAAACGCACCTCTTGCGCGCACGATGTCGGAAATGATGCCTGCAGCATCACGAAGAAAATTGCGCCGCGCCTCTTCTCGTGCGCGGTTCAGAAGCCGCCCTTTCTCGTCCTGTTCGGCGCGGAGCTTCTGGACTCGGGCGTCGAAGGCATTCGCAAGATCCCGGAATTCCTCGGGCGGCAGTTCTGCACGCAGATCGGTCAGCTCCCGCTCCTCCGCAATGAGCTCGTTCTGGATCCGCTGGTTTTCCGCGACAAGCTTCTGGGCCTCGCGCTCAATCTCGGCCAGCACGGACGCACCCGGACGCGTCTCTTTCAGCAACCTGTCCTGGTCAATCGTCAGGACCGGCGCTGCAACCTGCGCGGAAACGGCACCGGAAAGCAGGCAGGCGCCCGCGACGAGGCCCGCAAGAAGCAGCTTAGAAGCGCGTGGAAATCGTAATATCGAAACTGTTGGTCTCATCCAGCTCGCTCTTGTCCAGAGGCCTGCTGAAGTCCATGCGCAACGGGCCGATCGGCGTGTCCCAAAGCAGTCCGAATCCAACTGCCGACCTGAGATCAAAGGAGTCGTCCACCAGCACGCAGTTTGAAATCGGCGTGCCGTCGCTGCCATAGCAGCGTCCTCCCATCCTGTCGTCGAGACTCCAAAGCGAACCGGCGTCCGCGAAGATGCTGCCGATCAGTCCGTACTCGGAGGGAAGGCCCAAGGGAAATTCGGCTTCGAGGCGCGCGGCAACGTACCTGTTGCCGCCGAGCACATCATTCGAGGTGTTGTCCGAGAGATCGCGAGGACCGATTCCACGCGAGTTGAATCCCCGTACCTGCCGGGACGACAGGAAAAACCGGTCGGTCACATGCGAAATCGTGCCACTTAACGAATGGAGCGCCCCGCCCTCCAGGGTTGCGCGCAACGTGACTTCCTCGCTGAAGGCATCTCGTTCGGCTACTGCACGCGCCGTTGTCTTGACGAATTTCACGTCGCCTCCGAGGCCGGCAAATTCCTGGCCGAACGTCAGCCGAACGCCCCGGTTTGGATTCAGGCCTCCGCGCAAGAGATCCAGAGTGTACGTGAACCCGACTGAGCTTCGAAACAGCTTGCCCAGTTCACTGTCCTTCTGGATGATCGGCGACGCGTCACTCGCGATGTTCCGGAGCGATTCCGACGCCGCCTGATAATACACCGAGAGGCGCGAGTTTTCTCCGATCGGAAAGCCAAGCTGGGGAGAAAAGCTGGTAACACGCGTGTCGTAGCTCGCGTTTGCGAAGTCTGTCGCCACGTGCCTGAGGCTGAACCCAAGGGATACGTCGCGTCCGAGGAATGCCGGCTCGGTGAACGACAGCGTCGTGCGTGCATCGTCGGTTCCGGATTCGATACGGAAGGCCAGCGACTGGCCACGGCCAAGAAAGTTCCGCTCCGAAAAGTTGACTGCAAGCGCAAATCCGGAGTCATCGTTGTAGGTGCCGCCGAACGACAACAATCCGGTGGGCTGCTCCTCCACATCGACGTCCACGATGATCTGGTCGGGTCTGGTGCCGGGGCGGGTGTCCACCGCCGCGGTTCGGAAAAACCCGAGCGCCCGTATTCGTTCAGCTGCGTTGCGAATCTCGCGCGGATTGAATGGATCGCCCTCCACCGTCGTGAACTGGCGGCGGATAACCCTGTCCAGCGTGGTCTGGTTGCCGCTGATGTCGATGCGCTCCACGAAAATTCGGGGCCCGCGCACAAGCGCAAACTCGACGTCGAGCGAAAGATCGCGTTCGTTTCGGGTGATGACTGGGTCGACGCGCAGGAAATCGAACCCCTGCTGCAGGGCAAGTCGCTCCAGACGCGCGATCTGCTCGTCAACCAAGGTCGGCGACCAGGTGTTTCCGGAACGGATGCGCAGAGCGCCTTCGTAGTCCGGAAGATCGGTATCTTCAAACTCGCTCGAAAGCGTAATCTCGCCAACAGAGTACTTCTGGCCCTCGCGAATCGTGAACGTCACGAATGTCGCGTCGCGCTCGCGCGAAAGTTCCACGGAGGTGTCGAGAATCTGGATGTCGACATAACCGCGCGAGCGATAGAAATCGACGAGGAGCTGGCGGTCAAAGGCAATCCGCTCAGGAACGTATGAGTCGCTGCTGATAATTGCGCGAAGGAAGCCAGCCTGCTTCGTGCTGATCGCCCTGCGCAGCCGACGGTCCGAGTAGGCCCTGTTGCCGACAAAGCTGATCCGCTCATTCTCGACCACCCTGCCCTCGCTGACTTCGAAGACGAGGTCGACGCGATTCTCCGAACGGCGGATGATCTTCGGCGTCACGCGCGCGGCCAGCCTGGCCGCGGTGGCATAGGTGTCCGCTATTGCCGCGGCATCCGCCTCGGCGACTGCGGGCGTGTAGACCCTGCGCGCTTCCGACGTGACGACCCCGAGAAGCACGTCGTCGGAAAGGCGACGGTTACCTTCAACGGTCACGACGTTTACGGTCGGGCGCTCCACCACGACGATCCTGAGGCCATTGCTCGTCGGAATGATCTCGGCGGTCTCGAAGTGTCCCGAGGCCATGACGCCTTGAACGGCCTCGTTGATTTCGCTGTTGCTGAACGTGCGGCCCGGCGTGAGGCCCGTAAATTCAATGATCGATTCCGCCGGCAGCCGGGCATTGCCTTCGACAGTGATGCTGTCCACCCGAATTTGGGCTGAAACTGCTGTGCAGAACGACGCAAGCAGCACCGCAAAAAGGACATGTCGCAGAAAACAGGAGGCAAGCCTGAACATTTTTTTCCCCAGGTTCAGAAGTCTCCGCCCGTCACTAGAGGGATTCTCCGGGCCTGTCAAAAGGTCGCGCGAAGCTCCGAATGCGCCGTCGCCTTCAATCGATCTGGCAAGCGCCCTGGCAAGCCGAACTGGCACGCCGAAGCACCTGGCGCGCCACGCCGACCAACCACATCTGGCAAGCGCGGTGAGTGACTTCGTGTGCAGCCTCAACGCTCCGCGAAGTATCCTGCTCCAACTTGCTGCAGCCGGCGGGCTGTTGTCACTGCTCGCTCACCTCTTGGGCCAGTTCACCTCTTGGGCCAATACCGTTACCGATTCCTTCTTGATCGGCGCGGCAAGGCTGCCTGAGCACCTGTTGCACCGTGCCTGAAGGATCGTTAGGTGACGGATTGGAGACGATGCGCAGCGTTGTGCTGAAGGTCACGCCGAAGGAGCGGAACGGGTCATGGATAGCAGCAAGAACGGTCCAGTCTCCGCACACCGTCATCTGCCAGCGGAACCGGAACTGCGCGTAAAGGCGCTGGAGGAAATCCTCGTGCGCAAGGGGCTGGTCGAGCCCGCGGCCCTAGACGCGATCATCGACATGTACCAGAACCGCATCGGTCCCAGGAACGGCGCACGGGTCGTGGCGCGGGCATGGTCCGACCCGGACTTTCGGAACGCCCTGCTCGCTGACGCGTCAGACGCGATTGCCGGGATGGGCTATGCAGGGCGTCAGGGCGAACACATTACCGCCGTTGAGAATACGGCGAACACGCACAACATCGTCGTTTGCACGCTCTGCTCTTGTTACCCTTGGCCGCTTCTTGGCATTCCGCCCGGCTGGTACAAGTCCGACGAATATCGTGCCCGCGCGGTCCGCGAGCCGCGCAAGGTGCTTGCGGAGTTCGGCGTGACGCTGCCCGAGGACAAGGCCGTCCGCGTTTGGGACTCGACTGCCGAGATGCGCTACATCGTGGTCCCCGAACGCCCGTCCGGCAGTGCGGGAATGGACGAGGACGCGCTTGCCGAACTGGTTACCCGCGACAGCATGATCGGGACTGGCCTGCCGATGGAACCGCAGCGATGACCCGCGTTCACGACATGGGGGGCCGGTTCGGCTATGGAGCTGTCTTGCCTGAACCTGATGAGACGGTCTTTGAGGAGGCTTGGCACTCACGCGCTCTTGCCCTGACGCTGGCGGCCGGAGCCTTGGGTCACTGGAACATCGACATGTCCCGCCATGCGCGCGAACGGCTGCATCCGCGGGAGTATGCGCGGTTTTCATATTTCGAGAAGTGGTTGGCAGCACTAGCGAACCTCCTCGTGGAGACCGGGGAAGTTGAAGACAGCGACCTGCTGCCTGGCGGCGGTGGCCAGACTCCCAAACCCCTGTCTTCACGTGCGTTGAGGGCAGAAAATGTAAGCGACCTTCTTGGCCGCGGATCTCCGACAACTCGGGATTGGCAGGGATCGGCACGATTTTCTGTCGGGGATTCGGTCCGCGCGCACCGCCTGGCGGAGAACAGGCTGGTGCCGGGCGGTCATACGCGACTGCCGGCCTATGCTGCGGGAGCCTGCGGACGCGTGCTCCGTCACCATGGCTTCCACGTTTTTCCCGACAGCAACGCCCATGGCCTCGGAGAAGCGCCGCAGCCGCTCTACGCGGTTGCGTTTCCGGCGGCAGAACTATGGGTCAACCCGGAACATCCGCACGACGAGGTCGTTCTGGATCTCTGGGAATCCTATCTCGAGCCAATGCCATGACACCGGGCTCCGAGCCGGATTTCGACGCACCATGGCACGCTCGCGCGTTCGCGCTTGCCGTCGCGGAGAACGAGGCAGATCGACTTTCCTGGTCCGACTGGACCGCTCGGCTCGCAGCGACCCTGCGCGATTTCGGGCAATCCCGATCGCTGAACGGTGGGGAGGATTATTTTCTCGCGTGGCTTGACACTCTTGAATCAATCCTCGTCGAAGAGGGCAGGATCGAGCGCGGTGAAATTGAGCAGGCAATGGCTGAATTGGCCAAGGCCCATGCACATGAACCGCATGATGCTCAAGGGGCCAATTCGTTCAAGTGACGCCCTTTCGAGAGATTTCCACTCCGCAGGGATGCAGGGCGTTGATAGAGCGATGCATCCATTGGGAGGTCTTTTGAGCCATGGAGAGACTCGACGTCATGGGCAGACGATATCGTTCCCGATCGCGAATGCCATGAGTGCGAGCAGAAGCAGCAGCCCGCCGGTCATCAAGAGCTTCGTAAACCTGTCGTTCGGCGGCCGGCCCGTCACGGCTTCCCACGCGTGAAAGACGAGATGGCCCCCGTCCAGTACTGGAATCGGAAAGAGATTGATGAGCCCGATCGCCGTGGAGAGAAGCGCGATGAACCAGACGAAAGTGAACCAGCCCTGACTTGCGGCCTGCCCAGAGACCTCGGCGATCCCGATCGGGCCGGAAAGATTGCAGGTCGAGATGTCGCCGGCAACCATGTGATAGACACCTGAAAGCGACGAGCGGATGATGAACTGGACTTGGTCCAATCCGTATGCGAGCGCCTCGCCCGGCATCGGAGTCACGATGGCGGGTTCGAATGCGAGCGATCCTGTCACGCCGATCAGCCAGCGCGTCTCGAATCCGCCGTTTGGCGCAGGAAGGTCGAACTTGGTCGGCGTCAAGGTCACGGCGCGGTTGCCTTGACCTTCTCTCCAGACTTCAAGCGTGACCGACCGGCCGTCTGACGCGCCGACAGCTTGGCGAAGCGCATCGAAGTCGTGAATCTCCATGCCGTTGGCGGACACAATGACGTCACCCCGCATCAAGCCGGCATTTGAAGCGGCGGAAGCCGGGGTCGTCGCGGAAACTATCGGAGGGAAAAGCCACGGGCCAGCGACGTCGAACTCTCGACCGTCCCGCAGGACCGTGTATGTCAGTTCCGGCGCGGTCTCGAGACCGGCAGAAATCTCACCGAAACCGTCTGCCCCCGGAACCGGGACACCATCGATTGCCAGGATCACGTCACCCCGGCGCAGATCATGCGCTTCCGCGTTGGGCAGCGGAAATAAATTGTCGACTGTCACCGGATCGGCCGCCACGCCGCGAAACATGAACAGGACCGCAAACAGAACGAAGGAAAGCGCGAAGTTGAACGCCGGTCCCGCCATGACCGTGATCGTGCGTGCCCAGAGCGGCGCGCCATGCATTGAGGCCCGGCGTCCTTCCGCATCCAGGGACGCCATGGCTTCGCTGTCGGGACTCGACGCTGGATCCCGATCGCCAAGGAACTTGACGTATCCGCCGAGCGGCAGAATCGCGACCTGCCATCGCGTACCGTGCCTGTCGACGCGACTTGCCAGCACCGGCCCGAATCCCAGGGAGAAGACTTCCGCCCGAATGCCGCTCCAGCGGCCGACGATGTAATGCCCGAATTCATGGACAGCGATGATTATCGACAATGCCACGACAAACGCGGCAATCGTGAAAGCGAGGTTTCCAAAACTTGGTATGAGTGCTGCAATTTCCAAGATTCGCCGCCCTACCTGTTCATTGCCGCCATGGATTCCTGTGCCCGGACCCGTGCCACTCGGTCGGCCTCTCGCACCGACTCGAGCGTCATCGCCGCCTTGCCATGACCGTCCATTGAAATATTCTCGATCTCCCGTTCGACAACCCTTGCCATGTCCGTAAATCGGATACGGCCGTCCAGGAACCCGTCAAGCGCTGCTTCCTTGGAGCCATTGAAGGCCGCTCCCGCGTGTCCGCCAGCGGCCATGACCTCGCGGACCAGCACAAGCGCGGGATAGCGTCCGGGCTCCGGAGACTGAAAGTTCAACTGGCCGACCCCTGCCAGATCAAGCCGTTCTACCGGCAGATGCGATCGCCCGGGATGGTTCAGCGCATAACCGATGGCGTGGCGCATATCCGGTGGCCCCACATGTGCCATGAGTCCGCCGTCACGAAAGCCGACAAGGGCATGGATCAGGCTTTCGCGGTGCATCAGGACCTCGATCTGATCCGTCGAAAATCCAAAAAATTCCTTTGCCTCAATTAGTTCCAAGGCTTTGTTGAACATGGATGCGCTGTCGATCGTGATCCTCTGTCCCATGGGCCAGTTCGGGTGGCTCGCGGCCTGTTCCGGTGTCGCCTCGGAGAGAGCGTCCAGCGGCCAGTCGCGGAACGCGCCTCCCGACGCTGTGATGATAACGCGCTCAACCGATTGCAAATCCTCCCCGTTCAGTGCCTGGAAGATTGCCGAATGCTCGCTGTCGACGGGAATGATCCTGGCGTTGCTGCGCCTTGCGGTCTCCATCAGGAGCGGGCCAGCGGCCACCAGGCTCTCCTTGTTGGCCAGCGCAAGCGTCGTGCCCTGTTCGAGGGCGCGGAGTCCCGGTAGCAGACCTGCGAAGCCTACGATTGCCGACATGACCCAGTCCGCAGGGCGGGCTGCCGCATCATTCAGGGCCTTCTCTCCGGCGGCAATTTCAACATCTGTTCCTTCGAGCGCGTCGCGGAGGTCGTCGAGGAGTTCGTCATGAGCCGTGACGGCGATCTCTGCATTGAACTCCGCCGCGGCGGACGCGAGGCACTTGATGTTGCGACCGCCAGTCAGGGCCACGACCCTGTATGCATTCGGATCCTGCCGGATGATCTCCAGCGTGTTTGCCCCGATCGAGCCGGTAGCGCCGAATATCGAGACGCTGCGCGTCATCCGATTCCAGGAGGGAACTCGATGACCTGTCCCGCCGCCAGCGTGAACAAGGACGCTCCCAGCATCGAGTCAAACCTGTCGCACATGCCGCCATGGCCAGGCAGCAGACCTGAACTGTCCTTCACGCCCGCCCTGCGCTTAAGCGCACTCTCTGTCACGTCGCCTGCCTGACCCGCGATCGCTGCAAGAACGGAAACGGCGATCAACTCGAGACCGGCATTCGCAAGAAGCACGAAAGCCAGCCCCACAAGTGCCGCCCCTGCCCAGCCGGCAATGGTTCCTGACCAGGTCTTTCCAGGGCTGATGCTCGGCCAGAATCTGGGACCTCCGATCGACTTTCCGACGAAATATCCCATGATGTCGGACACGATCACGACCAGGGCCAACCATACGATCCAGACAAATCCGTGGTCATCGCGCAGCACGGCAAGTCCGTATCCTCCGACGAGAATCGCCGTGCTGTACAATGCATAGGTTGCACGATTGCTCTTGAGCAGCAGGAAGCCCGCTGCCGCTGGGGCAAGCAGCAATGGCAGCATGTACGCGTCCTGGAAGGTCACGAAAAGCAGCAGGGCTAGTCCGCCGACGAGGCCGCAGGCAATTGCGGAATCCGTCGCGCCCGCCATTCGGGCGATTTCCCATACCATCAAGCCCGCCACCAGGGCCACAAGCGCATGGAAGGGATGGCCGCCAAGCCACATGATCCAGAAACCGAGGATTGCGGTGACGCCGCCTGTAGCGAGGCGGCGGCTCAAGTCACCCCAATGCCCCTCGGCAACCGTCATCCAGGCACAGTGCCGAATCTGCGTTCGCGAGTCGAGAACGTGGCAAGGACCTGCTCGAACTCCTCTCTCGTGAAATCCGGCCAGAGCGTATCCACGAAGACATACTCGGAGTACGCCGACTGCCAAAGCAGGAAATTGGAAATCCGGGCCTCGCCGCTGGTACGGATGACCAGGTCGGGATCCGGCAGCACGTAGGTGTCAAGGAACCGCGCAAGCGTCTCCCCGTCGACGCTTTCCGGGTCGATGCGCCCGGCCTTGACCTCGCGGCAGAGCCGCTTGGTCGCACGTGCGACCTCGTCCCGCCCGCCGTAATTCAGCGCGACCGTGACGTGCACGAGGTCGTTGTCGCAGGTCAGGAGTTCCAGTTCGTCCATCAGTGCAACCAGGGTTTCGTCGAGCTTGATCCGGTCGCCGATGAAGCGGACTCGCACGCCAGATGAGACCAGGGCCTTCGCTTCGTCCATCATGTAGCGGCGGAACAGCTTCATGAGGCCCGAAACCTCGGCCTGGGTGCGCTTCCAGTTTTCTGTCGAGAAGGCAAAGATGGTCAGGTACTTGACCCCGAGATCAGGACATGCCTTGACGATTTCGCGCACGCGGTGCGCACCGGCGTGGTGCCCGAACAGCCGCGGCTTGCCGCGCGCCTGCGCCCAGCGACCGTTTCCGTCCATGATGATTGCCACATGCTTCGGTTCGGCGTGCCTTGCACGCTTGTCCCCAACCGCCTCTCCTGTCCCTGCTCGCACCCGTGGCCTCATACCTGCATTATGTCTTCTTGCTTGCTTTCCAGAGCCGCATCTACTCTCTTGATCGCACTGTCGGTCGCTTCCTGCACGGCAATCTCCCAGAACTTCTGGTCGTCCTCGCCCAACCCGTCGGCCTTTGCCTTCTTGATCTGGTCCATTCCATCACGGCGCACGTTGCGGATCGCAATCCGAGCGTTTTCCGCATACTGGCCAGCGACCTTGGACAGTTCGCGGCGACGTTCCTCGTTGAGCTCCGGGACCGGCAGCCGTATGATGGTGCCTTCGGTCATGGGATTGATGCCGAGCCCGCTTTCACGGAGCGCCTTTTCAACGGAACCAACCAGGCTCTTGTCCCAGACGTTGATCGTGATCATGCGGGGTTCCGGCACGTTAACGGTGCCGACCTGGTTCACGGGAGTCGTGGCCCCGTAGGCATCGACCATTATCGGTTCCAGCATCGAGGCAGAGGCACGACCGGTTCTCAATGTCAGGAATTCCTGCCTGAGCGCGGTCAGCGCACCATCCATCCGGCGTTCAATGTCGTCTAGATCGAGTTCGAATTCTTCTGCCATGTCATCTTGGCGCCCATCCTGCGGACACCCTCCCCGCGAACTGGTAACTCTATACCGCCAATGAGCCGCAATTGTATAGGGAAAGGTGCCTGACGAACGGGCCTTTGGAGATCAGCACGACCTTTGCGACGATCACCTTCACCTGCGGATGCTGCAGACGAAGGTCGACCATGGGCTGGCTCGCTGCGTTCCGCTCGCAGTGGTTCTCCTTCGCTCAATCCCAAGAACCGGACAGGAACAGCGTCGGCAAAAACGCCTCGTGCAGGTCGGACGGACAGGTGCCGCATTGCGGGCTGGATGGCAGCGGATTCTCGATCCGTCACGCTGGTCGTTCACGGCAATGTGCCCGCGAACGCGACCCTTTTCCGGCGGTTCGCGGCCAGTCCCATGGAACAGCATGGCGAGGAGACCGCAAAGAGGATGCGCGCCATGGACAAGGCATCGGCGCGTCCTGTAACGCGTCCGACCGGCTCTGGCGGCATCAACGACTCTCGTTGCACGTTGGCGCGAGGACAGAGCGATTTTTCCTTGACTTCGCACGGGCATTCTTTTAGTTCGGTAAGTGAACGAATAAATAGGGATCTTGTGCCCGAGCAATCAAAAATCTCCCGACGCATGTCCCGAAGCGCGATAGTCCAAGCCATCGCAAGCTATGGCCCTGTGTCACGTGCCAGCGTTGCCAAGCTGACCGGACTCTCCAAGCAGACCGTGTCGGAAATCGTGGGCAATCTTGAAACGGATGGCTGGGTCCGCACGGTCGGCGAGACGGAAGGTCATGTCGGCCGCAGGGCAGTGATCTACGAGATTTCGCCGGGTGCCGCGACCGTCGCCAGCGTCGATCTGGGTGCCACGAAAGTCAGAGTTGCATTTTGCGATCTCATGGGTCGCGTTCTGGCCGAGAGGGTCGAGCCCACGGAACGCTCTGGCGGGATTAACGTGATCGAGCAGGTTGGGCGCCTGGTCCAGGCAACCGAGCGCGACGCAAGGGAACCATGCGGCGACCTGAAGATTGCCGTCGTCGGCGTTCCCGGCGTGTATGACCCGAAGACGGGTGCGGTCCTGATGGCGCCGAACATCGTCGGAATTGACCAGTTCGACCTGGCCGCCGCGGTTCACAAGCGGCTTGGCATTGAAATTTTCGTCGAAAACGACGTGAACCTGGCAGCACTGGGCGAGCACTGGCTGGGAAACCGTCGCGAGCACGACAACTTTGTCTATATTTCCGTCGGCACCGGCATCGGTGCCGGAGTGGTCGTGGGAGGCAAACTGCTTCGCGGCACCACCGGCGCGGCAGGCGAAATCGGCTTCCTGCCGTTCGGTGCCGATCCGTTTGAAGCCGAGAGTCACAAGTTTGGCGCGCTTGAACGCGTGACGGCAACGAGCGCGATCGTTGGCAGCTACCTGGAACTCTCGGGTCGAAAGTCGGATGTTCCGAGCGTATTCGATGCCGCAAGCGCAGGCGACGTCGCCGCGCAGGAAACGCTGGATCGCGTGGCAAGGCAAATCGCCAGGGCGGCCGCTGCAATTTCCGCCGTTGTCGATCCCTCGCTGATCGTCGTCGGAGGCTCCATCGGCGCGCGAACCGAGTTGCTGGAGCGGATCGTTCGGTTTGCCTCCCAGTGCTATCCTGGCAAGATCACCATAGAGAGATCGAAACTGGGCACTCACGCCGCGCTTGCAGGCGGGGTATCGATTGCCCTGTCGCATCTGCACGTCTCCATATTTGCAGAGGGGCAAAAGGGCGCGGAAATCCTGATCCCGCCGCCCGCTATTGAAGACTTCAAGGCGGGTGCGTCATGAGTCTCCGCGACGATCTGCCTGAACGCCTGGAACTGGCACAGAACGCCGTCACCGATCTGGCATTGCTGAAAGAGGCCTTGGCCATCGAGAGCGTGACCGGCAATGAGACTCCCTTTGCACGGCACCTGGAAACGCAATTGTCCGGACTGGGCCTTGAGACGGGCCGAGGCGAATTCCTGGACGGTCGCGAAAACGTCTGGGGCGCCCGTCACGGGGACGGACCGAACCTCATGATTCTCGGCCATACCGACACGGTTCACGTGCGCGGATGGGAAGATCACTGGCAGGGCGATCCGCGCCGCGACCCCTTCGGCGGCATGGAGCGCGACGGTCATGTCTGGGGACGCGGCTCCAGCGACCTGAAGGGCGGGATCTGTGCCGCGATTGCCGGCATGCGCCTGTTGCAGCGCGCGGGGATCACGCCCGCCAGCGGTCTCACGCTTGCCTTCATCGGCGACGAGGAAAGCGGCGAACCGGGAAGCGGTGTCAGTGCGGGAGCCAGGGACCTGGTGCGCCGGGTTGCGGCGGGAGAGATCGCAAGGCCTGACTTTGCGCTCTATGTCGAGCCGACGAACCTTGACGTCTATACAGCCCAGATCGGCTTCTTCATCGCCGACATCACGGTCACGGGGAAAACGGCCTATTTCGGAACGCCGGAACTGGGAGCGGATGCCCTCAAGGCCGCCCATGCGCTGCTGTCACGCATCTGGAAGCATGAAGCCGAACTGAATGCGGGACCCTGCCACGAACTTGTGGGCGCATCCTCGATACTTGCGACGACGATCGAAAGCGGCGGCTTCATTGCCGTGCCCGGCGAATGCAGGCTTTCGCTCATTCGCAAGCTGCGACCGGGCGAAGACCTGGACGAGGCGGTTGCGGCGTTCGAGGCCGCCCTTGACGCCTCGAACATGCCCGACGGCATAAGCGCCGCTGTCGAGTACCCTGCAGGACGCGACCACGCAAAGGGCGGCTCGCCGGTCGAGACCGCGCCGGACATCGCGCCAATACGGCTGCTGCAGGACTGCGTTCGGTTTTCCCGCCCCGGCGCCGGGCGGATCGGCGGCGCGCCCTATTGGTCCGAAATGCCGTTTCTGACCGACGGGATCGGCTGCCCCGCGGTCTATTGCGCCCCCGGGGATATCGCCGTCGCTCACACCTATGAAGAGCGGATCGAGACAGAAGAGTACCTCGCCGCCGTCAGGGCCTTTGCGCTCTTCATCGCGCGATACTGCGGAATTGAACCAACCAGCTCAAACTCAACCTGAGGAGGAAAAAATGTCCCTAGTGAAACACACTCTTGCCATCCTGGCGCTGCTTGGGCTCGTCGCCTCTGCCGGTGCCGAAACCATCGGCCCCGGTGGCGAAGAAGCCACGCCGTCATCAACCGTTGTCGTCGGCGACGAAAAGGTCGCGATGGTCCAGGCGAAAAGGTACTCGGCCGCGCTCCTGTGGCACGACCAGTCGGACTTCGTGAACGCGGTCACGGCAGGCGCCAGCGACGAGTTCGAACGGCTCGGAATCGAGGTTGTCGCGGTCACCAGTGCCGGGTTTGACGCTGCCAAGCAGCGCAGCGACATTGAAACGGCATTGGCCAAGAACCCGGACATCATCCTGTCGCTGCCGCTCGATCCCGTGACGTCCGCTGCCGCCTTTGAGGAGGCGAAGGAGGCCGGAGTCGCACTCACGTTCCTTTCCAACCTGCCTGCGGGATACGAACATCCCAAGGACTACGCGGCCATCGTCACTGACGACCTGTTCCAGATGGGCAAGCAGGCAGCCGATGCCCTGGCCGAGGCCATGGGCGGCGAAGGCACGGTCGGATGGATCTTTCACGACGCGGCCTATTACGTGACCAACCAGCGCGACAATGCCTTCAAGACCACGATCGAGAACGATCATCCGAACATCTCGATCGTCGCCGAACAGGGCATAGCCGATCCGGCGCGCGCCGAGGAGATCGCCAATGCGATGCTGCTGAAACATCCCGATCTCGGGGGGATTTACGTCACTTGGGCCGGCCCGGCCGAGGGCGTCCTGGCCGCGCTCCGCGCCAACGGGAATGACAGCACCAAGATCGTCACGCTTGATCTTTCCGAGCCGATTGCGCTTGATATGGTGCGAGGCGGCAACGTGGCGGCAATCGTCGCGGACGAAGCATACGAACTGGGTCGCGCAATGGCCGCCAGCGCAGTGCTCGATCTTGTCGGTGAGGAGGTTCCGCCCTTTGTCGTTGCCCCGGCCATCACGGTCAAGGCCGCCAATGTCGTCGAAGGTTGGAAAAGATCCCTCAACATTGATCCGCCAGCGAGCCTGACATCGAACTGAGGTTCCTCCCAGGCGGGCCGTTTCCCGCGGCCCGCCAAACCAAGAGGCAACGATTGTGGCGGCGCTGTCCTGGATCAAACGGCTGGATCTGCAACGAAGCGTGATCTATTTCGGCTTCCTGGCCATCTTCCTGTTCTTTGCCGCCACTCTCCATGACGACGGGTTTCTCACGACTCGGAACCTGACCAACATCGTGCTGCAGACGGCACCGGCGACAATCATGGCCATAGGACTGGTCTTTGCGCTCTCGGCGGGCGAGATCGACCTGAGCTTCGGCTCCATCGTGGCGGTTTCGGCGCTCGCGGCTGCCGTCGCGATGCAGAATGGCCCGATGGTCTTCGGCGTGATCGCAGGTCTCGGCGCCGGTGTCCTGATCGGCGCCTTCAACGGCGTTCTAGTCGCCTATCTGCGCCTGCCCTCGTTTCTCGTGACGCTCGCGACCCTGGGCCTGTTCGCCGGAATTGCACGCTCAATGACCGACTTGCGATCCATTCCCGTGATCAACGACACGTTCACGGGCTTCTTCGGTTCCGGCAAGCTGCTCGGCGTTCCCTCGCTGGTGATCTGGACAGTGGCCGCAGTGGCCGCAGGTCACGTCCTCTATCGACATTCCCGCTTTGGCGCCCATGTGCTGGCGGTCGGCGACAACGCCCGCGCGGCCCAGGTCTCAGGCATAAAGGTGCCCCGGATTCGCCTGATGGTGCTGACATTGTGCGGTGCGACTGCCGGCCTCGCCGGGCTTCTCTATGCCGGACGCTTGCAGGCGGCGAAATACACGCTCGGCGAGAGCGACCTGATGACGGTAATTGCCGCCGTCATTGTTGGCGGCACCGCGTTGAACGGCGGCAAGGGCTCGATCATCGGGGCGCTCCTCGGCTCGCTGATGATGGGGATGCTGAACAACGGGCTCATTCTCATGGGTCTCAAGGTCTCCGACCAGATGATCGTGCGCGGGGTGATCATCCTTGTCGCAGTCGCCGTGTCCTTGCGCGACACGCGCCGTTAAACCGGGAGAAAAACATGTTCCTGGACCTTCTCATCCGCCGTAATCCGCGTTTCGTGGAAGCCGCAATGGCGCTGCATCAGCGGGGCAGGATTCCTGCCAACGCGTACGTGCTCGACCTGGATGCGGTCGAACGAAACGCCCGCACTTTCAGGGCAGAGGCGGACAGGCACGGTTTGACCACGTTTGCCATGACAAAGCAGGTGGGGCGTCACTCGGGGTTCTGTCAGGCGGTGATGCGCGGCGGGATCAGCCGCGCGGTCGCAGTTGACATGCCTTGCGCCGTTGCCTGCCACCGGGCCGGACTGAAGGTCGGGCATCTGGGCCATCTGGTGCAGGTGCCGCGACACGAGGCCGATTTCGCGGCGGCGAAATTGACGCCGGACTACTGGACGGTGTTCTCGCACACCAAGGCGCGAGAGGCGGCCGATGCAGCCGCGAAGGCGGGGCGCGAACAGACGCTAATGGCGCGCATCCAGACACCAGGCGACACGTTCTATCGAGGCCATGAAGGCGGCTTCGACGCGGAAGACATCGTAGCCGTCGCAGATCACCTGGATGCGCTTGCGGGCGCACGCTTCGCAGGGATCACCACCTTCCCCGCGCTTCTCTTCGACCAAGAGACACGCAAGGTGGTTCCCACGCCGAACCTGGCCACCTTGAACCGGGCGGCCGAGGCGCTTGCTGCCGCCGGACGCCCCGGCATCGAGATCAACGCACCCGGCACGACGTCTTCAGCGGTGCTGTCGGCCTTGGCAGAGGCTGGCGCCACGCAAGTCGAACCCGGGAACGGGCTTCATGGCACCACGCCGCTGCACGCCGTCGAAGATCTGCCCGAAGACCCCGCAGTCCTCTATCTGACTGAGGTTTCACACAATCACGGCGGGAAGGCCTATTGCTTCGGAGGCGGGCTCTACATCGACCCGGTCTTCCCCGAATATCAGGTCCGCGCCCTAGTCGGCGGAACCGCGACAACCGACCGCGACGCCCTGCGCGACGTGGAAATTCCCGACTACTCCGCAATCGACTACTACGCCATGATCGATGCCGATTCCCGGCCCGGCGACACGGTTGTCTTCGGATTCCGGGGCCAGGCATTCGTGACACGCGCACTGGTGGCCGGCATTCAGGGCGTGGCCGACGGCAGCCCGGAAGTCACAAGCATCGAAAACGGCTTCGGCGACACGGTGGCCTGGCCAGGGACGTACTCGCCATGACCGCAACGCCAGTCCTGTCTTTGAACAACATTCACAAGGCCTTCGGCGGTGTCGTCGCGATCAAGGACTTTTCGTTGGAGCTCTTCCCCGGCGAGATTGTCGCCTTGGTCGGCGACAACGGCGCGGGCAAGTCAACGCTGATCGCGATCGTCTCGGGTCTGCACCGTCCGAACTCGGGCGAGATCCTGCTCGACGGCGAGACGGTGAGTCTCTCCGACGCCAGTTCGGCGCGCTCGCGCGGGATCGAGGTCGTCTACCAGGATCTCGCACTTGCCGACGAACAGCCCGTCTTCATGAACATGTTTCTCGGTCGAGAACTGACCCGCAAACCCCTGGGTCTCCTAGACAAGTCGCGGATGCGCCGTGAGACCCAGACGATGCTGGATCAGCTCGACGTGCACATCCCGTCGGCCGGTTCGAAAATCCGCGACCTCAGCGGTGGCCAGCGTCAAGGCGTCGCCATCGCGCGCGCCACCCACTGGGCCAGCAAGTTGATTCTCCTGGACGAACCGACCGCGGCACTCGGCGTGGCGGAAACCGCCAAGGTGGAGGAAATCGTCGCCGCGCTCAAGGAGCGCAACCTTGCGATCCTGATCGTCAGCCACAGCCTGGACCAGGTCTTTCGCCTGTCTGACCGCATTTGCGTCTTGCGGCGCGGCGTGCAGATCGGTGTCCGCAGCACCCCGGAGACCGACAAGAACGAGATCGTGTCAATGATCACCGGGGTTCACGCCTGATGTCCCGGACCACCCTCATGGCCGCCGAAATTGCCGAAATTCCTGCAGTCATCGCTCGGCAGCTTGATGCCCTGGACACATACCTCGATACAGGCCGTCGCTTGCGCCAAGATGGTACGCGCGGTTTGGTCACCTGCGGTCGCGGAACATCCGACCATGCGGCGACCTTCTTCAAATACCTCATGGAAACGAAGGCCGGCCTGCCCGTCGCTTCCATCGGACCTTCGGTTGCCACTGTCTATGGTTCCAGGCTGCGGCTTGACGGGTTTGCCTGCCTGACCTTCTCGCAATCCGGCGGAAGCCCTGATCTTGCCGCCTTGCAGCAAGCGGCAAAGGACGGTGGTGCGCAAACGACGGCTGTCCTCAACGTCCTGGACAGCCCTGTCGGCGACGGTGCCGATCTTGTCCTTCCCGTGCTTGCCGGTCCCGAAC
Source organism: Silicimonas sp. (assembly GCA_022820365.1). Classification (GTDB taxonomy): domain Bacteria; phylum Pseudomonadota; class Alphaproteobacteria; order Rhodobacterales; family Rhodobacteraceae; genus JAJEFO01. Next base: position 45,889 of record JAJEFO010000086.1, read on the forward strand.
GCGCAGTCGCCGCTACCAAGTCGTTCGTCGGCATGATGGTCGCATCGCTGGCCATCGTCGCAGGTTACCTGAACGACGGCGAATTGATCGTCGCCTTGAAGACACTGCCCGACCTTGCGCAGGACGCGCTGGGTCGGAACTGGTCACATGCCGGCCCACCCTTGGCGCGCGCGAATTCCCTTTATTGTGTCGGTCGGGGCCTGAACATGGCAGTCGCGGCGGAAGCGGCACTCAAGCTGAAGGAAACCTGTCACCTCCACGCGGAAGCATGTTCCGCGGCCGAACTGTTTCACGGGCCGGTGGCAATCGCGGATGGATCATTCGGAGCGTTGGTCTTCGGTGCCCGCGGCAGGGCCAAAAGATCAATAGATGCATCCGTTGCCCGGCTAAGGGAACGTGGGGTCCGTGTCTGCAGGGTTGAGTCCGGCTCAGGCAATGGCTCGCTAAGCACGCCAGCGACGGAACACGAGACGCTCGAACCGGTGCTTCAGGCGATTGCGTTCTACAAGTTTGCGGAGGGTCTGGCTGTCAATCTGGGGGAAGACCCCGACGCGCCGCCGGGCTTGAAGAAAGTGACGGAAACGGTCTGAAGCTCCACGAATTGGACGTCGATTTTGGAACGGTCCGGATCGGCCACTGTTGCGTCTGCCGTAAACGGAGTTCCGTCCCGTTCCGGCAGTTCTCACGCATCGGTGTCGAGCCAGATCGTGACCGGGCCATCATTCGTGAGGCCGACCTTCATTTCGGCACCGAAACGGCCTTCCGCGACCTGAACGCCGAGATTCCGAATGTCGGCAGCAAATTCCGCAACCCTCGCCTCCCCTTCCGCCGGCGGTGCGGCGGAAGAGAAGCCCGGTCGATTGCCGCGAGACGTGTCCGCGGCCAGCGTGAACTGGGAAACGACCAGCGCCTCGCCCCCGACATTCAGAAGCGAGCGGTTCATGCGACCTTCGTCGTCCGAAAAAATTCGGAGCTTTGCGACCTTTGCCGCGAGCTTCGAAACGACCTCGGGCGGATCGCCCGCCATGGCGCAGGCCAAAACAAGCAGGCCAGGGCCAATTTTCCCGACGACCTCGCCGTCGACGGTCACGCTTGCGCAGCTGACACGCTGGACAAGAGCACGCATGCGCGGACCCTCAAGCCCGGAACAGGACAGCGGCTGCGGGATTCAAGCCACTCACGCCCGGTCCTGGACGATCGTGTAGGTCCCCTCGCCCGAGAGAATGCCTCGAAACCCGCCCGGCTCGTCGAGAGAAAACACGATGATCGGAAGCCCGTTGTCGCGCGCAAGCGCGACGGCGGAAGCGTCCATGACCTTCAGGTTCTTCGCCAGAACGTCGTCGTAGCTGATCTTGTCGTATCGCCTGGCGTCCGAATGCTTGGCGGGATCCTTGTCGTAGACGCCGTCAACCAAGGTTCCCTTGAAGATTGCCTGGCACGACATTTCCGTTGCGCGCAGCGTCGCCGCGGTATCGGTGGTAAAGTACGGATTGCCGGTGCCTGCGGCGAATATGCAGACCCTCTTCTTCTCGAGGTGCCTGACGGCCCGCCTGCGAATGTAGGGCTCCGCGACCTCGTCCATGCGAATCGCCGAAATCACCCTGGTGTGGATGCCAAGCACCTCCAGCGCGGACTGCATGGCCAGGGCGTTCATGACCGTGGCAAGCATGCCCATGTAATCTGCAGTTGTCCGCTCCATTCCCTGGGCTGAGCCTTGCAGTCCCCGGAAAATGTTGCCGCCGCCGATCACCATGCACACTTCGGCACCAAGCTCGTGTACCGAACTCACTTCCTCGGCGATTTTCGCAACGGTCGGCGGATGAAGCCCGAATCCTTGATCGCCCATCAGCGCCTCGCCGGATATCTTCAGCAGCACGCGGGAATAGGCGGGATCGTTGGGCTTGCTCATGTTGCTTGTCCTCGCGTGCTCTCGCTTTGCTTCGGGCGCGAAAATGTCCGAAAACTCCGGAATGTTCAACGAGGGATCACTGAGCGGCATCCTGGACCGGATCGACCCGGATCGTCCGGTCCTGATCACTGGCCCGACCGCAAGCGGAAAGTCAGCGCTTGCAATGGCAATCGCGGCACGAACCGGAGGGCCGGTCATCAACGCCGACGCCATGCAGGTCTTTGCCGACTGGCGAATTCTCACTGCCAGGCCTTCAGCTGAAGCCGAGTCAAGGGTGCCGCATGCGCTCTACGGCCACGTGCCAGGCCACCTCGAATACTCCGTGGGAAGATGGCTCCGCGATCTTGCACCGCTTCTTGGCGGCCCGACGCCCGTGATCGTCGGGGGCACGGGCCTTTACTTCACCGCCCTGACCGAGGGACTGGCCCCGATTCCCGAGATCCCAGATGAAGTGCGGCGCAACGCGATGAAACGAGTCGCTTCGGAAGGCATCGACGCGCTTCTGCGCGAACTGGATCCCGGAACCAGGGCGCGAATCGATGAGCGCAACCCCATGCGCGTTCAGCGCGCGTGGGAAGTGCTGACGGCGACCGGTCGCGGGCTGGCCGCGTGGCAGGACGAAACAGCCCCTGCGCTCCTGCCGCTGTCCAGTGCGACGACGATTCTCGTCGACACGCCAAAGGACTGGCTCAATGAGCAAATCGAGAGGCGCTTCGCGCAGATGCTCTCGAACGGCCTACTTGACGAAGTGCGCGCAAACGCGCCCGCCTGGCATCCCGCTCGCCCGTCGGCGAAAGCCATCGGCGCTGCGGAACTGATTGCGCACGTGCGCGGAGAGAAGTCACTGGACGATGCGCGCATGGCGGCCATCGTAGCCACGAGGCAGTTCGCGAAGCGTCAGCGCAGCTGGTTTCGCAGCCGAATGTCAGGGTGGCAAACCATGCGCCTGCCGTCCGGGACGGGTGCCAATGCCTGAAGGCGGCATTGCTGCCGCTCGGGCAACCACCGCATTGCCTGGCTGCGTTCAATTTGCCTTGAGGTACGCCACAAGTATGTCCCGCGCAGCCTGCAGGTCGCTCTTTTCGACCATTTCCGTCACGGTGTGGATGTATCTTGTGCCGACCACGATCCCAACGGCGCGGGCACCGGATGCCGCTTGCTGCGCGGCGGCTCCGTCCTGCCCTCCCGAGCGCAGCATGGTGCGCTGGTAGGGAATCTTCTCCTTCTCGGCCAGAGCCGCAAATTCCTCCGCAAGCGCCTTGTCGGCGATGAAGGAACCGTCTCGCAGATGCAGGCCGAACCCCTTGCCCTGCTCCGTCGTGCGATCCTGCTCAGGCACGCCTGGCGTATCACAGGCAAGCGTCGTGTCGATTCCGATGCCGATGTCGGGCTTAACCCGAAACGCCGCGGTCCGCGCACCCCTGAGCCCCACTTCCTCTTGCGTCGTGAAGACCACATGGATCTCGGACCTGGTCTTGAACTTCCCTAGCCCGCGCACCGCCTCGATGCCGAGCCAGCAAGCAATCCGGTTGTCGAGCGCCTTCGAAACCACCTTGTCGCCGAGTTCGAGAAACGGCTCGTCCATCACGACCATGTCGCCGACCTTGACGACGTCCTTGGCTCGCTTGCCTAGGCCTGTATCAACGAAGAACTCGTGAGGCTGCGGAATCTTCTTCCTGTCCTCGGGAGAGGATATGTGAACCGGCCGTCCGCCCGGGTTCATGACAGCCTTGAGATCTTCCTCGCCCGTGCAGACGAGAACCCTGCGCGAGAACAGGTTCCTGGGATCGAACCCGCCCAATGTCTGGAGATACAGGTACCCCCCTTTCGAGATGTGGCTCACCAGGAACCCGATCTCGTCCATGTGACAGAGTAGCATGATCTTCTTCGGGTTCTTCGACTTGCCCCTCCTGACGCAATGCAGCGACCCCATGGAATCGGTGTTCACCTCGTCAAAGAGCGGCTTGGCCTCCTGTTCGATCTTGCCGCGTACGCGTTCCTCATGGCCCGGCACGCCGGGGGTTTCGCACAAGGACTTGAGAAGTGTTATGTTCATGAGCCTGCTTTCATTTTGGTCAAAGCGATCAAATTGTGAATCGAGCGATTTGCAAGCACTTTCACGAATGCAGCAAGCCCGGACTTTCCAGCGCGGCGTCCATGGCGCAGCGCGACGCAAACCGGTGCATCAAAGCGGCCAGAAGAACGGGATCAGCAGCGATGCGAAAATGCCCGTCGAGAGGTTCAGCGGAATGCCGACCCGGAGGAAGTCCGTGAACCTGTAGCCGCCGGGCCCGTAGACCATCATGTTGGTCTGGTAGCTGATTGGCGTGGCGAACGTGGCGGAAGCGGCGATCATCACAGCGATGACGAGAGGGCGCGGATCCACCCCGATGGAATACGCGAGCCCGATGGCAACCGGCGTCACGACCACGGCCACCGCGTGGTTTATTGTCTCCGACAGGACCGAGGTCACCAGGTAGATCGCCCAGACGATGAGGAACGGAGGAAGCGCCGCGACGAACGGCTCGATGGCAGAGACGATAAGCTGAATCGCGCCCGAGGTCTCGATCGCGGTGGCAACGGCAAGCATTGCAAAGATCAGGCCGAGAAGCCGGCCGTCTATGGTCGAGAATGCCTCGTCCGCATCAATGCAGCGGGTCAGCAGCACGACCGCCACTGCAACCATGGCGAGAAGCAGGATCGGCGCGGCGCCGATTGCCGCAAAGGCCACGATGCCTGCAAGCGTGCCAAGCGCCAGCGGCGCGTGCCCGCGCCTGAACGCCCGCGCCGTCGGCTCGGACACGTTGACAAGGCCGGTGTCGCTGGCCAGCCGGGCAATGTCTTCGGCGGCCCCTTCCAGAAGCAAGGTGTCGCCAACCCGGATCACGAGATCGTCGAGCTGCCGGCCAATGTTCTCGTTCCTGCGGTGGACCGCCAATGGATAGACCCCGTAGCGTCGCCGCAGCCTGAGATCCCCGAGCGAGCGTCCAACCAGGGTCGCTTGCGGCGTAATCAGGACTTCGACCGTCGAGGTCTTCCGTGACGAGAGCTTTTCGGCCAGCCGCACGTCCGGGTTGTCCTTGAGTCCAAGCAGTTCCTCCATCTGGGTGCGAACCACGACGCGGTCCCCAGCCTGCAGGCGAACGACATCCAGCTCCCGCCGGAGCGACGCGTCCCCCCGGAGAACATCGATCAGCCTGACTCCGCCTCGCTTGAAGAGATCAACCTTGGTCACTGCCTGTCCAATCAGCGCACTGTCCTCGGGAAGCGCGATCTCCGTGAAGAACTTCATCTTTGACTTGTCGCCAAGAAGCGTCCCCATGCTCGCGCGATCCGGCAAAAGGCGTGGCCCCAGGAAACGCAGGTAGATGCCGCCCCAGACGACCAGGATGACCGCCACGGGGGTCACCTCGAAGATGGTGAAGGGCTCCATTCCGCCTGCCCGCGCAACGCCGTCAACGAGAAGGTTCGTCGACGTGCCGATCAGCGTGCAGGTACCGCCGAAGATCGCCATGTAGGAAAGCGGGATGAGCAGCTTGGACGACGAAATCTTCAGCTTCCGCGCCAGCTGCACGAAGACCGGGATCATCACGAGGACGACGGGCGTGTTGTTGACGAAGGCCGAGGCGACAACAACGAGGGCCATGAGCGCGCCAATCGCCATGGCCGGACTGTCGTCTGCCTTGGACTCGGCGAGTCTCGTGAACCATTCCAGCGCGCCTGTCCTCACAAGGGCGCCCATCACGATGAACATGGCCGCGATCGTCCATGGCGCCGGGTTGGCGAGGACATGAACCGCCTCTTCGTAAGGAAGCAGGCCGAGCACCAGGAGCGCTCCCGCTCCAGCGATGGCTGTGACCTCCGGCGGGTAGACTTCACGAATGAACAGCGCGAACATCACGGCCACGACCACGAGCGTCACGATCGCGGGCGCGTCCGGGTGCAGACTTGCGAGTGCTACCATCATTGCCGATTTTCCCCGCTTTCCGGCTTTCCCGCAAGCGCCCCGGCTCCCGGACCCGGCTGGACGAGGAATACTCCCACCAGCATCAGGCATATGGCGGCCCAGATCCAGCCAGAATAGATCTCGCCCAGAATCAACATCGCCCAGAGGACGCCGAACCCGGTGACGAGGTAGCTCACCTGGACTGCAAACAGAGCGCCGGCCCTCCCGACCATCCAGACATAGAGGCAGTAGGCCACCACGTGAACAAGCGAGACTGCAAGAAGCGCCATGTCCGGCAGTGCCCAAGGCGGCCTCGGGTCGATGAACTGTCCGGTCGCCTGCGCAAGCGGGAAGGTGATCGCGGAACCAAACACCAGGGCGCCAAAGAGCGCGTCCACCGGATCGAGTCCCGCCGTGCCCCACTTTGCGATCAGGTTGCTTTCGAGCCCGTAGAAGAATGGCGCGATCAGCGCGAGCGGCACGAAGGCGACCATTGCACGCTCGGGAAGGCTCGCTTCCGGACCCACGATCAGGAGCACGCCCGCAAGACCCAGGCACAGGCCAAGCAGCCGGGTCAGCACGAAACGCTCGATCCCGAAGGCAAGGGCAATCGGGAAAGCGAACATCGGCACGAACGACAACAGGACTGACACGAGGCCGGCCGGCAGGTGCCGAATTGCCTCGTAGCTCGCAGAGTTCGGGATGACCGTGCCGACCAGTGCGAGCTGGAGATAGACGAAGAGAGCCGGGGCGTCCCAGCGGATCCGTCGGCGGCGAACGGCCTGCAGAATGCCCAGCACAACTGCTCCGATCGTCATTTGCCAGAAGACCAGCCCGAACTGACGGTAGCCCTCGCTCACGGCGATCTTGGCCAGGGGCTGGGTCAATCCCCAGCCTGCACCGGCAAGCAGCAACGCCAGAAGCGGCAAGATCAGGTTGCGGAGCATCAACCTCAGGGCGGAGGCGCGAGGACGCCACCTTCTCGCACCGACGCTACGTCCAGAGCCTTTCCGGTGCCGTCATCGGTTGAGACGAGGGCACCGCACAGCGTTGCCTCGCCAAGCGCGGCCTGAAAGCGGCCCTTTCTCATGCCGGTCACGAAACGGCCAAGCGGCTCTTCCTTGGCCATGCCGATCACCGAGTTGTAGTCGCCGCACATTCCCGCGTCCGTCATGTAGGCCGTGCCGCCAGGCAGGATCATCGCGTCGGCCGTAGGCACATGCGTATGTGAACCGAGTACGGCACTGGCACGCCCGTCGCAAAAGTGACCCATTGCCATCTTCTCGGACGTGGCCTCGCAGTGAATGTCGACGAGACTTGCGTGAACGGCGCCGCCAAGCGGAAACCTGTTCAGGATCTCGTCAATTGCCGAGAACGGATTGTCATAGGGGCGGTTCATGAAGACCTGGCCGAGAACCTGGGCCACGAGGACTTTCCGGCCCCGTCCGGCGTCGAACACCTTGGCGCCTGCGCCCGGCGCGGCTTTCGAAAAGTTCAGGGGACGGAGTATGCGCGGCTCGTGCTCGATTCCTGACAGCATGTCGCGCTGGTCGAACGCGTGATCGCCCAGGGTCAGCACATCGGCACCTGCCTTGAGCAGCGAGGCCGCATGTTCCGGAGAGACTCCAAGACCGGAGGTTGCGTTTTCGCAATTGACCACCACGAAGTCCGCCTGCAGACGTGCCCGTAAGTCGCCGAGCCGCTCGACAACCGCCGTGCGCCCGGACCGCCCCATCACGTCGCCAAGATACAGGATTTTCATGCCCTTGCCCCTGGTTGCACGTTACATGGTCGCCTGGTTCCGGAAACACGCTTGCAGCGCGTTGCATTACCGCCGTTCTTTCCAAGCACCGGTCATCCTGCATCCCGGCGTTGGCCGATCCGCAATCAGACAGTCACCGAATTGAGTCGATTTCCGGACCCGGCTGATCCCGGCATGTCTTGCACCGATCACGCACATTCCGCAAGCCGTCGTGCACGCGCCGTGGCCCAGGTGGGCTTTCTCGGCGACCAGGCTCGGACATCCTGTTCGCTAGACATACGCCGACGCCAAGCTTCCCGGGCGCCGCGTCGACGGGCACGTAGTCCGTGCTGGCGCGGATGGTCCGGGTATCTCGTGCACGGCTGGAGAAATGACCACTTTGGCCATGCGCAAGTCTGCATCTCCGTCCGGCATGGCCAGTCGCCTGTCGGCTCGCTGCCGGTGCCGTCCGTGCCGGGCCGCGCCCGGAGATCGAGGCTCACGTCCGCCGCATGGGCCGCGTCCGGCTCGATCCGCCAGCCCAGCCGCAGGCCGTCCAGGCCGCCCGTCCCGCTCGTGCGGCCGTCGGGACTGCCGACCATGCCGTTGCGGAGCCCCTGCCGCTTCAGGTCGTGGATCATGACAATGTCCTTCAGTTTGATCATTGTGTCGCCTCCAGGACATTGCTGCTCTGGAAGCATGAGGATGCATCTTGTCGTGCCTGCCCAGTCCCTGGGGTCGGCATGCCGACCCCAGGGACTGGGCGTCAGCGCCCGAAAGTGGGGACTTTCACTTTGGCGCTTTTGGGGAGAATTAACTTGGCACTAACAGGTGATTCTCGAACAGCTGGGCGATGCCGATCCCGCGTGTATCATCACGGTGCTGCGGCTCGGTGCCGCCAGCCTCGCCGCCCTCGCCCGCGGCCCCTGGCTGGCCTGGCTCCCGGTCGAACTGATCGAACACCTGCCGGACTGCCTAGTTCGGCCGCTTCCGGTGGCGATTGGCCGCTTCCGCTACCGTACTGGCTTCGTCGCAATGCGTGCTGCCGAAGACCTGGCGCCCTTCCGGGCGTTCGAGCAGACCGTGCGTGACGTTGCGCTCGGGCGGACTTCGTGACCTCGCGACGGCAGCGCCGACGGAAGCGTTGGTGCCGGTGGTTCGCGATGCCGGGACGGCCTGATCGCATCGCTTCGCTCAGGTTGGCGGCCATGACGAAATCGGGGCTGCCCTTGGTGACGCCGGTCGGCTGCCCCGGGCAGCTTTCGGATAGTGCATTGGTGTGATTCGGCAGAAAACAGCGTGTCTGACGAGGATTTCGCCGCCTCTAGGAAACGCACGGCGTCCTGTCTCTTCGACAGAACTGCGAGGCCGTTCTGGCCATGTCCGAATTCTCAACACGACAGGCGGGAATCCGCGTCGTGACCAAAAGGATGACCCACACCCTGACATGGCTCTTCTAATTCTACGGAAAATACGTATGTTAAGGCAAACCCAGCTTGCCCGGGGAGACTGTCATGGCAACAGTGAGCGCATTCGAGTTTCAGCGCAAGTTCGGACAGGTCCAGCATGAGGCACAACGCGAGCCGGTGGAAATAACCCGGCACGGCCGTCGTGAGTTTGTGCTGCTGTCTGCGGAACAATATGACTGGCTTCGAGCTTCGGCACAGCGGAGCCATCGCACTGAAAGCGCCACCGATGTGGTGATCGACGCATTGGAACGCGCGGAAATGGATGCGAAACACGAGCCGCTTGATGAACTCCTGACGTAACGGCAGAACCGTGACCCTTCCAGATCCGAAGCCGGGCTTGGTCGTCCGCTACGACTATCTCTGGGCGGATGATGCCGCTTCGGGCCAAGATCAGGGCAAGACTCGTCCAGCCTGTTTGGTAGCCGCCACCGATCCAAGTGTCATACCGCGTTACGTTGTTCTGCTGCCGATCACTCATTCGCCGCCCGCAGACAGTTCGTTTGGCGTCGAGGTTCCGGTGCGCGTAAAGCAAGCCTTGGGCATGGACCACGCGCCGAGCTGGGTGATTGTCTCGGAGCACAATGTCGATGAATGGCCAAATGGCGGACTGTCGCCCCTGCCTGGTCAGCCGGACGTGTTCGCCTACGGATTCGTCCCTCCTAGCCTGTTCTCGCAGATCAAGGCACGATTCCTGGAACTGGCTCGAGCGAAGAAGGACCACGGCGTGCGCCGTTGAGAGATGATGCCACAACGCGGTTCTGGAAGTTCTCCTGCACGATGTCACCCAATCACGTGGCGATGTGCCAGCGAAGCTGCGTCTTCACGAGGTACAACAACTGCTTCAAGTCACCCGCGAGCATTCAACGAACGGCAACGATGGACCAGGCACACGACCGGATCGGAGCAGATGACCGCTGCGAACCACATGGCCGAATGCCGTGACCCTTGAAGGTTGCGGTCGCGCCATTGTTGTCATGCTACCGTCTCGCCGTGAAGGGTTTCACCTGCATCGGCGGATCTGCCTGCATTCGTGACCCAGACCGGTGATCTCGCGACCCCGAAGACAGCAGCCTCCACAGGCGCATTGACGTGCGCGATCGCTGCCTGCCATGCATGTCGTCATAATTGTGAGCCGCGCTTCACGCGGGCCCCATAATCCCAGACTCGGTGACGACGAAGTCGAGTAGCTGGTCGGTCGCCTCACGCGGGACGTCGCGACATGCCTGGATGTCGTAGGCAAACCCAATTGCGGTCACCTTGTCACGCGAACGCAGTGCCTCCAGAGTCCTGTCGTAATGGCCGCCGCCATAGCCCAGACGGCCGCCCTTGCTGTCGAAGGCAAGCAGCGGCACGATCAGGATGGACGGCACGAGTTCGACCCGGTCCCGCGGAATGGCAGCGCCAAAGGCGCCCTCGATCAGTTCCGTGCCAGGCATCCACCGGCGAAACTTCAAGGCCTGGTCCTTGCCCTGCACCACGGGCAGGCAAAGCTCGTGAGATCCGGCTAGTGCACGCATCGCAGGCCTTGGGTCGATTTCGGTGCGGATCGGCCAGTAGCCCGAGACCGTCAACCCGGTCGCATCCCGAACCGCGGCAACAAGATGCTCGCATGCAGCATCCGCATCGCTTGGATTTGCACCTTCACGACGGCGCGACGCTGCCTTGCGCATATTGGCCTTCTTGGCCTTCAGGTTCGCCACGTTCACAGGAGCACCAGGGAAGCCAGGCCAAGAAACGTAAAGAACCCGACAACGTCGGTAACCGTCGTGACGAAGCTACCAGATGCGAGTGCCGGGTCGATCCGCACCCTTTCGAGCGCGATAGGCACGAGAACGCCGGAAAATCCTGCCACGACGAGGTTCACGATCATCGCAACTCCGATGACGACACCGAGCAGCGGGGAGCCGAACCAGGCGTAGCCTACTGCCCCCATGATCACGGCAAAGAGCCCGCCGTTGAGAAACCCTGCCTGGCTTTCCCGCCAAATGACCCTGAGCGCGTTCGAACTCGTCAGGTCGCGCTTTGCCAGGGCCCGAACCGCCACCGTCATTGACTGCGTCGCGGCATTTCCGCCCATGGACGCCACGATGGGCATGAGAACCGCAAGCGCGACGACGGCCACCAGGACGTCCTCGAACTGCGCAATCACGATCGAGGCGATGATCGAAGTGACAAGGTTCACCGCCAGCCACGGGAACCTGCGCCAGACGATCGTGACGGTTGACGTCGACAGGCTTTCTTCGCCGACGCCCGCAAGCCGGAACACGTCCTCTTCGTGCTCCTCGTCCAGCACCGCCATGGCATCATCGATCGTGATCACGCCTGCAAGCCTGCCTGACGCGTCAACCACCGGGGCCGAGATCAGGTGGTACTGGTTGAAGGCGTAGGCGACGTCACCCTCGTCCTCATCGACACGAAATGTCCGGAAACTTTCCTCGGTGATCGTGGAAAGAGGCACGTCGCGGCGCGAGGACATGACCCGTCCCAAGGTCACGTAGCCGACCGGTTCGTGGCGCGGGTCGACGAGCATAATGTGGTAGAACTGTTCTGGCAGGTCATCGCGTTCGCGCAGGTGATCGATGGCGTCGCCGACCTGCCAATGCTCCGGGGCCGTTACCACTTCGCGCTGCATGAGGCGACCGGCTGAGTCCTCCGGAAAGGACAGCGACTGCTCAACCGCAATTCGGTCACCTGTGTCCAGTGCGTCGAGGATCACCTCCTGCTGCGGCTCTCCAAGATCTTCCAGGATGTCGACAACGTCATCCGATTCGAGTTCGCGGACCGCATCCGCCAACTGCTTGTCAGGGAGGAACTCGATGACGCCCTCACGGATGTCCTCGTCGATTTCCGAAAGGACCTCGCCGTCGATCAGGTGACCGGCCAGCACCAGCAGTTCGCGGCGCCGACCATCGTCAAGCTGTTCCACGAGGTCCGCAACATCCGCGGGATGAAGCGGGTCGAAGAGCTCTGCGAGGCGATCCGCGTTTCCAGCCGCCAAAGCCAGCTGGACCTGGGACACGAGACTGCGGTTGAGCGCGTATTCGTCTTCGCCGTGCTCTTCACCCGCTCTTTGCGAGGTCTGATCATCCATGGCATCGCCTCCTGTCGCAATCTCGCGCGCACATTAGCATCCGGCGCAGTTCGGCAACAGCGACGTCCCTTCAAGAACGGCAATCGCCGTGGTCGAAGAGTGGTCCCGGCCTGACCGATTTCAGGACCGGATCGGGGCTCCTAGATCTGGCCGACTTTCTTCAGGCGGGCATCGCGCAGCCGGGCAAAGTCATCGCCGGCATGATAGGACGAACGCGTCAGCGGCGTCGCGGACACCATGAGGAATCCCTTGCCGTAGGCTGCCCTTTCGTAACCGGCAAACTCCTCGGGCGTCACGAACCTGTCGACCCGGTGATGCTTGCGGGTTGGCTGCAGGTACTGACCGATCGTCAGGAAATCCACGTCCGCCGCACGCATGTCGTCCATGACCTGGAGCACGGACTGCCTGTCCTCGCCCAGCCCGACCATGATGCCCGACTTGGTGAACATGGAAGGATCCAGCTCCTTCACGCGTTGCAGCAGCCTAAGGGAATGGAAATACCGTGCCCCGGGGCGGACCTCGGGATAGAGGCCAGGAACCGTCTCGAGATTGTGATTGAACACGTCTGGCCGCGAGTCGACCACGGCCTCGAGCGCGGAAGGCGCACATTTCAGGAAGTCCGGGGTCAGGATCTCGATGGTCGTGTCTGGAGACCGTCGTCGGATCGCGCGAACGGTGCGCGCAAAATGTTCCGCTCCGCCGTCCTCGACATCGTCGCGGTCTACCGACGTCACCACCACGTGCTTGAGACCGAGTTTCTGCACGGCATCCGCAACACGACCGGGCTCGAAGGCATCGAGCGCCTCCGGGGGCTTTCCGGTTGCGACGTTGCAAAACGTGCAGGCCCTCGTGCAAACCTCGCCCATGATCATCATCGTGGCGTGGCCTTGGCTCCAGCACTCGCCCACGTTGGGGCAGCCCGCTTCCTCGCAGACGGTTACGAGACCGTGCTCGCGCATTATGTTCCGGGTCCTGGCATAGCCCTGACCCGCCGGTGCCTTGACGCGAATCCATTCCGGCTTCTTCGGCTGGTCGCTGTCCGGACGACGCGCCTTTTCGGGATGACGCTGGCCGGGGATCTTCAGGTCTCTGACACTCATCTCGGCTCCATCTGCCTGCGCGCCGCAATACCCGCAATGGAGCACAAAGTCCAATCGTCATGCAGTCTTGCATGGCGGCCATGCACGATTCGAATACGCGAATGCACGTCTGGACGACACGGCCACGGGCCGTTCCTGAATTCAAATTCTGAGGGCGTCCTAATTTCCGCGGACGCTGCCGGCCAGTTCCTGGATCCGCTTCACCATGGAACGAAGGCCGTTCGAACGCTGCGACGTCAGGTGCTCCTCCAATCCAAGGCGATTCAGTTCGGCACGGGCATCAACGTTCAGGACTTCGCGCACGCTCAATCCCGAAAACAGCGCCTTCAGAACCGCAATCAGCCCGCGCACGATCACCGCATCGCTCTCGCCTTCGAAGGTGAAGATCGCAGTGGCGCCCGTCCCTTCGACGTTCGGCACCAGCCAGACCTGGCTCGCGCAGCCCTCGACCTTCGTGGCCGGCACTTTCAGCGCCTCGTCCAGAGGAGACATCGCCTTGCCCATATCGATGACGTGGCGATACCGATCCTGCCACTCATCGAGGTAGTCGAAGGCATCCACGATTTCTTCGAATTCTTCCTGTGCCATGGACTTCCAATTAAGGCGAGTCCCGTTCAAGGTCCAGAGCCTGACGCCTCTCAACCCCGGCAGCCGGACCGGCAATTGCGGAAAGGGAAAGGGCAAGGAGCTTGTGCCCTTGGGCGCTCCGTTTTGTGCCTTGTCGTGTGTGCCGCGTGTGCTATTCATGCCGTGCCATGAGAGCAAGTCTGCGCGTTCCGATCCCAGGTTCGCTCAATTCTTGGCTTCCGGCCACGCCGCGACGCCCGCCCAAGTGGCATGGTGTCCGGGATTGGCGCTTCTGAATGTCGATGGCATTTTGCCGGAGACCCGATGATTCGCAAGAACATGTCGAAAGGAGATCGCGCAATCCTGTCAGTCCATCGACATATCTCCCAAGAACGAGGGGAAGGACAATGACGTCACGCAGATGTATCCTGATGGGTCTCTTGGCAACCGGATTGTCGGGATGCGATGCTCTCCCGCGCATCGGCGGATGGCAATCAGAACCCCTTTCGGACGCAACGGAAGACGAGCTTCAAGCTGCGAACGAAGACCCTCGTCCCCGGGTGGCCGAAATCACGTCGCTTGCCGTCGAAGACGTGACGGCCGGTGCCATCGTTCTCGCGACCGCCCTGCCCGTGACTCAAGGTTGGTTCAAGCCCGAGCTCGTCAATGATGCGCCCAACGGCAAGCCGGTCGACGGCGTCCTGTCCTACAGCTTCCGTGCGGTGCCGCCGCGCGATTCACAGCCCCAGTCGACGCAGCGGTCACGGGTACTCACCGCCGCTCTCTTCATCCCGGATGCCCGTCTCGCCGATGTACGGAGCATCAGGGTGAACGGAGCGCAGAATTCAAAGTCCGTTCGGCCCTGACAATCGGACCGCTGCCCTCGGCGCGAATCAAACTTCGAACACTTCGACCGACGTCCCATTGGCACGAAGGGCGAGCTTGCCCTTGCAAAGCCCAAGCGCATCTTCGCCGAACGCTTTTCGCCTCCAGCCCTTCATGGGCTGGCCATCGTAGTTGCCGGCTGCAATTTCATCCAGTTCGGAAGATGTCGCGATCAACTTCTGCGCAACACCGAGTTCCTCCGACTTTGCGTTGAGCAGCACGCGCAACAGGCTTGCAAGAGCAGGATTCACCTGTGCTTGGCCGCGTCGGCGTTCCGAATTCGGCAGTTTGTCGTCAGGCGTCTCGATTCCCGCTTTCACGGCAGCGAGCAGTCCATTCGCAATTTCGCCCCTTCGGGCGTTTTGCAGCAGGCGCCGGGATCGGCCGAGCTGATCAATTGTCCGAGGCTTTGTCGACGCCAGTTCGAGAATTGCGTCATCCTTGATCACGCGGTTGCGCGGAATGTTCTTGTCCCGGGCATAAGTTTCGCGAAATCGCGCAAGCTCTCGCACGATGGCAAGGTGTCGGCCCGAATCGGAGCGGGTCTTGATGCGCCGCCACGCCTCATCAGGTTCAACTGCGTAGGTTGCCGGGTCGACAAGCACGGCAAGTTCCTCTTCGACCCAGGATCGTCGTCCGGACACGTCCAGTTCCGCGGAAAGACGTTCATAGATGTCACGCAAATGCGTAACGTCCGCCAAAGCATAGTGCATTTGCGCATTGCTGAGCGGACGCCGCGACCAATCAGTGAAGCGCGAGGACTTGTCGAGCTCGGCCTGCGCAATCTTTCGAACGAGCGTCTCGTACCCGACCTGCTCGCCGAATCCCGCCACCATGGCAGCGATCTGCGTGTCGAAGAGCGGCAACGGAATGACCCCGCCTTCGACGAAGAATATCTCGATGTCCTGTCGGGCCGCATGAAAGACCTTGGTCACGTTCTCGTTGCCGAGAAGCTCATACAGCGGATCAAGAGTCAGGCCGCGTTCCAGCGGATCAACCAGAACGGCGTCGTCTTCGGATATTCCCGGCACTGCCAGCTGCACGAGGCACAGCTTGGAGAAATAGGTCCGATCCCGCATGAACTCGGTGTCAACTGTCACGTACGGAGCCGAAGACGCTTTCCTGCAGAACGCGACGAGTTCCTGCGTTGTCGTGATCGTATTCATCTCAGTTCATTGTCCCCGCGCCTGTTCCGGGTGCTGCACCGGCTTTCGGCGCAATTCCCTCGGGCAAGTAAACTGGCGATCTGTCACCGTCCGCGAATCGACGCAAGACCGCCGGGTAAAGCTGGTGCTCCGCAGTCAGGACACGGGCCGCGAGCACATCGACCGTATCGCCGAAATTGATTGGTACGCGCGCCTGTCCCAGAACCGGACCGGAATCGAGTTTGTCCGTAACTTCATGAACCGTGCATCCCGCCTCGTCGTCGCCAGCCGCGATCGCGCGGGCATGCGTGTCAAGGCCAGGGTATTTCGGAAGGAGCGACGGGTGGATGTTCAGGATGCGGCCAGACCAGCGCCCTGTGAATCCAGGGGCAAGTATGCGCATGAATCCGGCAAGGCAGATGATGTCCGGTCGGACAGCTTCAAGGCGCTCGTTCAAGGCGCACCCAAATGCGGCCCTGTCATCTCGAAACGGACGGTGATCCACGACAGCAGTCTCTACATCCATCTCCCTTGCCCGTTTCAGCCCGTCGGCATTCGGCTCGTTCGACAGCACGAGCACCGGGCGTGCAGGGTGGTTCCCGACCATGTCCCGCACGAGCGCCACCATGTTCGATCCGCTGCCGGATATGAGGATGGCGATCCGCCTCAAAGCAACTTGCCTTGAAAGGCAACATCGTTGCCCGCGACCACCCTGCCTATCCGGAACACCCGATGCCCGGCTTCGGCAAACGTCGCTGCCGCGCAGTCAACCGACGCCTCAGGCGTGACCGCAACCATTCCGATTCCGGCATTGAAGGTTCGCAGCAATTCCGATTCGGCAAGACCGCCCGTTTCGGCGAGCCAAGCAAAGACCGGCGGCAAGTCCCATGTGCCGAGATCGATTTCGGCGCCGAGACCGTCGGGCAACGCCCGCGGCACGTTCTCGGTCAGGCCGCCGCCAGTGATGTGCGCCAGTCCGCGCAATGCTCCCTCCCGGAATGCGTTGACGGCACCGCGGACATAGAGCTGGGTCGGCGCCAGCAGCGCCTCGCCCAGCGAGCCGGCTGCCCAAGGGCACGCGTCATCCCAGGAACAGCCGTGCTCTTCCACGATCCGACGAACCAGTGAATATCCGTTCGAGTGCACTCCGTCGCTGGCAAGGCCGAGCAGGGCGTCTCCTTCGGAAACCCCGGCAGGCAGTCCTCGCCCTCTCTCCATTGCGCCGACAGCAAAGCCTGCGAGATCGAAGTCGTCGTTTGCGTACATCCCAGGCATTTCGGCAGTTTCACCGCCAATCAGGGCACATCCCGACCGTGCACAGCCTTCGGCGATTCCCTCGATCACCTGCGCCGCACGGTCGACATCGAGACGCCCGGTCGCAAGATAGTCGAGGAAGAAGAGCGGCTCGGCACCCTGACAAACCAAGTCGTTGACGCACATTGCCACGAGATCGATGCCGACGCCGCCAAGTTGGCCAGCCTCGATTGCGACTTTAAGCTTGGTTCCGACGCCATCGGTCGCGGCCACGATGATCGGATCCTCGTATCCTGCCGCCTTGAGGTCGAACATGCCGCCGAATCCGCCCAGTCCAGCAACGCTGCCGGGGCGAGTGGTTCGAGCGGAAGCGGGCTTGATTCGTTCGACCAGCGCGTTGCCCGCCTCGATGTCCACGCCTGCACCGGCATAGGTGAGACCGCCTGTGACCATGCGTGTCCTTCTCCAGTTTGGGCTGCGGATACCGGAACGCTGCCTCGGTGTCCACGAGAGGCACTGCGCTTGACCGTCGCGCCCGGTCTGTTATCCCCTCTCCGGAGGTCGGGCCTGTAGCTCAATTGATTAGAGCAGTGCGCTCATAACGCATTGGTTGGGGGTTTGAGTCCCTCCGGGCCCACCATTCGCACGGATGCCGGATTGTTGCTGCGCGATGTCGGATGCCAACGACGCGCTGGCATTGGAGCATGTCCGCGCTAAGGCGTCTCGCCATTGCTTACGATCTTCCATTGCCGAGGCGCTGCCGACACGCGACCGGAAATCATGTTTAGTCCGGCAAATTGCCAGTGCGCCGAAAGGCATCATGCTTCAGTGGTTTCTTTACAGCACACGCATGGAGTGCTCGCCGTTCCAGCGCTGGTTCGGATAGAATCACGTGCGACAAATTAACGCGTGACTTTGAATGGACATCAATCATCTCACAAATTCTGCAAATTGAGATCGAGAATTTCTCCATCGGAATGAAGTCGAATTTCGCCTGTGCCTTCTTCATCAATGTACAAGATTGATATGCATACCTTAGTGCGGCAACACGGGGAAACGGTGACGATGCAATAGTTGATCCAAGCATGCAAGGGCTAAGGCCAATGGCCCCAGATCCAAGGCAAAATTCATTATTCCAATGCCGACATTTTCTGGAAGCATATTGATCTGGATTGACCCAAAAACTGCGTTGCGACGCGAGCTTGGTATCTATGCCAATGTCCGAATTTGTCCGGAGATGGAAGTGCCAACACAAAGTTTCAGAAACTCCTACTTTGCCGAGAATTGGTAGTTGCGTTTCCACCAATAAAAATATAGCACAAACAATCATTGCCGATGTGGCAGTCTATGCCATCGCAGCCAAGGAGAATCGCATGGCAACGAAATTCAACCTCGGAAAGCTCTCTGAAAGAGAGCTGAAGGCGCTCAAACGCGGCGTCGAAAACGAACTCAAGACCAGCCGGGCGCGCACGATTGCGGCCGCGGCGAAAGAACTTCAGGACGCGGCCCAGAAAATTGCAAAAAAGCACGGCCTGCCTGTCAGCGAAGTCTTGGGCAAGAAAAGAAAAAACCGCAAATCCCCTGTACCGCCGAAGTATCGGAACCCGAACGAACCCAGCCAGACCTGGTCCGGCCGTGGACGCCAGCCAGGATGGTTCAGAGAGGCAAGAGACAAAGGCAAGTCAGCCAAGAGCCTCGAAATCTGAAATTGAGAATTTGGCGGCATTATTTGCCGCCCTTTTTCACCTTGGAATCGAAATCTCGGCCTTTAGGCCGCCCAAATCCCTGCTTTCCGAAAGTGACAAAGTTCCACCATGCTGTCGCGCCGCATCTGCAGCAATTGACAGGCCAAGCCCCACACCCAAGCCGACATCTTGATTTCTGGCCGAATCAAGCCGGATGAAAGGCTTGAGCACGAATTCACGCTGATCTTCCGGAATGCCCGGCCCGCTGTCCTCCACAACAAACTTGATTCGATCCTTTGCAACTTGCGCAGATACCGTGGCGCGTCCGCCATATCGCACTGCATTGACAATAAGGTTTTCGAGGGCGCGTTGCAGCGCCGCCGGACGCAGCATTGCGCGCCCTTCTCCTTTCAGCGCTCCAAGGACCACCGGCTCGCTTCGCGCGAAGCGATTCGTCAGCTTGCGCACGAATTCCAATGGATCAATTTGCACGGGCTCCTCCAAGGCGTCACCCTCCGCGAATGACAAAAAAGCCTCCAGCATGCCCTCCATGTCCTGAACGTCACGGCGCATCGCTTCCGTTTCGGTACTGTCATCCATGAGCGAAAGCCCGAGCTTCATCCTGGTCAATGGCGTCCTTAAATCGTGGCTTACCCCGGACAGCATCAATGTTCGCTGCTCGATTTGACGCTCAATTCGGCCGCGCATGTCGAGAAACGCCTTGCCTGCTAATCGCAGTTCGGCGGCGCCTCTCGGTTCGTACGGCACGACACGTCCCTTGCCGAAAGCCTCCGCCGCAATTGCAAGGCGCCGAATCGGACGAATCTGGTTGCGCATGTACAAGAGTGCAATTGCCGACATCAAGAGCGCTGTAAACCCGATCAGGACAAGAAACTGATGCGGATTGCGCGCATTGAGCCGCCGCCGGGAAACGATCAGTTCGACCGGCCCCAATTCGGTGCTGACGGAAAGCCGGGCAAAGCCGTGAAGACCCACCAGATCAACTCCGAGCAATTGCTCTATCTCCCGATCAAGCGTTTCAATGACGGTCTTGCCTGACAGGTCAAACCAGTCACGCCGCGTCACGTTTTCCGCGGCTCCCGAAGAGATTCGGATTCCAAGGGGTTCGGCGACCTCCAGTGCTCCACCGAATGCGCTGCTTGCATCCGGAGCATCAACGTCGATTCGGCCAAGGATGAGCTTGATCTCGTGCGCCACGGCCACCGTCATCTGCTCGGTCACGCCCTCGTACAAGCGCTGAATGAACACGACCGTGACGACCACCATGATGACGGTCACGGGCACGAGCAGGATCAGAATCGAGCGCCCGTAAAAGGTCCTTGGCATCCAGTGTTTCAGAAGCCGCGCAATCATGCCATGACCCTAAGGGCGATGGAGCGGGAGAAAAAGGGTCGATGAGCAAACCTCAAGCAGGGCATGTCCGAACCGCTGGAGACGGAATTCGGTGCATCCTTGCCCCGAACCCAGGCATAATGACCCATTGGGGAACGAACAGCTACATTGTCGGCGAGGGCCGGGTTGCAGTCATCGATCCTGGGCCTGAGGACGAAGCCCATCTTGATGCAATTTTGCGTGCAACGGCGGGCGAGCACGTCACCCACGTATTGATAACGCACGCGCATGCCGACCACAGCCCGCTTGCCCGGACACTTGCCGAGAGAACGGGAGCAGCAGTGCTTGGTTTCGGGCCTCCCGAGGCCGGGCGAAGTGCAACCATGCAGGGCCTTGCGAAGGCAGGACTTGCGGGCGGTGGCGAAGGCGTCGACAGCCTGTTTCGCCCCGACATCCAGATATCCGACGGCGACGTCGTCAACGGCGAGGACTGGCAGCTTGAAGTGATTCACTCACCCGGCCACTTTGCCGGTCATCTTGCCTTTCGAATGGATGACGTCGTCTTCTCGGGTGATCACGTGATGGAATGGTCTTCCTCGCTCGTGTCGCCGCCCGACGGAAACGTCAGGGACTTCATGCAGACGTCTGAACGCTTGGCCCGCCTGGGAGCCCGTCGGCTCCTGTCCGGACATGGGCCTGACATTCTGGAACCGGAGGAGCGCCTTTCCTGGCTGATCAAGCATCGCCAAGCCCGGGCAGATGCGATCCTGGATGCACTGAACACGTCACGGCAAAGCGTCGTGGAGATCACGCGCAAGGTCTACACAGACACCCCGGCTGCCATGCTGTCTGCTGCATCGCGAAACGTCTTTGCGCATCTCATCGACCTTGTCGAAAGGGGGTCGGCAATGGCACATCCAGAACTCGGACTGTCCGCACGATTTTCCCGAAACTGACCCCTGCGTTCATTTGAAGCCAGGTTCCGGAACGACCATTGCAGTTGCGGCAGGCCACTGAATTTCGCCGTTCCTTCCCACTGGACGCGGTCCGCAAGCATTGCTATATCCACCGTCGGTTTTCCGGCGTAGCTCAGCGGTAGAGCAGTTGACTGTTAATCAATTGGTCGTTGGTTCGATCCCAACCGCCGGAGCCAACAAAACAAGGCCTTAGCGAGGAATCGCTGAGGCCTTGATCGCTTCCAGTCGTTCGAGTCTCGATGTCTTGAGACAATTTCCTGTGTTGGGCGATGCCAATCCATTGGGGCTTGCAACGAAAGGTTTACGCCTTGCGCTGTTCCGCTTTCGCGGCATGTCGACGTCAGGCAGTCGAATAGCCGGCCAGGACGAAAGCCGATCTGCGTCCCAAGTGCGGCTCCACACGCCAAGTCTGCATGTTTCGGACACGTGCACCCAGGCTTGATCGGCTGGGCGCTTCCCGTGTGTCAACCGTTCGTCGAAAGCCCGCTTGCTTCCTCCCCGGTTGGGTGGCTGGATCGGCGATCGCGCTGGCCCTAGTGCAGTCAGGTTGCGTAGGGCAGGCCGACATATTCGTAGGCAAGCGCGTGCTGGGCGGCTTCAGACGTCAGCAGCAAGTCATAGTCGTTCTCGCGAATCTTCTGGTCGAACGGTTCCTCGTCGGGAAACACGTGCAACAGCTTGGTCAGCCGCCAAGAGATGTTCTCGGCGGCCCAGACGCGCATGAGCGCAGTGGCCGAGTAGTCTTCAAGAAGATCGTCGGTGGCGTCCTTGAAATGCGCCGCCAGTGCACGTTGCAAGTAGTAAACGTCGGAAAACGCCAAGTTCAGGCCCTTGGCCCCGGTCGGCGGCACGATATGGCCGGCATCGCCCGCCAGGAACAGGCTGCCGTGGCGCATTGGTTCGCTGACGAAACTGCGCAGCGGCGCAATGGACTTTTCGATCGACGGACCTGTGTGGATGGTCTTGGCCACGTCGACTGGGAAACGGTGCAAAAGAGCTTCCCAAAACCGGTCGTCAGACCAATCCTCTGGCGTATCAGACAGCGGCACCTGGATGTAGTAACGGCTGAGCATCGGGTTGCGTTGGGCCGCCATGGCCATGCCGTCCTCATGATAGACATAGATGAAGTCGTCGAGCGGCGGTTTCTCGACCATGATGCCAAGCCAGCCGAACGGGTAGATGCGCTCATATTCCTGGCGATGCGTAGCCGGGATCGCCTGGCGCGAGGGGCCATGGAACCCGTCGCACCCGGCAATGAAGCGGCAGTCGACGCGATGCCTTTGGCCGTCCTTCTGATATGTCACATGAGGCGCATCGGTCTCGATGTCGTGCAGTGCGACGTCCTTG
Source organism: Silicimonas sp. (assembly GCA_022820365.1). Classification (GTDB taxonomy): domain Bacteria; phylum Pseudomonadota; class Alphaproteobacteria; order Rhodobacterales; family Rhodobacteraceae; genus JAJEFO01. Next base: position 68,358 of record JAJEFO010000086.1, read on the forward strand.
GCATCGCAGACCACCGCGCCGCCATCGCGTTCGCGGGCGGCATATAGGTCTTCGGTGATATAGGTCTGACCATAGGCCATCATCTGTTGTCCCGTCCATTTCTTGACGTCGATGAGGAAGTCGGGACGGTCCTGCCAAAGGATCCTGTTTCCGTTCTTCGTCTTGCCCTCGCGGTCCATGCGCTCGCCAAGCCCGTAGTCTCGCAGCAGCTGTGCGGCACCCGGCTCCAGAACGCCCGCCCGAATACGGCCAAGCACGTGGTCTTTGGACTGACGCTCGAGCACGACGTTGTCAATGCCGTTGGCGTCAAGGATATGGCTGAGCAACAGCCCGGATGGCCCGCCGACGATGATGCAAACCTTTGTCTTCATCGTCTCTCCTTGGCCGGAGGCGCGCGCACCGGCGCGCGACCTTGATCTTGGTCTTCAGGTCAGTTCTGCAGAAGGCGTGCAGGAAACAGGTCTGCTCGGAGATATCAAGCATCTCCTTCGTGGTCTCGTCAGATTCGGAAGATTCCTACTGGACATGGGTTTCTTCTGGGTCCGCTTCTCGCTTGTGGGCTGCGCAGGTCGACCCGTGCCGGAGCCCGGCCCTTGTCAGTGACTGCGATTTTCCTGTATTTCGCACGACATTTCTTTCACGGTGATACCATGGCGCTTGACGGAGCCGAAAATCTAAATTCGCTTGGCTTTCCGAAGCTGCCTTCGGAGACCCGTGTCGTCGTGGCCATGTCCGGCGGCGTGGACAGCTCCGTCGTGGCCGCCGAACTCGCACGCGAAGGCTACGACGTGGTGGGCGTCACGCTTCAGCTCTATGACCACGGGGCCGCCTTGGCCAAAAAGGGCGCCTGCTGCGCGGGGGCGGACATCCGCGACGCGCGCCGGGTGGCGGAAACGATGGGGTTTCCGCACTATGTCCTCGACTACGAAAGCATCTTTCGTGAGACCGTGATTGAGGAGTTTGCCGAGAGCTACCTTGCCGGTGCCACCCCCGTGCCGTGCATTCGCTGCAACGAACGGGTGAAGTTCAAGGATCTCCTCGAGACCGCGCATGACCTCGACGCGGATTGCATGGCCACGGGACATTACATCCAAAGGAAGCTTGGCGAATCTGGACCGGAATTGCACATGGCCGCAGATCTGGCACGGGATCAAAGCTACTTTCTGTTCACGACGACGCCGGAACAGCTCGAGTTCCTGCGCTTTCCCCTTGGGCACCTGGCTTCCAAGAAGGAGACACGCGAACTCGCAGGTACGCACGGCCTGTCCGTGGCCGACAAGCCCGACAGCCAGGACATCTGCTTCATCCCAACCGGAGACTACCGCGAATTCCTGCGCCTGCGTACTGACGAACGGCCCGGAGACATTGTCGATGCCGCCGGAAACGTCGTCGGGCAGCACGATGGCATCCAATATTTCACCGTGGGCCAGCGGCGCGGTTTGGGTCTGTCCGGCGGCCCTCCCCGTTTCGTAATACGCCTCGAACCGGACACGCGCCGCGTGGTAGTCGGCTCCGAGCAAAACCTGTATCGGGATACCCTGTACGCCCACCCAGTTTCCTGGGTTTCCGGAGTGGAACCACCCGCGAACACCGCGATAACGGTCAAGATCCGCTACAAGTTCGCCGAAGCCCCTGCGACCGTGTCGGCAATTGGCGGCGGAGCCTTCGTGCGTTTCATCGAACCCCAGCGCGCCATTACCCCGGGCCAGGCCGCGGTGTTCTACCAGG
>JAJEFO010000095.1 GCA_022820365.1 Silicimonas sp.
ACGTCGTGGCTTCCGGCAACCTCGGCAGCACGCAGCCGGAGAGCGTGGCGTTCCTGAGGTCCCGGGGGATCACGGTTCACGCAGCGAAGACGACCGATGCCGCCCGTCACGCGAAATCGCTGAAGAAAGTGCTGGCGGAAAGACCTCAGCTGCTGCTCGACAACGGCGGCGACCTGTTCGCGCTCTACCTGGATGATCCATATCCGGGGCTGCTTGGCGGGACCGAGGAGACCACCTCCGGCCGGATGCGCCTGTGGCCCGTGCGGGAGCGGCTGAACATGCCGATCCTCGTGGTCAATGACAGTCCGATCAAGCAGTTTGGCGAGAACCGTCATGCGGTGGGCCAGAGCATGCTTGAATCCTGCATGCGGCTGACCAACAGGTCCACGAACGGCAAGCACGTGACAGTCTTCGGATACGGGCCGTGCGGCGAAGGCGTTGCCACCTGTTTCCGCAACGCGCATTCGCTGGTGTCAGTCGTCGAGATCGATCCGGTGCGTCGCCTTGAGGCGCATCTGGACGGCTTCATGACACCGTCGCGCGATCTGGCCATCACCTCCGCGGATGTCATCGTGACCGAAACCGGCGCAGTCGGCGTGCTGACGGCGGATGACCTTGACCTGATCAAGGACGGCGCCATCCTTTTGAACGGCGGGCATTTCCCGACAGAGATCGACGTCCAGGGAATCATGTCCTCCCCGGACGTGGTCAGGAGCCGCGACCTCGAAGACGGCGCACTAATGACACTGACATTGAGGGACGGCCGAACGGTGACGATCGCGGCCATGGGCCACATGGCCAATCTGGCTGGTCCGCGCCCTCTTGGCAACTCGATCGAGGCGATGGATTTCGGGTTCGCCTTGCAGGCCAAGTGCCTGGAGCGCGTTGCCTCAGGCACGTTGAACGCGGATCATTGCATCGTGCCCGTGCCGCGCGACATCGACGAATGGGTGGCGAACTACTACCTGCGCCTCCGCTACCAATGACGGAACGGGATTCCTACCGGGTCCTGAGGTTGAGAACGAACCGCAGGCAGAATCGCCGCCCGCATTTGCCTCGGCAAGCAGGGCCATCGCCCGCCTGCGCGCGATTTCCGGAGGCATGGCCGCCACCGGACCCAGGGTCATGCGGTGTACCTGGCCGCATGCACGGACCCGGGCGACGAAGAACTTGCGGCCGGAGCCCAGAGCGTCACAAACGCGTCCGGATCAAATGTGGATGGCGCGATCGTAGGCGTCCAGAACGCTCTCATGCATCATCTCGCTGAGCGTCGGATGCGGGAAGACGGCGCCCATTAGATCCTCTTCCGTCGTCTCCAGTTGCCGGCCCACGACATAGCCCTGAATGAGCTCGGTGACTTCCGCACCAACCATGTGCGCCCCAAGCAATTCACCGGTCTTCTCGTCGAACACCGTCTTGACCAGCCCCTCCTGCTCACCAAGCGCGATGGCCTTGCCGTTGCCGACGAACGGAAAGCGACCGACCTTGACCTTGTAGCCCATTTCATTGGCCTTGGCCTCGGTGTGTCCGACACTTGCAATCTGCGGATGGCAGTATGTACAGCCTGCGATGCTTTCCGGCTTGACTGGATGCACCTTGTTCTTGCCTGCGATCAACTCCGCGACCATGACTCCTTCATGGCTGGCCTTGTGCGCGAGCCAAGGTGCCCCGGCGACGTCGCCGATTGCATACAGCCCTTCGACGCCGGTCCTGCAGAATTCGTCTGTCACCACATGTGTCCGGTCAATCTTGACGCCAAGCGCCTCAAGCCCGAGGCCTTCCGTATTGCCCACAATGCCCACGGCGGAAATGATAGTGTCGAAGTCGTGCTTCTCGACCTTGCCACCGATCTCGATATGGGCAGTCAACTTGTTGCTCGTGCGGTCGAGCTTGGTCACCTTCGCCCCTTCGAGGATCTTCATGCCCTGCTTCACAAATGCCTTCTTTGCGAATGCGCTGACTTCGGCGTCCTCGACCGGCAGTATGCGGTCCATGACCTCGACAACGGTCGTCGCGGCTCCGAGCGTGTTGTAAAAGCTGGCGAATTCAATGCCGATCGCGCCGGAACCGATCACGAGCAGCTTCTTCGGCATATGCGGGGGCATCAATGCGTGCTTGTAGGTCCAGACGCGCTCCCCGTCGGCTTCGAGTCCAGGCAATTCCCGGGCACGCGCGCCGGTGGCAAGAACGATCGACTTGGCGGAGAGCCTTTCTTCTCCAGCGTCGGTCTTGACCACGACCTTGCCTTGAGCGGGCACTGTCGCCTCTCCCATGACAACCTCGACCTTGTTTTTTTTCATCAGATGGCCAACGCCGCCGTTTAGCTGCTTCGCGACACCGCGCGAGCGCTCGACTACGGCGTTGAGGTCATACTCGACGCCCTTGGCCTTCAGCCCGAACTCTTCGGCACGGTGCATCAGGTGGAACAATTCTGACGACCGCAACATTGCCTTCGTCGGTATGCAGCCCCAGTTCAGGCAAATCCCCCCCATGTGCTCACGTTCAATGATCGCCGTCTTGAGGCCCAGTTGACTGGCACGAATCGCGGCAACATAGCCCCCGGGCCCCGCGCCAATCACGATGACATCAAATGCCTTTTCAGCCATGCCATTCTCCAGAACATAAATTGTTTGACGTTAAACAATCTGCCACAGTCACGACCGGGAGTCACCCATGGACCATTGAAACTTGGGAATGTCCGCCATGCGATTTCGCGACTGCTGCCGATTGCGGGAGCACGGTTCAAATGGATGGTTCAGGCCGAGAACAAAGCTGGGGCGGGCAGCAATTCAATGCCGACATGGATTTCTTGCAAATTGCAGGAAGGCACGTGAAGACGGCATTCTTGCGAATGGGCGAACAACATGCTGTGCTCCGCCAATGGCGCGTTGTTTGCCGCCTGTTTCGTCTGTCTCGCCGAGCCTCAACACATGGCTTGTTCACCGGACAGGAGCCTGTCCGGGCGTTCAGGCCGCCTGCATCTCCTCGACGACAGCACTGTAGCCACCGGCATCAAGATAGGCCTGCTCAGCAGCGTTGCTTTCCCGCGAAAGCGCTGCGTTGCGCGTGGGGAACCTGCCAAAGCGACGGATCACCTCGCGATGCGCGCGCGCGTGCGGCAATAAATTATGGCCCGTCTCGGGCATCCGCGACATGATCAGGCGAACCGCGCGATCTTGATCCTCAAGGCACTCCGAATGCACGAGCGGCATGTAGAAGAACTGTCGCTCAGGCTCACCAAACCGCGTGTCCCAGCACTTCGCGATCGCCATCTTGGCAGCCGCCTTGGCCAGCCTGTCCGAATCGAACGCCTTTGGACTGTCCCGGTACATGTTCCTCGGCAACTGGTCGGTCACGATGATGTGCGCAAGAGCCCCTGCCGGATAGGTAAGCCAAAGCGAAAGCCTGCCTTCGCATGCGTCTTCTTGATCGCCCTGAAATCGATCTCGGATTTCCTGGTCCAGATCCTCGCCGCCCTTATACCATCCGGACGGCCCGATCTCATTCAGCCAAAATGCCAGTATTTCTTCGGGGGTTGACATGAAACACCACCTTTGGTCGCTCCGTTTCCGCCCCCCAAGGACGACTCAGCGTCGCACCCGCTTTACATTCGATCAGGCATCTATCGCAACACAGTTCTTGCATTCTTGACCGTTGTTGGGCGCGGCATGGCACTTTGGCCACATCGGCGGGCGGAGCGAAAGACAGGCGCGTTGCTGCCGACATCTAGCCCGCAAGGGCTGGATTCGGCATTGCAAGGCCTTCGGGCAGCCGCATCCGTTCAAGCAGGACCCGGCGAGTCCTCGTCCTCTTCCGCTTCAGCTTCCGCTTCCGTGTTTTCGGCGTAAATTTCCTGCGCCGCCTCGACGGCAACAGGCGTTGCCGTCGGCAGGACTGGCGCGTAGCTCACTGTGCCGGACGCATCGTCGCTCGCGTATACCGACGTGCGCCGTGCCATCCTGAAGGCCACATATGCCGTCAGCACGATCATTACGGCAGCCATGAACAACCAGAAACCATTAGGTCCGACAGTCGACATGGCCCACCCGACAATGATCGGGCCGACAATGGCACCGAGCCCGTTCACGAAAATCAAGCCGCCTGACGCCGAGGCCATGTCGTCGGGCTCGAGATAGTCGTTCGTGTATGCAAGCAGGAGCGCATAGAGCGGATTGGACACGCCTCCCAGTACGAAGCCGGCCACGAGCGCCATGCCGAACGTGCCTCCCCAAAGGAATCCAATACTCCCGCCGATGGAACCTCCTGCGGCAGCCGCAAAGATCAGCACTCGGCGGTCCATCCGATCCGACAGCCATCCGAACGGGTACTGCAAGACCATGCCCCCGACAAAGATCGCGGAGACAAACAGCGCGATCTGGGAGACGGTGAAGCCCACCTCCGTTCCATATATCGGTGCCATCCCGAATTGCGCAGAAAAGATCAGGCCAAGCAAGAACATGCCCACGATTCCGGTTGGAGAAACCCGGTAGAGTTGGGCAAGGTTCATCGCCTTCGTTGCCGCGAAGGCAGGCGTCGGCGTTGCCGCGAGCAGGATCGGAACAAACGCGAACGAAACCAAGACTGACGGAAGGACAAACAGTTCAAACCCAGCCGGATCCGCGACGTTCAAGAGCGCCTGGCCGCTCACTATGCCGGACATCTGAACGATCAGGTACAGCGACAGTGCCTTGCCACGGCTCTCATTTGGCGATGCATTGTTCAACCAGCTCTCGGCCGTGACGTACACTCCAGAGAACGAGAAGCCGATGATCACCCGCATCAGGATCCACGCCCATGGCAAGGTGATCGTGGGATAGAGAATCAGCACCGCCGAGATGAACGAGCCAAGGGCCGCAAATACCCTGACGTGACCGACGCGGCGGATCATTGCAGGTGCCATGCGCGAGCCAAAGAGGAACCCCGCAAAGTAGGCCGAAGTGATGACCGCAAGTTCGGTGGTCGAGAATTCCTCGATCGCGCCGCGAATCCCGATGAGCGAGCCCTGGAGGCCGTTTCCGACCATCAAGAGGAACATGCCGAGCAAAAGTGCCCAGACGCTGCCTATAACCCTTAGCATCGGTGTGCTCCGTTTGCCCCGTTTTTCCTCCGGATAGACGCAACTGGCACGTGTCAATCGTTCATCTGCGACGAGGTAGTGTCGGAAACTCACCCTGCGCGCGACTGGCTGCAGGAACGCTCCACGGCTCGAAGTCTGAGTCGAACATCAGCGCCTTTTTGCGCCTTTGCAATTGCTGCCTGCACGGCCGAAAACCCCTTGATCCTGACGTTCCGCATTCCTCGCAAGGCCTGCTGCCGGACGCATTGCATCTGCCGCCGTATCCGGCATTCCTGACTTCCGCCGAAATCCGGCGACAGCTGGAATCCTCCTTCATGGGGACAACTGGTGCCGTATCCTGCCATTCGACAGCGTTGCCGTCCGTTCACGCGCTGGCGCTCATGCCTGCGGGCGCGCTGCAAGGCAGCCAGCCACAGCTTGATGATCAAGTGCCGCAACCTGTCGGGCCGGAAGGGCAATTGCAGCGGCAAGCATCGGCAAGTGCTCTGCCGCATGCAGCACTGCAGACACCTATCCTTGCGAGCGGTGTCAGTCCTGTGGACGAATCAGGTTTCCAGGTTTCGGGGACCCCAAAGGCGCTTCGTGCGATCCGCGATATGGCGACTTGTATTAGAGCCAAGGCAAGACCATATCGTGATCGGAATTCGGACGCCTCGACCAGTTCCGAGCTCGGCCAAGATCAGGACTTGAATGCTCTTGGCAGCAAGACCTCGCCCCGCGTTTGGAACAATCGTCTGGCCAGATTTTCACTCCCCGGGGAAAAGCAGCGAAGCGTCGCCGTAAGAGAAGAACCGATACTCCTGCGCGATTGCATGGACATAGACCTCGCGAATTCGATCCACGCCCATCAAGGCCGAGACCAGCATGATCAGCGTGGACCGCGGCAAGTGGAAATTGGTCATGAGCGCATCGGAAATGCAGAACCGGTAGCCTGGCGTGATGAAAATCTCCGTGGAGCCTTTCCATGGCCTGATCGACCCGTCGGCGTCTGCGGCTGACTCGAGCAGCCGCAACGCTGTTGTTCCAACCGGGATGACCCGCCCGCCGGACTCCCGGGTCTTCATGATCTCGGCGGCCGCAACTTCCGAGATGACTCCGCGTTCGGCGTGCATTTTGTGGTCAGATATGTCGTCCGTCTTGACGGGAAGGAACGTGCCGGCACCGACGTGAAGCGTGACAAAGCTGCGATCTATCCCGGCCCTGTCAAGTTCGGTCAGGAGCGCGTTGTCAAAATGCAGTGAAGCGGTCGGCGCGGCGACGGCACCGCTCTCTCTCGCCCAGATGGCCTGATAGTCCTGTCGGTCAAGTTCATCCGCCGGCCGCCTGCTCTCGATGTAAGGCGGCAGCGGCATGGCACCCGCCTCGGCTAGCGCGACATCGAAGTCGGACCCCTTGAGGTTGAATTCGAGACGGACGGTCGTTTCTCCCGTGCGCTCAACCACGGCAGAGAGATCGTTCGAGAATTCGATGACTTCGCCCTCACGCACCCTCTTCAACGGCCTCAGCAGTGCCTCCCAAGTTCCATCGGCGCACGGCTCGAGCAGGGTCGTCTCGACCCTTGCCCGGGTCTCGCCGCCCGCGCTTTCGCGCAACCGCATCCCGGTCAGCCGCGCCGGTATGACGCGCGTGTCGTTTAGCACGAGGCGATCGCCCGGACGCAGATGATTCGCCAGATCAATTGCACGTGCATCAATGCAGTCGCTCTTCGTCGCAACCAGGAGCCGGGAGGACGATCGCGGACGTGCCGGTCGGACCGCGATCAGGTGCTCGGGCAGGTCAAAGTCGAAGTCGGACAGGCGCACGGGATTCAGGCTGGACATCATTTGCGTGGCTGCACGACGCGCCGCCCATGCGTTGACTTGACGGAGTGTCGGAGCTGAATGCGCAATCGTCGCTCGACTTGCGGATGCGCCATTCCCGCACGCCTCGTCATATACCGCCCCTTCGAGCCCGGGCTTCGCGGCACGGCCGATGCCACGCAAAGTTCTGACGAAGGCCGGTAGCCGCAGGCCCGTTCTCCTTGCCAGGATTCGATCCCGCTGACCGCCTCCGCCGTCACGTACACGGCTCTCATCTAGTTCTCCGCCGGTGGATTGGCACGGAAGATCTCGCGGAACATCCCCGGCGTCAGAATTGACAAGGGATTGACCGAGACTTTCGGATCGGCCGTCGAACCGGCAATGCGATAATTAAAGCCGAACAGTCCTTCTCCCCTGCGCGAGAATATCGAGCCGATCGCGTTCAGGAAGTAGACAGGTGAGATCACGCCCTGCACATCAACTTCCCTGCTATCCAGCTGATAGATCCCGTTCGCGGAGAGCCCGAGCGAACTGCCGACCGCCGCTGCCTCGCGGATGCGAATTTGGCCCGGTGTCAGGCGGAAGCTCCCGTCGACCTTTGCAAACTTGATTCCGGGTCCATCGAGTTGGTCCAGCAAACCGACCACGCTGATCGCATCGAGCAGTTCCGCCATTGCCGGTGCCTTCCTGAGGCGGAGGCCCGTGATCTGGAATTCGCCGTCATATGTCTTGCCCCCCGCGCCCGGAACCGGAACCATGGCAAGGTCAAGCAACCCTTCCCTGGCATTCGGCGTTATGCCCGCATCCCGAAGAACCCCGGCAGCATCATCCGACTGTATGCGAATGGCTGTCCCGCCATCCGTCGGCACCAGGCTTCCTGCAATCTCCGTGCGCCCGTTCACGCGACTCTCGATTCCGCCGGAGAAACCCTTGGCTTCCCTCTCAACCTGGCCAACGAAAGGCGTCAGCACGATGCTGTCCGACACGATCAGCCGGTCCAGCGTGATGTCGATCAGAGCATTTGCCGTCTCGCTGGATCCTCCGCCGCCGCCGAATGCGCTCTCTCGCAGGTCAAGGGTGCCTCCCGTGATTGCGACAACCGTTCCGCCAGAGCCTGTCGAGAACTCGGCCGAAACATCCAGCCAGTCTCCGATCCTGACTTCATCGAATGCCGCTCGCCCGAGACCCCCTTCGGACAGCTCGAACGACCCGACAAACGACAGGTCGTCGCCCGAGAAGGAGAGGCGCTCGATTTCCGGCGCATCGCCCAAAGTTGCCTCCGCTTCAAGCGTGGCGACGGCATCCGCCGGCTTGCTCCACTCCGTTTCCGGCACCGTGACCGAAATCCCCTTGAGATCAGATGCGAGATACAGCCGTGCCGGACCTGTCGGCGGCAATGCAAGGTCGAATTGCGCAACGGCACTTCCGCTGATCGAATTCGGCGGCAAGGGCACGCCGAACGCAGCCGCAGCTTCCGGCGAAAGGATCACCGTCCCCTTGATGCGTCCCCCGTCAGATGCATTTTCCCCGATGGGCTGACGCCAACTTGCGGTCAACGGAACGTCATCCAGTGTCGCGGATCCTGCGACGCCAATTCCGGACTCGTTCGCTGCGAGCACCAGTTCAGGCGAAGAGAAGACCCGGTTTTCCACCAGCAGTTCCGAACGCACGTTTCGGATTCGCGCGTCAACCTGATACGTGAAGTCGTCCTGCCGGAGGTTGTCTTTCAAGGGCAGACGTACGACCGCACGCACTTCTGCATCGGCGTGCGCAATGTCCGTCGGCTGTCGGGCCCTCTCCATGATTCTCAGCGGAGGGCCGTTCAGGGCGATGAGGACCGGGGTCAATGACCCTGCGGCGTCAATCTCGACGACGCCTTGCGCCGGCTTCGTGCGCACATCGTCAACCCGAAAAACGGAGCCGGCAAGATCAATCCTGTCGCCGGTTTCGACCGTCATTCCTCCTTGATGCATCGCCAGGACGAAAGCCTTGTCACGAATGGTGGCCAAGGCCCCTACGCCGTCGAGCGTCGGCATTCCGGACAGGATCTTTGCGGCCCCGTCCGCGACTTCGAAACTCAAGGAATACTCGGGCTCCATGCCTCCGGACGTGTAGCGAACAGCTGCCGACGCGTTTTGGAGCACACCGCCCTTAACCTTGTCCGACAGCCAGCTTCGAGTCTTGGGCGCCAATGCCTGCGGCCACAGTTCCAGGACACGCCTCGGGCCGACTCTGTCGGTCGTCGCGTCGATCGCCGCATGCCAAAAACCGTCACGGACGCGAACGCTGCCGCTTGCGCGCAGGGGAACGCCCTCGTTATCCACCACGAGTTGGGCCAGCTCCACCGAGAACGGCTCAAGCCTCAGCCGAACATCCATCCTGACATCCTCAAACGACAGCGGGGCCTGAAAGATATCGCCGGAATAGGCAAGCCTCTCGATCCTGAACTGGCCAAGGAACGAACGCGGCCAAACCCCGTCAAGATCGCGCAGATAGACATGGCCGGTGGCGCGGGCTTCGCCGCCCAAACCGGAAAACGATGCCTCCGAGAGCAGGATTCTCTGCCGCTCCGCATCGAACGTGAAATAGGCACGTGCGGACTCGAATTCCACTGGCGGGACATCTTCGGTCGGGCGAAGCGCGCCCCGCGCAATATCCAGCGTCCCCGCGAGCGAGATCAACTCGCCGTTCGCGCCAAGCTCCGTTCGCACGGACCCCGAAATCGGCGCATCAAGCACGCCCAGCAGGGAAAGTACGGGAGACTGCAGCGCAATGTCAGCCGCTGGCATGTCCGTGACCTGGGCACTGAGCGACACGCGTCCGGTGTCGCGGCTCCTCGAAATCGAAAGCTGCATCTGGGCAAGATCGTCAGTGCCGCTGAAGACATCCGAATTCATCGAAACCGTCAGCAAGTCCTCGGCCTGCCGGAGCACGGCCGAGGCGTTCGAGGCCTGCCAGATCCGTCCGCTTCGGGCGTCCTCGAGGGTCAGCACGATTCCCGTTGCCCGCACCTCCTCCAAAGACGACAACGCCGGGCCACCGATGAACCGATCGACTTCCTCGAGAACTCCGGGAAGCGGTTCCGCCTCCGATTCCCAGAACTCCTCCTGCGAACGATAGGAAAACCTCCCTTCGCCGTCGCGTCGCACCGTGACCTGCGCGCCTTCCAGGCGCATGCGCGAGACGGCAACGCTGCCACGCAACAAGCGCTCGAGCGACAGGCCTATGCCAAGGCTGTTCAGGTGCGCAAGCGAGCCGCCGTCACGTTGCGCCACACGGACGTCACGCATCAGGACCAGCGGCGATCCGTCGCGCTCGATTGAGAGATTCAGGCCTCCCAGATTGATCACGACATCCTCGGAAAGGGCGTTCACCCTTTCCTCGACCATGACGCGCGCAAAATCCGGCAGCGGCAGCGGCCGTCCTGACAAGACCAGCGCCAACACGACGATCAGGAAGACGGCCACTGCGAGCGACAGCATCATTCCGAGACCTGTCCGCAGGCGTCGACCCTTCCCATCCGCTCTCCGGGTCTCGGGATGCTCCTCGTTCTTGCTTGGCTCCGGAGTCTTCATGATGGCAACAGTTCCGCATTGAGTGCGGCAGAACCTAGCAGCAATTGCAACCAACCGAAAAGCAGCATCCGCTGGTTCGCCATTCTGGGCGCCTGCTGCCTTGCCTTCCGGGCGCACTGCATGACCGGAAGACTCTGTGCGGGCACGACCGCCAGAGCGGAAACCCGCTCCATTCATCATGGAAAGAAGCGGGATGACTGAGCGTGGCCGACGCGGCTTGTCGAAACCGCCGGGAAATTCAACGGAAATGCGCACAAAGCGGCTCGCCGCAGCCAGTCAAACCATCTCCGCTGAATGATCAGCACGGTGGTTGCACTCGAGGCGAACCTCGTCGCGACGCTCAAGTCAAGCTGCCTGCTCCCTTGCCCTTGCGGTGGCCCGCAGGCTCGTGGAGAGGCCACGAAGACACGCAGTCCAGCGCGGCATCCGCCGTGGACCGGCGGACGAGACACGAAGGCAACCGGAGATCGAACCGCCCCTCAAAGGTCCCGAATGCGCGGATATGCAATCGGGAATGATGGAACCGAGTGTACGGGCACCTCGTGCGGGCGTACGCCAACGTCAGCCAGCGCAAGAATCAATTGGCCTTGCCTGCCCTGGCCATCCCTGCGGCGGCTGCTCGCCCGCCCGTCACGACACCTACGGACGCAACACCCTGCCGACGCGGGTGACGCGCCGATACTGCACGGAGTCCCACAACACGTTCAGCCTCCTGCCGGACTGCCTGGCGGCGCGGACGCCGGGGACGCTGGACGGGGTCGAGGCGGCCATAAATGCTCGTCAGCGCAATGTCTTCCTGCGCCATTTGTCCAACCTACTGAAAGGCGTCCGCCTTCGGCAATCAGGCCCTGGGATGCTTGATGCGTCCCTTTGTGGTCCTAGGCAAGGATGTAGCGCGCCGGCCCTTCGGTGGAGATCGCCCGCTTGGGGGGCGTCAGAAACCAGGCGTGAGAGAGCCGTCCCCGCATACGCATGGCGTTCGGCAACATTTCCGTCAGATGCGCGAACGCCGGTTTGCGGCGTTTCTCTCCTGGATGTCCTTTTCCGTCAGCCCGTAAAGGAAGGCGGAGGTGGGCGAGGCGTTGCTGGCCGTCTCGGACAGAATCTCGACCATGCTTGACCGGTCTTCCTCATCAAGATCGTCGAAGAGCGCATCCACCAGGCCGGGAATCTCCTCGTCTGGCATCCTGTCGCGGAACACCTGTCCCAGCGCTCGCGAGATTCGCGCCCGCTCCCGAATCTCGAGGGCGCGCGGGATCCGCTGACCGGACATGGCCTGGACATAGTCATGCACGGTCGTCTCGTAGGAGAGGGCGATCGCTTCCCCCAGAAGGTCGGTCGCCCCCGTCTCGTAGAACTCGATCAGTCCGAGAATGTAGGGCGTCTGGTCAATCCCGATGAAGGTGAGCGGGGGCAGGCCGGCACGCAGCAGCGGCTCGTTGGACAGGAGCCGGCCTATCCGCTTGTTTCCGTCCCCGAACGCTTGCAGGTAGGAGATCCCTGCAAGCAGAAGGAAAGACGCCTCGAACGGGTTCTCGACAAGCCTGGCCTTGGCCAGGAGGTCGCCGAGGCCGGAAGCGAGAAGGACATGATCGGACGCGGGACGGTAGCTGGTCGCCGAGACCCGGACCGCGTTGCGCCGGATGGTGCCCAGATCGGCCGGATCCATCAGGTCGCGCATCATCAGGACGTGGCGACGGCGCACGATCTCTGCATCCGGGAAAGATTCCTCGATGCTGTCGATCATGGCGGAGATGGCCGCCTTGTGGTTCAGGATCATGGCCGTCTCCAAAATGTCCCGGCCTGAAGCGGTCTGGCCGTACTTGATCAGGAGCTCCGTCGAAAGATGGTCATAGGTGTTCCCCTCCAGGTTCGAGGAGGCCCAGGACAGGTCGATCAGGAACCGTTCTGCAATTGCCCGGCACCAGACTGAGGCGGCAGGACGCTGCCCGCCCACCTTGTCAACCGCCACCTGCATCCGTCCAGCCGACCCATCCGGCAGCCAGCGGGTCTCGTTCGGGACGTAGTTGCCGATGCGGTCAGGGTCATAAGGGATCGGGTTGCGACGTCGCGGATCCGTCGCCAGGCGCCGCGCGTCCGGCGTGAGAAAGAACCGGGCACCGCGGGTCTGCCCTTCCTTGGCGAGGAGGCCCCGGCCGATCAGGCCGCTCATCACCCGGGACATCGTGGCCTGGCTGGGCGCCTCGCGCATGCGAGACATCAGCTCGCGCTGGCTGACTGGGTCGGGACTGCGCAGGAGCGCTTCCATGACGGCGCGTTCCTGCGGGTTCAGGTTCCGGATTTCAATGATGGCGTGCATGTGACACCTGTTTTATTCATGATTTATCCAAGTAGCTCAGGTGTGGGCCCCATGCAAGCTGCAAAGATGAAGACGAAACCTTGAAGTGTTGCAATCATTGGAAAAATCCTGTACATGATTTCGTGAATGAACAGCGAATAAATTCACGAGGGATCCTGCTTCCGACAGGGAGGCGATCAGGACGGACCGCAGCCTGGGCGGAGCCGACCCCACGCTTTGTCGAGACTGGAATGGCCATGCGGGCCGCCGCTCCCGTGCATCACGACATGCTGCCCCTTGACGTCGAGTCCGCGTCCTAAGTGCCGAATTTCGGCAAGTTTCCGCCCAATTTGACCTGTTGCGGGTCCCGTAACGTGATCGACTCCAAACGAGTACGGTGCGGGCCTTGACACGACGCGTGCCGTTAAGGGATGAATCCTTGACCCCTTTTCCTGAGAAAGGAGGGACGACTCCACGTGAATCTGTTTGGCAAGACATTCCGGTCAACGCTCGCACGCGCCTTTCCTGAGAAAACGCTTTTCCTTCGATCGGATGGCGAAACAAGGTTCATTCGGCTCACGCCCTTCGTCCAGGTCGCCGGAATTTCCGGCTGCGCGCTGGTCCTCTGCTGGACAATCGTGTCGTCCGCCATGGTGGTGTTGCACGGTTTCGGTTCCGGCACACTCTACGAACAGGCGCTCCGCGATCAGGCCGTTTACGAGTCGCGCCTCAACAAGCTGGCGATCGAGCGCAATGCGCGCGCAAGGGAGGCGGCCAGCGCCTACGGACGACTTGCCGCTGCATTGGAAGAGATATCGACGATCCAGTCCCAGCTCCTCCGTTCCGAAGATCGCCGCCGCGAGCTGGAGGTCGGAGTAGACGTGATCGCCGGCACGCTTCGCAAGTCAATGAAGGAGCGTGACGAAGCGCGCTCGCAATCCGCAGCCTTGCTTGCCAGGCTCAACGAAAGCGCCACGGGGCTTGCTGCCGAGACTACGGAAGAAGAGCTTGCCGCAACACTTGGATTCCTGACTGCAGCGTTGGCCGGCGTCGCGCAGGAAAGGGACGAATTGCAAAGAACCTTCGACGCGGCGGAGGATCGTCTCGACGAGGTCGCGTACGAGAAAAGGCTCGAGGTCGAACGAAACGAACGGGTTTTTCGCCAGATCGAAGATGCCATCGAGACCTCGCTGGCGCCAATCAAGGACATGTTCGCTGCCGTCGGACTGCCCACCGACAGCATTATCGAGCAAGTGCGCCGGCGATATTCCGGCCAAGGAGGCCTGCTGTCGCCGGTGGTCCTTTCGACGTCCGGAGAAACTGAGGAAGATCCCCAGTTGCTTCGAGCCAGTGAAGTCCTGGAACTGCTTCGTGAAGCCGAACTCTTCCGTGTCACCGTGCAGAGCTTGCCCTTCGGCTATCCGATTCGTGGTGTGCATCGTTCGACCAGCGGATTCGGAATGCGTTGGGGCAAGATGCACCGGGGCCACGACTGGGCGGGACCGACCGGAACTCCGATTCTTGCAACCGGGGACGGCGTCGTGACCTTTGCGAGACGGCATGCAGGGTACGGAAAGATGATCAAGATCAAGCACGATTTCGGCTTCGAGACCCGATATGCACATCTTTCGAGATTCCGGGTGAAAGAAGGGCAAAGAGTCTCGCGCGGCGAGAGAATCGGTGATATGGGGAACACTGGAAACTCGACGGGGACCCATCTGCACTACGAAATCCGCACACATGGGAAAGCGATCAACCCACTGATTTACATCAAGGCAGCAAGAGATGTTTTCTAAGAGCAAGACAAACGAACCCGACGCAAAACCGCATTCTGGCGAGACCTTCAAGGCCAAGGCCGGCGAAGACGCTCCGACCGTAAGCGAGGTGCCTGCACGTGCCACGAAGGCCAAGCCGCCACCGTCGATCCTGGCATCGGACCTCAAGGTCATCGGCAACATCAAGACATCCGGCGACATCAACATCGAAGGCGAGGTGGAGGGCAACATTCACGCTCATCTCCTCACCGTCGGGGAAAGCGCGACCATCAAGGGCGAATGCAACGCGGATGATGTGGTCGTGCATGGACGTGTCATCGGCAAGGTGCGAGGGCTCAAGGTACGTCTCACATCCAACGCGCGCGTCGAGGGCGACATCATCCACAAGACGATTGCAATCGAATCAGGCGCGCATTTTGACGGTTCGGTTCAGCGGCAGAAGGATCCGCCCAGCGTCAAGCCTGGCAGCAATGCTCCCAAGCCTTCTGGATCGCCGCAGCCCGGAACCCAAGCGCAGCCCGGAACCCAGGCGCAGCCCGCATCGATCAAGACCTGAAACGCATGCTATTGAACCAGGGGGCCGTGACCGCGGCACCCCGGTTCTTCATGCGCATCCGCCACAGTCAGCCCTTGAGTCAGGCAATTCCCGGACCTGCCCCGGTGGCGCCCCATGTCCGCGCGGCCAGGCCGGGAGCTTGTCAATCATGAACAGGACAAGCAATGTGGCGGCAGCGTTCGAAGAAAGGCATTTGACATGCCGCGTCAGGATTCGACGATCATCGACTCAACCGACGAAGTTTCCCTTGCAGGAATTTGCAGGCCGATAAGGTCCGTGTCAGAGGAAATCGCGGGGGAGATTCTGAACGATCTTCGCGATGCCGGATCCGACCATCCCGAGCTGATCGCGTTCCTGAACAGGGAATCGCGGAACCGTGACCTTCTTTTGGCCTCGATTGCACTTTCGTCGCATCTTCGCGGCATCGCGACCACTCACCCGGAATGCATCTTGCCAACCTTTTTCGAAGCGCCGGACGAGTTGCTTGATCGCTTGGTCGAGGATGCAAGGGAAGCGTGGCGAACCCACCCTTCCGAAGCGGATCTCATGCAGCGCCTGCGCGAACTCAAGCGCCAGCTTGCCTTCTCGCTGGCGCTCTATGACCTCAGGCGGGTCCTCGAGACACGACGGGTCACCTCGTGGCTCAGCGCCTTCGCACGAGCCGCGACATCGTCGGCGGTCAATCATGTGCTGAAGGCCGCGCACAATTCCGGCAAGCTGGTCCTGAACAACGAAGAGGAGCCAAGCAGGTCGTCGGGGCTTGCCGTCATCGGCATGGGCAAGCTCGGTTCGGGCGAGCTGAACTATTCCTCCGACATCGATCTCGTCGTAATCTACGACCTGAAGTCGGGAATCGTGAGGGATGAAGGAGAGGCTACGCGAATCTTCTCCCGCATGATCCGGCGTCTCATCAAGATCCTGCAGGAGCGCACCGGAGACGGATACGTCTTCCGGACCGACCTGCGCCTGCGGCCGGACCCCGGCTCCACGGCGCTTGCCCTGCCCTACGAAATCGCGATGCGCTACTACGAAGACAGAGGCCAGACCTGGGAGCGCGCTGCCTACATCAAGGCGGGCGTCGTAGCCGGCGATCTGCAGACCGGCAGCGCCTTTTGCCGGGAAATGACACCGTTCATTTTCCGCAAGTACCTCGACTACGTTGCCATCGCGGACATCCATTCGATCAAGAGGCAGATCCATGCGCACAAGGGATTCGGCGAAATCACCGTGCTTGGTCACAACGTCAAGCTAGGACGCGGCGGCATTCGGGAAATCGAGTTCTTTGCCCAAACCCAGCAACTGATTGCAGGCGGGCGAATGCCGGCGCTTCGCACGCGCCCCACGGAGAGGACGCTCGCGGCGCTGGCCGAAGAAGGATGGATCGACCGCAAGACCGAGATCCTGCTGCGGGACGCCTACTGGTTCCTGCGCGATGTCGAACACCGAATCCAGATGCGCCGCGACGAACAGACGCACCTGCTGCCTGACAACGAGGAAGAGCTCGGCGAACTTGCCCTGATGATGGGATTTGAGAGCGCCGAAGCCTTTGCCGACACGTTCCGGGAAACGCTGGAACTGGTCGAGAGCCACTATGACAGGCTCTTCGAACAGGACAAGGAACACCCCGTCGAGGAAGGCAGCTTTGTCTTCGCCGGCGACGACGACGATCCGGACACTCTTGAAACGCTTGACAGGATGGGATTCAAGCGCCCGTCCGAAGTGTCGTCAATTGTCCGGACGTGGCAATCCGGGCGCTATCGCGCAACCCAGACCGACGCGGCTCGCCATCGCCTTCTCGACCTCATGCCCCGGCTTCTGCAGACATTTGCCGATACCGGGCAACCTGACGAGACGCTCGTGAAGTTTGACACGTTTCTCTCGGGATTGCCGGCCGGCATCCAGCTGTTCTCAGTCCTAGGCAGCAATTCCGGCCTGATGTCGCTGCTGGTGAATATCCTCGGAGCGGCCCCTAAGCTCGCTGCGGTCATAAGCCGCAAGCCGAACATTTTCGACGGCATGCTGGATCCGGCATTGCTGTCGGAACTGCCGGTGCGTCGCGTGCTGTCGGACCGCCTGGACGCCTTCCTCAGCGGAGAGTTCGCCCACGAAGAAATTCTCAACCGCCTGCGCATCTTCGCCGCCGAGCAGAAATTCCTCGTCGGCGTGCGGCTCCTGACCGGCGCGATCAACGGCGAGCGCGCGGCCTGGGCATTTACGGACATTGCCGATCTGACGATGCAGGCCGCGCTCGCTGCAGTCACGCGGGAAATGGAGGCCGCACATGGTCGCGTCGCTGGCGGCAAAGCGACGATCGTCGGCTTCGGAAAACTCGGCAGCCTGGAGATGACGGCAGATTCCGACGTCGACATCATCCTGCTCTACACGCACGACCCCGACTGCTCGGAATCCGATGGCGGCAATCCGATCGACCCGGTTCGCTACTACACCCGGCTGACGCGACGCCTGATCGCCGCCCTGTCCGCCCCGACCGCAGAGGGCGTGCTCTACGAGGTTGACATGCGCCTTCGGCCCTCCGGCAACAAGGGCCCGGTTGCTACCAACATCAGGGCCTTCAGCAGGTACCAGCGCGAGGAGGCATGGACCTGGGAACACATGGCGCTGACGCGCGCGCGCGTCGTTGCCGGCGACCAGACGCTTGCCCTTGACGTCTGGGAAGTGCTTGACGACGTT
The DNA here is from genome assembly GCA_022820365.1 of Silicimonas sp. Taxonomy (GTDB): domain Bacteria; phylum Pseudomonadota; class Alphaproteobacteria; order Rhodobacterales; family Rhodobacteraceae; genus JAJEFO01. The sequence goes on from JAJEFO010000095.1 coordinate 17,773, forward strand.
CTCTTCACCGCCCGAGACGTGAAGAAGTCCGCAAAGAACATGTCGGAGATGCGGCAGCGCATCGCGGACGAGAAGCCTCCTTCGAATGTCTGGGACCTGAAGCTTGTCCCGGGCGGCCTGATCGACATCGAGTTCATTGCACAGTTCCTGCGGCTGCATGCCGGGCATGTTCTTGACGACGTCCCGGCACCGGGAGCCGAAACTCGGTCGACGCTTGAAGCGCTAGGGCCGGTGATGATCGGCGCGAACGAGACGGCGACACTCCTCGCCGCTCTGCATCTCTATACCCAGATCCAGCAAGTCATTCGCCTTTGTCTCGAGGAACGGTTCGACCCGGAAACCGCGCCCCGCGCATTCCGGGAACTGATGCTCGGATGTGTCGACTTTCCTGACTTCGACACGCTTGTGGCTCATTTGGAGGTAACCGCAAAGGCGGTGAGAGAAGTGTTCACGCGCACGATCGTGGAAGGGAATCTCTGCGTCGAAACGGATGGGTGACGCCCGCTTCTGGGACGAACGAACGATCGGAAGATTCACTATCTCGTGATGATTTCCGGGCCCATGACCGAGTTTGGCAGGAAGGTGCTGAGCCAGGGCACGTAGGTGACAAGAATCAGGAACACGACCAGCACGGCCAGGAACGGCAATGCGGCGCGCACGACGGCCATCATCGGCATGCCTGCAACGCCAGACGTCACGAAGAGATTCAGTCCCACGGGCGGAGTGATCATGCCGATTTCCATGTTGACCACCATGATGATGCCCAGGTGAATCGGATCGATTCCAAGCTCGACTGCGATCGGGAAGATCAGCGGGGCAACGATCACGAGCAGCCCTGATGGCTCCATGAACTGCCCGCCGATCAACAGGATGACGTTCACGACGATCAGGAACGCGACGGGCCCGTAGCCAACTTCCAGCATCGCGGCGGCAATGGCCTGGGGAATCTGTTCGTCGGTCAGCACGTGCTTAAGGAGAAGTGCGTTCGCGATGACGAACAGAAGCGTGATCGTCAGTTTCCCGGCTTCCAGGAGCGTGTGCCTGGTGTCCGGATGAACGAACGACGTGATCAATGCCTGGGGCTTGCGATACAGCGGCAGGTTTGCCGTACCCGATGCCGTCGCAAGCGGACCCATGTCGCGATAGACAAAGCAGGCAACAATGAAAGCGTAGACCGCTGCAACCGCGGCGGCCTCGGTTGGCGTGAATACCCCGCCATAGATGCCGCCAAGTATGATGAGTATGAGGAAAAGGCCCCAGCCGGCCTCACGTCCGCTCTCGAATATCTCCCGAAAGCCCTTCCACTCACCCCGTGGCAGGTTGCGGATCCTGGCTATTACGTAGATCGTGATCATCAGCATGAGACCTGCGACAATGCCGGGAATGACGCCGGCGAGAAACATTCGTCCCACCGAAACCTCGACGGCCGCGGCGTAAACGACCATGACTATGGAGGGCGGAATCAGGATGCCGAGCGTGCCGGCGTTGCAAATGACACCCGCCGCGAATTCCTTCGAGTATCCAACTTGACGCATGCCGGCCACCACGATCGTGCCGATTGCTACGACCGTGGCGGGAGAAGACCCTGACAGGGCCGCGAAGAGCATGCAGGCGAAGACGCCGGCGATGGCCAGGCCGCCCGGCAAATGCCCGACGCAAGCGACCGAGAACCGGATGATCCGGCGCGCAACGCCACCCGTCGTCATAAAAGCCGATGCCAGAATGAAGAACGGAATCGCAAGCAGCGTGAAGTGCCCCTCGAAAGCCTCGAAGAGCGTACCTGCTACGGAGGCAAGCGAACTCTCCGAGAAAACCAGTAGGAACAGCGTTGAGGACAGCCCGAGCGCAACTGCGATCGGAACACCGAGCAAGAGGAGCCCGATCACCATCGAGAACAGAAGCACGACTTCCATTACCGCTGCTCCCCCTCGCCTGTCCTGAACTCCACCAACTCGTCGTCGACGTCGTGACTGACGACCAGCCGATCGGACGTGCCCTGCAAGATGCGCCATGCCGCCTGCAGGAACCGGAAGAACAGGAGCACCGCGGATACGGGCAGCACAATGTAGGGGATTGCCTTCGGGACCTTCTCGAAGGGCGGGTCGCCCGGATACAGCAGCCAGCCTTCGATGAATCTCAGGAAGCCGGGCAGCGGAATGTCGTTGACCTCATAGAAGGACTGGCTTCGGAAAGTGTCGCGGAAACCCAGGGGAAACCAGCGCCCCTCCGTTGGAGGCAAGTCTGCAAAGACGGCCCAGTAATCGTATCCACCTTTCAGGAGCAGGAAAGAGAACGCGATGCAGCAAGCGGCCGAAACCAGGCCAAGCATGCGGCGTGCGCGCGGCTGCACTGCATTGATGATCAGGTCGACGCCCAGATGCATGCCCTTCTTGACCGCGTATGACGCGCCAAGAAGCACGAGCCAGCCGAAGGCAAAGACCGTAAGTTCAAGTGCCCAGAGTATGTTCGAATTGAACACGTAGCGGGCGATGACGTTCGCAAAGGTCAATAGGGTCATCAGACCCAAAAGCGCCGCAATCAGCGTTTCCTCAATCGCATCCGTCCAGTTCGCACGCATAGCCAATGTCCCCGTTCTGCCACGTTCACTACCCGAACCGGACCTCCATTGCACCTTGCAAGGCAAGGCTTCCCAAACGCGAGAAGGTCGAAGCGACGAGCGCAAGGCCAGCTGCGCGGGTCATGCGTCAGGGCGTCACCCCGACGTCCGAAACCGCGAATGGTCCAGGCGTGAATTGCGTGAACGCGCGAACATGGATCAAGGTCGCAGCCTCGGCCCGATGATGCATTTCTGAGGCGCAAATCGCCCCGGGAACTCGTGCTCGGAATTCTCCGTGGCGGAATTGCGGGCGCACTCGGATGCACGCCCGCATCGGGCTCTACATGCTCATGTTGATGTCTTGGGCGGCGTCGATCAGTGCAGCCGGAACATCATCCGAGAACTTGTTCCAGACCGGACGCATTGCATCAACCCAGGCGGCGCGCTGCTCCGGCGTCAGTTCGCGGATGGTCCCGCCGGCGTCCAGGATTGCCTGGCGAGCCTGCTGGTTGACCGCAAACGCCTCGCCGTTCCGGCTCACGGTGACTTCCCGCAGGATACCGAGAAACTGGTCACGAACATTCGAATCCAGGCTGTCAAGCCAATCCGTCGAGGCAACCACCAGATAGTCGATGATGCCGTGATTGGTCTCGGTAATGCCGTCCTGGACCTCGAAGAATTTTCGGCCGTAGATGTTCGACCAGGTGTTTTCCTGCCCGTCCACGACTCCCTGCTGCAGTGCTCCGTAGACTTCCGAGAAAGCCATCTTCTGCGGGTTCGCGCCCAATGCCTCGAACTGCGCCTGCAGGACGTCGCTCGCCTGAATCCGGAACTTGAGCCCTTGGGCATCGGAAGGAGAAAGCAGCGGCACGTTGGCCGACATCTGCTTCATTCCGTTGTGCCAGAATTCCAGTCCCTGGAGACCTCGGCGCTGCATCGAGTCCTTCATCGCCTGTCCGGCTGCGGATGCCTGAAACGCATCCACGGCCCCGACGTTCTTGAACATGAACGGCAGATCGAACAGCCTGAACTGTCGCGTGAAGTTCTCGAACTTCGACAGGGAGGGCGCGGCAAGCTGTACGTCGCCTTGAAGAAGCGCCTCTAGCACCTTGTCGTCGTTGTAGAGCGTGGAGTTCGGAAAGACTTCCATGCACATCTTCCCGTTCATTTCATCGTTTACGCGCTGGGCAAGCAGCGTCGCGGCAATCCCCTTCGGGTGCTTGTCGGTGTTGGTGACGTGGCTGAACTTCACGACAATCTCGCCGTCGTCGCAGGCAGCGATGGCGGCCTGTGCGCCAACGGCCAATGTCATTGCCGCTGCAGCGGCTGCGAAGTACTTCATGTTGGGCTTTCTCCTTTGTTGAACAAGTAGAGGGGCACAAATCCCGCAACCCTGGTCCGCAAGTTGTCGGGTGCAAGAGCGATCAGCTTTGGACCCTGTTCTTTCGGCGCGTTGAGGATCGGGAATCCACCACGAATACGCGGCCACTTGACCATCGCATGTCTTGTTCGCGCCGGATTACCCAAACGCAGAACGAGGCGCAACGGTCTTCCTGCACCATGGACTTCTCCAGAGTGCTTGTGAATCTGGCGGGAAGTCACGAAGTCTCATCGTACGGGCCGATGCCGGCAAATCGCGGAACGCAACCTGATCCATGCTTGGCCGAAAGGACTTTCGTCCGCCTACGTTTGTCCTAGCCGGAAGGGCCGGTCAGCCGCCGGTCTTCGAATCGGCTTTGCGCGCCGCGCGCGGCGCCGGAACTTCTCAAAATTGGGAAACGAGCAAAGCGTCTCTGGACTATCCAGGTCAGCCGCGTGAAATTGGCATTTTTACCGGCACAATCACATATATAAATGCAACTTAACTTATTGTTTTTACGGGTAGACAACTGGCATAAAAAGCGGCATAAATCGGCCATGAACTTCACCATGATGGAACCGATGCTGCCAGAAGAGGCGGCACTGCGTTCGCTTGAGCACAGTGCGCTGGAACTTGCAGAGTCCACCAGCGGGCTGGCGAAGCAGGTTCATCCGATTCTCCAGCAGTCGGTTGGCGATCTCGTACGATCCATGAATTGCTACTACTCAAACCTTATCGAAGGTCACCATACACATCCTCGGGACATTGAACGTGCCTTGGAAGAAGATTTTTCGAGCGAGCCCAAAAAGCGCGATCTCCAACTGGAGGCCGTGGCCCACATTCACGTCCAGAAGCTGATCGACGAAGGTCGCGACCCAGCCATATGGCCTGCCTCGGCCGCTTATGCCTGCTGGTTGCATCAGCGGTTTTGCAAACATTTGCCGTCCGACATGCTGTGGGTTGACAACAAGGACACCGGTGAACGCCATGAAGTTGTTCCCGGCCAACTGCGACGTGTTGACGTGACGGTTGGCAGGCACGTGCCACCGCCTCATGCGTACCTGCCGCGTTTTCTGGCGCGCTTTGACCAGGCGTACACGTCGCCTCCACTGAGCCGACTGAGCCAGATTCAGTCTGTCGGGGCGGTTCACCATCGCTTCTTGTGGATCCATCCATTCTTGGATGGCAACGGCCGCGTCGCACGCTTGATGTCCCACGCACTCCTCAAGAGACTCGGGATCGGGACAAGCCTCTGGTCTGTTGCTCGTGGGCTCGCACGCGAAGAAACGGAGTATAAGTCCCGCCTCGCCGCAGCGGATCATCCCCGCCACGGAGATCGTGACGGGCGCGGAAACCTCACCCAATCCGGCCTTCTTTCGTTTTGCAGGTTCTTTCTCGAGCGCTCGATCGATCAGGTATCGTTCATGGAAAGCCTGCTGGATCCCGCAAAACTCCTTAGTCGCATCGAGATCCACGTTGAAGAAGAAGTCCGCGCCAAGCGGCTCGAGAAAGGCAGCTTCTTAGTGCTGCGGGAAGCGGTACTCGCTGGACAGGTTGAACGCGCGAAGGTCCCGATGCTGACAGGCTACAAGGATCGTGCCGCCCGCAAGGTTACAGCCGCGCTCACCAAGCGCGGCATGCTCGTTGCAGCCAACCACCGCGCGCCTCTGCGTCTGGCCTTTCCAATCGATGCAGCCGAGCGGTGGTTCCCACTTCTCTTTCCAATTATGCCAGTGGACGCGACATGACTACAACGACAATGGTTGTACCGTTGGTCAGGCGGGTGTTCATGGCTGCAAATCGAAAGTCCAATTCGGATCCGTTTCGATCTTGAGCGGCGGTCCTCTTGCTCGAGGGCAGACTGTCGAGAACACGACTGGAGCGAATTCGATGCCGGACGTTCCAGCGACGGGCGCTGTCACCTGCGCACTCCTGTTGCCGCAAAGGGATCCGAGCGGACTGGATGTCCTGAACTGACCGGAATCACCGGCAACAATCTCGAGTTAATGGCCGCGCCCGGCATTGAAGCAAAGGTTCCGAAACTCCGTTTACTGAAGCCAGATGCACCCGCGCTTCAGCTCACATGCAGTGATACAATCTCGAAGGGCGTGACCGTCAGGGTCACTTGGCGGTCAACAACTGGCAAGGGGGCACCGGGATCCTCGAGCAGGTTGACCCTGCGCACCGATGTCACGTCACGGGCGAAAGTCAGCGTCACCGGTCCGCGTCGGCGGTGGGCCTCGTAGAATCGCAGAATCCAGCCCTCCCCATCCTCGGCCGGCTTGACGGTCTCGATGATGACGTTGGGCGCATCGCATTCGACGAGCGCAACCCCTTGACCGGGCTCTCCAGGGACGAGCCGCAACGGGCGGTTGAGATCTGCGGCCTGAGCCAGAACTTCATGCCGCCAGTCGCCGGGGTGAGGGAACAGCGCATACGTGAATTCGTGACGCCCCTGATCGGCGCCGATGTCGGGCATTGTCGCGGACTTGATGAGCGAGAGCCGCACGACATTGTCGCGAATGTCGTAGCCGTACTTGCAGTCGTTTAGGAGCGCGACCCCGTAGTCAGCCTCGCTGAGATCCGCCCACCGCTGCGCCGGCACCTCGAACTTTGCATAGTCCCACGGCGTGTTGCGATGCGTCGGCCGCATGATCGCACCCCACTGAATCTCGTAGGTTGCCATGGTCGCCAGGATGTTCACGGGAAAGGCCACCTTCAGCAGGACATGGGTCTCGTGCCAGTCAACCTCCGTCACGAAGTCAATGCGCTTCGAATGATGATGCAGTAGAACGCGCTGGGAGACGCTCGAGGACTGGAACTGGCGTTCGATGCGCAGGCTTGCTCGAATCGGGCCGCTCTCCTCGATCTCGATCTCCGTCGCCCCGTCGATGATGTCGCCACGGTCCTCGAAGAACGCGTCGATGTCCCAGGCGTCCCAGCTGATCGGGCGATCCTCGAAAGCCTGGAGCCGGTTGCCGGGACGGCCAGGGGCCAGCACGTCGCGACCGACTTCCCTGTCGTAGACGCGAACGAGATCCCCCCGTGTGTCGATCTCGGCGCGGATCAGGTCATTCTCGAGAACGAAGCGCCGGTGCCCCTCGCGGATGCTCAGCCCGGTCTTCCCAGCCGCCTTGGCCAGCAACGGCGTCGCGGCCATCGGCGCGCAGTCGGGCACATGCACCAGGCAACCGCCATCGACGTCCTGCGACAGGGCACCCTTCGGGGCGGGACCCTCAAGCAGCCCGATACGGTCCATCCGGTGCGAAATCAAGTTGATTGCCATGCCGGATCCAAGCGACGCCCTGGCTTTCTCGATGGCCGCTTCGGCAATCTCGCGGATGCGCGCATAGTCTCTTTCCGCATCGGTGAACACTTCCCGGATTGCGGTTCCGGCAATCGTGTCGTGAAATTGATGCAGGCACAGGAGTTCCCAGGCCGCGCTCAGGTCAGGCCGCGTGCCGGAAAGCACAGCCAGCGCCTCTGCCTCGGCAAGGAGATTCTCGCATTTCCGGTTCGCCCGCTTGAGCCAGCCCTGCGACGTGAAGACGCCGCGATGCCCCTCAAGGTAGATCTCGTCGTTCCAGACAGGCAGGTCCAGCTTCTGCGCCTCAATGGTTTCGAAGAACTCGCGCACGGTCGAAAGGCGCATCTTGGGAGCTCCGGGCATGTGCGCGAAGACATGCGCCTTGCGCACGAGCGTTTCCGTCGGGCCGCCACCGCCATCGCCGTAGCCGTAGCATATCGGCAGGTTGGTAACGCCGCTCTTGGACGTCGAATGGGTCCAGGTCCCGATCACCTCGGCGGCCGACAGGTCAGACTTGTAGTTCGTCGGGAACGGCAGATGCTGTACGTCGCGCGGCGTCGTCAGGAAATGCGCCATGACCCGGGACCCGTCGATTCCCTGCCACCACGTTGTGGACGCGGGCATGCGCGAATACTGGTTCCAGTTCACCTTGTTGGTAACGAACCACTTCAGCCCCGCTTGGCGCATGAGTTGCGGAAGGCACCAGGAAAAGCCGAAGGTATCCGGCAGCCACAGGACCGGGGTTTCCGCGTCGCCGAAGCGTTCGCGAAAGTACCGGCGACCCAGCATCATCTGGCGCACTAGCGATTCGGGGCCCGGAATGTTGGTGTCGGGCTCGACCCACATCCCGCCAATTGGCTCCCATCGGGATTCGGCAACGCGCTCCCGAATCTCCTCGAATACCTGCGGGTAATCGGTCTCGGTATACTTGTAGAGCTGCGGCTGGGAATGGCTGAACCGATAGTCCGGAAAACGCTCCATCAGGCGAAGTACATTCGAGTACGTGCGCCCGTTCTTTCGGCGGATCTGGCTGATCGGCCAAAGGTAGGCGATGTCCATGTGAGCGTGACCTATGGCGTGCAGCGTCACGTCGATCGGCCGGCCGGCCTCCGCGAGTCGCCGCAAGAGTTCATTTTGAGCCATCGCCACCGAAGCATAGAACGCGGTACCAAGCGGATCACGTGTGTCGAGGGAAAGGAATGCCTCGTCGAGCGCATTCAGGATGCCGTGCTTGGTCACGTCATCTTCACTGAGCTGTTCCGCGGTATCGAGTGCTGTCTCCGCCAGCAGCACAAATTCAAGCACCTCGAAATCCACCTCGACGACCGATGGCCTGCCCATGAAGAGCATGTCGCGTGCATCGGGATCAGGCGGCCAGCCGTCCAGCCCGGTCCAGCCGTGAAGAGCAAGCTCATGTGTCTTGCCGACGAGAATCTCCTCGGGAAGATGTATCGTGTGGTGGTAGCGGTCGGCGGAGCCGCGAGGTGTGCCGTCAACATAGACCAGCGCCTCCGGGTGAGTGAAGATGTCACCCGCCTCGCCCAACGGAAGAAAGAGCGCAGCGCTGCCTGGCGCCCAGTCCGCGGGGATGCGAAACTCCGACTTCAACAGGAAATTCAGGTCGCAGCGACCCCAGTGGGTTTCCGCCGGAACCGAGGGCCAGCTTGACGTGTCGGCCGCAAGCGGCGGGTCAGCAGCGGCGTCTGGCAACTCCTTCAGGCGAAAGTCCGGAATCGGTTCGTGCCGGCGATGGACCAAGGGGCGAATCAACGCGATCCGCTGCCGGATCTTCTCCGGCGTGAAGCGCAGGAAGTGGCTCATGGGCAATCTCCTGCTTGATCAGGGGAGCGGGCACCTCCAATTCGGCCAGGATCAATCGTCGCCCGCTTTCTGCTTTGGCCAGGCTCCCGTGTCACGCTCATGCGCGGCCCGTCCCTACTTGCCAACATCTAGCGTGAATCCCGGAACATCGCCCCTGAAAACAGTCGGAGCGTCGTGGTCCATGGCGTCGAGCGCCGCGATGTCTTCGGCTGCCGTGGTCGTTCCGCCCCACTCACGGTCGGGGTCCGGCCAAGGGATCGAGGCGATCAGCAGCTGCGTGTACGGATGTTGCGGGTCTCCGATCACCTCCTTCGGCGGTCCGGCCTCCACGACCTGGCCCTTGTAGAGCACCATGACGTAGTCCGAGACATGATAGGCCGTGGCCAGGTCATGCGTGATGTAGAATATGGAGATTCCGTGACTGTCTTTCAGATCGTAGATGTTCTTCAGGATCGTGGCGCGAAGGCTGGCATCAACCATCGAGACGGGTTCGTCGGCAATGAGAAGCTTTGGGTTCAGCATCAGCGCTCGCGCCACGATCAGGCGCTGGCGCTGTCCGCCGGAAAGCTCGTGCGGATAGCGGCGAAGAATGAGATCGGGATCGAGACCCACGGCCTGGCACGCCTCGTACATCCTGTCCTGAACCTGCGCATCCGAAGTGGCGTAGCCGAATCTCCGGAACGGGAAGCCGAGGGCATGGTCCACGCGGTAGAATGGATTGAAGCAGGCGTAGGGATCCTGGAAGACCGCTTGCACGTTCTTTCGGAAGACGCGCGACTGCTGCGGTGACATGCGGGCGATGTCCCGGCCCTCGAACAGCACCCGCCCGGTCGACGGCGGATTGAAGCCGAGCATGATCGACCCCATTGTCGACTTGCCGCTCCCGGACTGACCGACGATCGAGATGATCCTGGGCTCGTCGCCGCTGAGGCTGAAACTCATGGGATGCAGGGCGGTGATGCCGGCATAATCCTTTTGCACGTTCTCGAATTCGAGAAGCGCGAGATCCTTTCGAGATCTCGTGATCTCCTGCGCAGCGGCGGAGGTTCCCAGAAAGCTCTCGCCGCCGACAAGCGGGACTGATGCCACGAGTTCGCGGGTATAGGGGTGGTGCGGCTTCTCGATGACCCTGCGCGTGTCGCCGTGCTCTACAAGAACGCCATCCTTCAACACCACCAGCTCGTCAACCGTCTGTGCCATGAGTCCCATGTCGTGGCCGATCAAGATCAGTGCGGCGCCGATCCTCTCCTGAACGTCCTTCAAGGTCTGCATGACCTGGCGCTGCGTGACGACGTCGAGGGCAGAGGTCGGTTCGTCGGCAATGACGAGGTCCGGGTTCAGGATCACGCCCAGCGCAATGCAGACCCGTTGCTTCATCCCGCCGGAAAGCTCGTGCGGATACAGCGACCCGGCATGCTCGGGCAATCCCACCCCCGCGAATGCGTCGGCAAGCCGTGTCCGCAGGGCGTCCCTTTCCGTGCGGCCCTCGTGCGCAACGATCGCGTCCTTGAGCTGGTCCTCGACCCGCATCACCGGGTTCAGGGAGTTCATCGCGCCCTGAGGAATGTAGCTGACGCGACGCAGCCTCGTCCTGCGCATCCTGTCTTCCGGAAGCGTCAGCACGTCCTGGTCCCCGAGGCGAATCGAGCCGCCGCTCACGAATCCCGGACTTGCCAGCATTCGCATGACCGCAAGCGCCGTCGTGGTCTTGCCAGATCCGGACTCGCCAATGATTCCAAGCCGACGGCCTCGCGCCACGGAGAACGAGAGGTCGGCCAGTGCATGAACGACACCGCGAGCGGTGGGAAAGTCAATCGAGAGATCCGTCACGTCCAGGACGTTCATCGCGCCACTCCGCATCCGGAAGGTTCGGCAGGACGGCAAGGCACGAAGGCCGGTGTGGCGGCGTTCTTGATCCGGCATCTGCCACCTGAGTTCCGCAGGGCATGACGGATCTCCGTCATTGCAGCTTCCTCAGCCTCGGGTTCGACACTTCATCGAGACCGAGATTGATGAGCAGGAGACCGATGAACATGAGACCTAGAAGCAGCGTCGGGATGCCCCACCACCACCAAAGGTTCTGAATCAGCGCACCGGCGTTTATCGCCTCGTAGATCGTGCGACCAAGCGTAGGAATGCGTTGCGGACCAAGGCCGAGCACTTCAAGCCCCACGGCCGTCACGATGGAAGTCGTGACATTTGCGATGAACGAGCCGAAGAGGTACGGCACGAGGTTCGGCAGCATTTCCCGAAACATGATGTGCATCGTCGAAGCTCCCGAGAGACGCGCCATCTGCACGTAGCCGGACTGCTTCATCGAGAGCACCTGCGCGCGGATCAACCGCGTCGGCGACTGCCAGACGAACCCGGCAATCAGAAGGGCCATCATCGTCAACGACACGTCGCCCCAAGCGGACTGCACCACTACAAGAATGAGGAGAGGTGGAATGGTGATCATCACGTCCGAAAGCACCCGAATTATGTCGTCGGTCCGACCGCCGATGAACCCGGCCGAAAATCCCAGAAAGATGCCGAGCGACATGCCAATGAGCGACGCCAGCAGCCCGACGAACAGCGAATTCGGCGCCCCGATCACGATCAAGGCCAGAAGGTCACGTCCTGAACCGTCTGTGCCGATTGGATAAGTCCACGCACCCTCCTGCCCTCGCAGGTTTTCAAAGCCAACCGGCGGCAATTTCAGTGGTGCCGCGCCGGTATACGCGAGATCAAGATTCCAGAACAACCGCCCGATGATCCCGAGCGCCACGATGGCAAGCAGAAGTCCTGCACCGCAGAAGAGCTTCGGGTTCATCCATGGAGACTCGAAGCGGCGCATCCGCCACGCCTCGACCTGGCCGGCACGACTACCAGGCACACCGGTCACGTCTCGACCCCGTCGTGCCTGATGCGCGGGTCCACGAAAGGATAGACCAGATCAACGAGAAACACGCTAACTGCCGTCATCAGGATGATGACGAAACTGACTCCCTGGATGACCGGGAAGTCTTGGTCGAGAATCGCGTCGTAGAGCAGCTTCCCCATGCCGTTATAGGCGAAGATGCGCTCGACGAGCACCTGCCCTGCGACCAAGAGCCCGATCTTGAGCGCAAACGCCGTGATCTGGGGCAGGATGGCGTTCCGAATCATGTATCGATAGAGAATGTAGCGTGGCCGCAGGCCCTTGGCCTTCGCCAGCGTCACGTAGTCCTCACCCTGCACCGTGATCATCAGGCCGCGCATGCCGAGCGCCCAGAATCCAAATGTCACGATCACGATGGAAAGCGCCGGCAGAAAGCCGTGATGAATCACCGACTGAACGAACCCCCACGTCCAGCCCGGCTCGACGGTCAGCCCGTAAGCTCCGGTCAGCGGGAACCATCGGAGCTTTGCCGCCAGTAACCACATCAGGAGCAAGCCGGAGAGGATCGGCGGAATCGACGTGAAGACCATGGCGACCGGAATCGCGACACGGACCAGTTTCGGCGACCTGTCCCAGGCCATGAGTGCACCGAGCGCATTGCCGATGAAGAAGGTGATGATCACGGAGAGGAGCATGAGCCCGACAGTCCACGGCAAGGCACGCGCGATGAGGGTCGACACCTGCGTCGGAAACGTCGCCGTCGAGAGGCCGAAGTCGAAGGTAACGACGTTTCTGATGTACTTGACATACTGGACGACCAGCGGGTCGTTGAGCCCGAAATTCTCCCGGAGCTGTGCAAGTATCTGGTCGGCGTTCTCGACCGCGCCAGCGCCCGCCGCCATGCGGCCGAGCATGATGTCGGCGGGATCGACCGGCGAAAGCCTCGGGATGATCCAGATGAGCGTCGCGGCAATCCATACCGTGATCAGAAGCGTCACGACTCGATTCAAGAGATATGAGCGCGGGATGCGTCCCATGCCTGTCTCCCTGGCCCTTGGCCAGCCTTGCCGTCGTCACCGTTGCGTCATTCGCATACGGGATCAAGCCGCATTCAAGACGCCTGCCCCGCCGCCGTGCGGCTGATGCAGTGATTCCAACCCCGCAGAACCATGCGCTCGTCGGGATGTCGGTTGCCGTTCACGACCCGGTCGGACCCGGCGTACATCTGGCAGAGCACGGTCTTGCGTGCCTGCCTGGAACGGTTCGGCATCGAACCGTGCAACGTAAGGTAGTGAAAGAACACGACGTCGCCCGGTTCGGCCTCGATCACCGCAGCCCCCGTGATCGGGAACCGGTCGAGCATGTCGACCGTCTGACGCCCGTCCGCGCCTTCGATCCGGCCAAGTCGGTGGCTGCCGGGATAGACCCGCAGGCAGCCCATTTCGTCAGTCGCGCGCGAAACATGGATTATGCCCGCGATCATCCTGTCGCGTTCGGTCGGAAAGTACGGCCAGTCCTGGTGCATCGGAAAGGGAGAGCCGTGCTCAGACGGTTTCTGGAACAGCTTTGAATGATGCAGGACGATGTCGGGGCCGAGAATCGCCTCCACGACATCCAGGAAGCGGTCGTTCAGAAGGGCATCGAGCCAGACCCGGGAGTACTTCTGCACGTTATGCGTGTGCAGGACCACGTCCGAGGCGCGAGATATCCTTTGCACGCCCGCACCTTCCCACGTCGCGTCGACGTCCTCGCGACTGGCCTCCAGTTGAGCCACAATTCGGTCAAAGTCGCGCTCAAGGACGGCAATTTCGTCCGGGCGGAAGATTCCCCTGGCGTGATAGAAGCCGTCTTCCTCGAACGAACTCTGGATTTCGGGCATTGTTCCGTGCTCCGTTTCGATCGCGCGGGGGCGCGGCTCACGCGCCCCCGCCATTTTTTGCTGAGCAGGACGTTCAGCCTCCCGCCTTCTCCAGGCTGTGGATGATCTGGTGGGTGTGGTTCCACCAGAAGAACGGGTGGTTGTAGTAGTTCTCGCTCGTTGGCCAGCCCGTCCAGTAAGTGGTGTTGAACGGAATCAGTTTTGCCGATTGCACGAGCGGAATGAAAGGCATTTCCTCGTGCAGATACTGGTAGGCCTCTGCCACCAGTCCCGGCACGTCCGGATCCCCAAGCGCCCGTGACGCCATCTCGTCGACGATCGCCGAGTAATTCCGAGCAGCATCCGAGTTCCACCGTGCGGTATTGTTGAAGCCCGGCGAGCGCTCTCCCACGGGAACAACGTCCTTCACGGTGTAGCGGCCCATGGACGCCCAAGGTTCGTTCACCGATCCGCAGGACAACCAGCTGTAGGTCATCTCGTAGGCACCGAACGGCAGCACTTCGCCCCAGAACACGCCGTTCTCAACCGGAACCGACGACGCCTTGATGCCGGCACGGTTCAACTGTTCGACGATGACATCGATGGTCCGCATGTACTCGGTCGACGCCGAGTTCACGTGGATCTTGACCTCCAGATCCACGCCATCCTTCTCGTAGATGCCGTCCGAACCCATGGCGTAGCCCTCCGCCTCGATCAATGCCTGCCCTGCCGCCACGTCTGCTGTTGCCGAGAGCTCGTATCCCGCCGCGACCGCTGCATCAATGAACGGTGCCATAGAGCCGTACTGCACGAACATGGTACGCGAGGGAACCGTGGCACCTTCAATCGCCACGTTCACGATCTGAGTTCGGTCGATGATATGGTTCACTGCACGACGCATGTCAGGATCGTCCCATGGTGCAATCGTCGTGTTGATCTCAAGCTGTCGTGAGCAGGGATCTGCGGACGCATAGGGATAGCCTTCATGCCAGGCAATCACCGCAGAATTCTGTGCCTGAATTGCCTCGAAAGTCCCGACCGAGATGTTTTGCGCCGCATCGAGCTGGTTCGTGGCCATGAGCTGGGCGCGGCTCTCCTCGCCACCGGACTCCAGCCAAATCAGCCGCTTCGGTTCGGGCAGGTCCATGAATCCGGCCTTTGCCCCCCACCAGTCGTCGTTTCGGTCCCACACCGCGCGGTTTGTTGCCGCCGACGTGAACGTGTAGGGCCCGGTGCCGATCGGCTCGGCATTGGCGAACGTCGCTGCATCCTCGCCGCTCCAGATGTGCTCTGGCATGATCAGGAACGAACCGAAGATTCGTACGCCGAAGTTCTCGACGATGAAGCGCGGGTTCGACGCATTGAGCGTAAACTTGACCGTCAGGTCGTCAATCGCCTCAACGCCCGCCACCTGAGCGCGGACCGTGGCGGCTTCGCGACTCGATATTTCTTCGTTGTTCAGGGCCATGTTCACGGTGAAGACGACGTCATCCGCGTTGAACGCCTCGCCATCCGACCAGGAGATGCCCTCCCTCAAGCTGATCGTGAACTCGGTCGAATCTTCGTTCTGCGAGTAGCCGGTCGCAAGCCACGGATCGAGTTCGCCCGATCCGTAGTTAAGTATGAAGAGCGGCTCCCACATGGCCTGGTGAGCACCGTGCATTCGCTTGGTCCCGGGCGTGAACCAGTTGAAGTTGCCAGGATCCTTGATCGTGCGATCAAGGTCAAAAATCACCGTGTCCTCGCGCGCAACATCTTGCGCATGGACACCGCCAACCGCCGCAAGTGCAAGCGACGAGGCTAGCATTACCGTAGTCTTGATAGTCATGTGTTCCTCCACTGTTGGTCTGGAATCGTTTCTGCGTCGGAACCCGCCAAACCGGTCGCGCCCCGAGCGCGCTGCCGGGCCATTTGACTGCCCGGACATCGACCCTCAGCGCGCATAATCCATAACCAGGACCCGCGTCGCGTCGGGAAGGGCCCGCGCCGTCAGTTCGACTTCATGTGCGCAGGCAAAATCCACGTCCTCCTCCTTGAAACTACATAGGAAACTTTCGATCCACTTCGTGTTGCGAGGCCGGTAAGTCAGTGTGCGAAAATGCATCGGCACCACGAGCTTCGGCCGCACCGCGTGTATCATCTTCATCAGATCGGGCAGCTCGATCGTGAGATACCCGCCAGCAAGAGCCAGCAGGAGATCCACGTCCTCGAAGAACGCGATCTGGCGTTCGCTGAGCGGATTGCCGACATCTCCCATGTGCGCAACCCGGATGCCGTCGAGCTCGAAACGGTACATACCGTTCCGCCCGGGCACCTCATGGTCTGGATGCTGATCCCACTCGGCCGCCTCGATGGCCGTCACCGTAAGCCCGGCCGCCTCTCCGACGCCGCCGTTCAACGCTATTTCAAGGGCGTCAAGCACGAACGGATCGCCGGGGATCAGGTCGGACCGGCAGTGCGCGTCGTCGTCATGCGACGACCGGATCACCACATCAGCAGCGTCGGCAATGGCCGGATACCCTACCTCTGCCGGCGTGTAAGGATCCGTGATCACGATCGGGCCTTCCTTCGGGATCAGGCGGAAGGCGGCATGTCCGTACCATTGCAGTTTCACCGCGCCACCTCAGTTCGTCCCATGGTTTCTGGGCGTGTCCGTCATCGTGATGTCGTCGTTTTCGGGGCGCGGATGCACCTTCCAGTCCGCGGCAGACCCGCGGCAAAGGATCGCTTCCACGCCTTCGGCCCAATCCGGGTCGGTTATCCTTACTGAAGGCGGGCAATAGCGCATCGTAAGCCCGCATCGTCGACGAGACGATGCATTGGGCCGGCTCCCGTGAACCAGCATGTCCGCATGCAACGAAATCTGGCCAGCCCGCAAGGCATTGGTGAAGGGCCGACCCATGTCTGCGGCTCCTTTGGTCTCGATGTGAAAGACCGACTCGCCCCGTGCCTCGCCGACCTTCAGCGCACCCCTGTCATGGCTTCCCGGAATGAACCGCATCGCCGCGTTCTCCTCATCCGCGTCGTCAACGGCAAGCCAGACGGTAACGGTGCGCGCAGGGCTGAGCGACCAGAACGAGGCATCCTGGTGCCAGGGAACCCGCTTCGGGTCGTGGGGCTTCTTCGACAGGATCGCCGTCGCCCAGCAGAGAATGTCCGGCCCGATTATGTCCTCCACATGATCGAGGATGCGGGCATCGGTAACGATGTCCCACAGTCCCGCAAGACGCGCCTGGTAGCAGTTGATTCCATAGGCGCCGTCCGCTCCCATGTCCGCCATCAGGCGGTCAACATAGGTCCGGATGCGTCGGACTTCCTCCTGCCCGAAAATGTCGAACGGCTGCACGAAGCCAAAGCGGTTGTACTGATCGACCTGTGCAGGGCTGAGCAGCGCAGGCGCGTCGTTCTTCACCGGACGGAACGACAGATCCTGGACTTGTTTTTCAAACGACATGGACATGGTCATCTTTCAGATGGAGGTATACGCATTCCGCGGCTTGTGCAGAGTCCGCTGGTTGACTATTTCTTGTGTTTAATTGACTTTTTTGTCTTTTAACTCACCGTAAGTTGTGGAATATCGGCATTCATGGAAACTCGCCGCTTCCTGATCGCCAATAGCCTGTCAGACGGTGCCGCCTATCACTTTACGTGGAGTTCACTCGACACGGCTCCGGCCCGATTCGCTCACACGCACGACTATTGCGAGCTTTCCCTGATCGAGCGGGGCGCTGCATGGCATTGGGTCAATGGCGAGACGATGCTCCTGAACGAGGGGGCACTCCTGTTCATCCGCCCGAACGACCGCCACTGGTTTCGCGCGAGGCGGCGTACCGGATGCCGGATCATCAATGTGATGTTTCGAACTGAAAGTGCAGACCACCTGGTGGAGCGCTACGGGGATGACTTGGCAGGCCGCTACTTCTGGACGGACAGCGCGTTGCCGGAAGTGCACCAGTTGCACGGCCCGCGCATGGAGCGCGCTATCAACACGGCGCTGGAACTGCAGACCGCACGGCGCAGCCTCGCCCGGATCGAGGACTTCCTGCTCGCTATGATGACCCGGGTCGTGGACTATGCAGTCACGGGCCGTGCGGCCATGCCTCCATGGCTTGCGATGGCCTGTCAGGCCGCGCAGCACCCGGAAGTGTTCCGCCGTGGCGCGGCCGGGTTCGTGATCGCTGCCGGACGCGGCCACGAGCACGTCTGCAGAACGGCCAAGCGCCATCTTGGAATCACGCCATCGGTCTACGTCAACAGGATTCGGATGCAGTACGCCGCGATGGCCCTCGGCTCCAGCGACCAGTCAATTTCCAGCATCGCGCTTGATTGCGGGATCGAGAACATGAGCCATTTCTACAAGCTCTTCCGTGCGCATTACGGCGTGACGCCACGTGCCTACAGAACGGTTCATGCGCGAAATCCGGTTCAGCCGACCGGCAACGCTTCACCGCCCCGGATGCCGCCGCAACCATGATGACAAGGAGCGCCGATGCATGTGCGCTCAGACAATCCGCCTCATCGTTATCAGCGTGATGTCGTCGGCCTGCGGCGCATCCCCCGCAAACTGGTCGATCTCGTCCAGAATGCGGTCCGACGCTTCCGTGCAATCCGGACTTTCCGCCCCACGAATCACCTTGCTGAATATCTCTATGGCGCTGTCCCGACCCAGAATTTCGCCATCCGTTGTCTGCGCCTCGTCGAATCCGTCACTGTGGAAGAGCAGGCTCTCCCCGGGTTTCAAGGTCAGGTGATGCAGCGACCAGTCCACGTCCGGGAGGACACCGAGCACGAGATTGGGTGGCCTCATTTCCAGCCTGACCTCTCCGTCAGGACCGGCGATCATTGGCGGGCAATGGCCCGCATTGACGAACGCGACCTCACCCGTTCGCGGCGTGACGAATGCCACGATTGCGGTAAGGAACATCTCTTCTGGGTTGCGCTGGCAGAGCGCGTTGTTCGCCGCCTTTATCTGCTCGGGCAGGTTTTCGGGCGTTTGGCAATGCGACCGCAGAACGACGCTTGCCTGCGCAGCAAAGAGCGCTGCGGCAATACCCTTGCCGGACACGTCCGCGATCACTGCCGCCACACGACCGTCGTCCACTGGAAACGCATCGAAAAAGTCCCCCCCGACATCCTGGGCAGCACGCATCCGTGCGCCGATCTCGAGACCGGGATGCAGGTCGAAATCCACCGGAAGCAGTGAATGCTGGATCCGCCTTGCACTCTCGAGCTGCTCCTGCACCGCGATCAAGGCATTGCGGGCCTCGATGCTGGCACGGAACCGCTCCACCGTGTCTAGAAGCGTGTCGATTTCCGCAACCGTCCGTCGGACGACACTCGACGACTCCGAACCGTCGGATTTCTGAGCTTGCCTGGCGACACTGTGAAACGCGAATCGCGCAGGCACCCCCTCGACTTGACGCTCGGGCTCCGGAGGCGGCGCCGCATCACGCATGCGCAGGCCGGTTTCTCCCCGCGCCATGGCATCGAGCAGATACACGACCGCCCCCAAAGGTCGGAAACCGAGCCGAAGCGCCCGTGCGAGCAGCCCAAGCGAAAGAAGGACGATGACCAGCACGGACGTGAACGCCAGCGTCGCCAGCACTTCCTCGCGCTCCAGAGCTTTCGAGATGTCCTTGAGGAGGATGACGTCGCCGGAGAAGTTACCGTCTTCGTCCCTGAGCGGCAGGGTCACCACTTCGAAACGCCTGCCATCAATGCTGGCTAGAACCTGGAGCCGCGCCTGTCCATCGGGTTCCGGAAAAGTAGATTCGAAAGCCGGCACGTCTCCCGAAAGCCTGACCAGCCCGTCGGCACGTCGCGCAAATGCCGTCCCAACAAGATCCGGGAAAAAGACTGAGATCCCGTTGCTGATTTCGAGAAACGCCACAACTTGCGCCACGACAAGATCGCCGCGTCGTATCGGGGCAAAATGCACCAGGTACGGAACACCGCTTGAAGAAACAGTGATGCGGTTTCGGATGGCCTCCGTGGCTCCTTCCTGCACCGCTCTCGATTCGACAAGCCCCGCCTCGTCGCCCGTAGTGGCCAATACCTGTCCCGAGGCAGAAATCACGGCGAATGCGGGCCGTGCGAGCAACGTGTTCCTGGCACGCTCAAGCAACCTGTTGAGATCGTCCGATCCGCCGTTGCCAATCGCCGTGTCAATCTCGGCATCCAGGACAATTGTCCTGGCAATGTCCCTCAATCGCCCGCGATAGAGTGCCAGCATCGTATCGAGCAAGCCCGACTGCACCTCGATCGAAGCTGATTCGTATCTCCGGCTCACTAGGTCTTGGCGGAATTCCGAATAAGCAAAAAAGATTCCCGACACTGCCAACAGGGCCGCCGCCGCAATCAAGGTGATGCCGCGCCGCAGGCTTCGTCCCTTTCGGGTTCCGTGCTTTGTGGAGCTTGCCGTCATTTTTTCGAACCGTTTGCCCCCGCGACCCTACCCTGTGCCCGCCGCGTAGCACAGGGCGCAGGATTCGCCCCGTTCCAGGCGAATCCCGACATGGCCGTCTGCCAGCAATGCCTCGTGGTCCGCCACGCTGCCTGACGCCGGCAGTTCCAGCTTGCGGAACGGACCCGACAGCGCCGTCTGTTCAAAGTCATGACGAAGCAGAAAGCGAGGATGTCCGTCCAGCATGTCCTTCAATCCGTAGGCGCGGAACCCGGCCGCCAGCAAGTTGCCGAGGGAAATCCGATTGTAGGGCGATACCGTGCATTGCACGGAAGCAAACCCGGCCTTGCGAAAGATGTCCATACGGATACGAATCAGCCTGCCGTGCCAGCCTTGGGCGCGCGCCTCGGGGCCGAGCACAGTGCCAAAGAGCAGGCCCGGTGCCTGGCGGTACGACCCGTCGAGGAAGGGCGCATGGTTGTCGTTTGCCGGCATTGCGTTGCTGTACCCGAGAATCTTGCTGTTCAAGACCGGAAGAAGCACGATCCCGTCCCTAACAAAATCAGTCAGCAATGCCTCGGACATGCGCAGGAACAGGCCCTCGCGATCCGTTTGTCTTGTCGCCCATTCGGTAATCTCGATAAGCGCGGGAATGTCCGTCATGGCTGCAAGCCGCAGACCGGTTCCGGCTGACTTGTCACTTTCCTGCAGTTCATCAAGGCAGGAATTGGCGACGTCGCGCAACCTGCCCCTCCCCGCACTGCTGCCAGGGCCCGCTGGGAGGGGGTTCGCGGTCATTGGCCAATGATTTCCGCGTAGTCGAGAAGCGAAAGATTGGGCAGGATGTTCAGGGACTGCGCAACATCTGCCCGGATCTGGTACGAGAATTCCGGCATCACCTCGACGGGAATGTCTGACACGTCTTCCTCGCCGCAAAGTATTTGCTCAGCCTTCGTGGCCGTGAAGCGCCCGACCTTCCGGTAGGGTGCCACCAGTCCGTATAACGCATCCGACGAGGCAAGCATCCGCTCGGTCGAGGCAAAGGAGGGGAGCCGCTTGTCATTCGCAAGCCCGGTGATGTACTTCGCGTGCTCGCCGACGAAGCTGTCAGGTCCCAGATACAGGAATTGCGGCCCGCCATCCGCGGCATTGTCGATGAGCTCCGGCAGTGCTTGCCGACTGGGATTGCCCTCGGAATCCAGCGGCACCGGGAACTCGTCGATCCGGATTCCTTCACGATCACCCAATGCAGCGAGCTGTTCGACGGCCAGCACCGAGTTCGTCTCCGTGGGGGTGAAGATGACCGCGATGCGGTCCACCGGCATGTAGGCGAGCATCGCCTTAAGCTGCGTTTCCACCGGCACAATGTGACTGACGCCGGTCACGTTTCGCCCCGTCGGACCGAACTCCTCAATGATCCGCGAGCGAACGGGCTGCGACACCATCGTGAACAGGATCGGCCGGTCGAGGATCATGGGCGGATAGTCGTCCGGACCTTCGGCCAGTTCCGGATCCCGTCCGGCAATTCCCAGAGTGACCGACGTGCCCCAAGTGTAAACGAGATCGGGCTGGACGCGCTCGATCTCCGCGATGATGGACGGGAGATTGCTCACGTCCCGGTCAAGGGAACGAACCGTGATGTCGATCGGACAGTCGGCTTTATCGAAATGTGCACGAAAGCCCTCCTCGACTTCGGTTTCGCCACGCCAAAGAACCATGAACACGGACTTGCCCTCGGCGCTCGCACGGAGGTGCCCGGGCATCGAACCGACCAATCCAAGGGCAAGCGGCCCGGCAAGAAGCTTACGTCTCGAAAAGCAAGGCACGAATCGCATCTCCCTCCTCCTCATCTCCGAATGCCAGGTACCAGCCCAGTCCGCAGGCCATCAGCAGCACGGCCGCAATGCCCATCAACATGAGCGCTTCCTCCGGCGTTGACGCGAGCAGCAAGCCGCTGGCAATCAGCGGACCGAAGAGCGAGCCCAAGCGCTCGATGAAGCGAAAGGTGCCAAGCACCGCGCCTGCGCTGGTCTCGGAGGCTCTCTTCTCTGACACTTGCATGAGATAGCTGATCTGAGCCGGAATGGACAAGGTCTGGCCGACGCCAAAGAGCAGCGTGGCAACCATGAGCACGATCAAACTTCCCTGGCCAAGCGTGTCCCATGTGTGGGGCAGGACGAGCCCTATCCCCGCGATGCAGCAGCCAACAGCCACCCAAAGATGGAACTTCCGCCAGCGATCGGCGAGTGGCGACATGATGGGCGCGAGCAGAAGGATGGCGATGCCGTAGGCCATGATCACCCGGGCGCTGTCAGATGCACTGCCACCCGATCCCACGACGGCAAGCGGCATCAGTAGGAACAGGCCCCCGGTCAGGAGTGCCTTGGACGGAATTGCGAAGCAAACCATCGCCACCATGAATCTCGGATTCAGCAGGACCGTCCGGAACGCATCCCATCGCAGGCTGGGCGCATGCTCCTCGACTTGGCCTTCGGCGCCTTCGTCGGTCGCGTGCTCCGGCGTACCCGACGCATCCGTCAGTTCCGGCACCAAACGCGAAATGAACAGCATGCAAAGTACCGCAGCAATCGCGGCAACAGCGGTGGCCGCGACCAACGCAGAGGCCAGGCCAAGCCTGTCCGCCAGCACGCCGCCCAGGGCCGGGCCACAGATTTCGGCGGAGACAACCACGGCGAAGAACACGGAAAACCCAGAGCTTCTGCGGTCAAGCTTTGAATGCTGGTTGATGTAGATCTGCGCCGCCGCGTAGACCAGCCCGTAGCCGAATCCAGTCAGCGACCTCGATAGCAGGATCGTTGCAAAGCCTTGTGCGGCAAGGTGGCCCGCGATGCCGACGGCGCTCAGGATGGCACCCCAGAAGAATATCCTCCGGACGCCGAATCGCTCCGCAAGGATCGAGCCGACAAGAACCGAAATCAGCGAGGCCGCCATGAATCCGGCCATTATCTGCCCGATCCGCAGCCCCGGGTCGGTATCAGGCGGTGCAAACTGCCCGAGGAACTGGGGCAGGATCGGTCGCAGGATTGCCTCCGAAAGGAAGAACATGAAAAGAGGGAGGCGAATGTACGAAACCGCAGGGGACCGAATCGGCCGCGGGCCGTCGGCACCGGGCAGCAGCAACCCGATTTCGGCCGCGCGGCTTCCGACGACGTCAATGCCTTTCCAGATTACCTCGTTGATCCGACGAACCAGTTCTTGCATGCCGCCACCCCACAGGGAATGGGGCACGAAACGCAGGTCCATGGCCGATAGCCTCTTCGTGAGGAATTCGATCATCCAGAGCGGGCGGACGATCAAGGCGGCGTAGATGAGGACCAGTATCTCGATGGACACAAGCGCGACCGCGATCACCACGGTTACGATGTCAAACCAGATGTCTCGCGTCAGCGCATCGATCACCTCGATATTTACGCCTGCATGCAGGAAGCCGTCGGGATTGTCTGGATCGCGCCCAAGCGGCAGGCTGGACAAGAGCAGATTGCCCACCCGGCGGCCGGACATCTCGATGGGAGAATAGAGCGGTCTGCCCGTGACCATCTCCCACGTTTCAGAAAGCCGGTCGGCCATCGTCTCCGTGACCGGATCGGACAGCCTGGAAAGCGTCTCGGCGACGCTGCCCGGATCGTTCGCGGAAAGGTGGAGAATTTCCCCATCCGGGTCCGTCAGAGCCAGAAACTCCATGCCCTCCGAAAACGACCGCGTCGCGTCAAGTGTCTCTTCGACACCTCGCAGCGCTTCCAGGCCGCCGGAGAACGCGATGGCGAGATTGAGTCGTCGCTGGAGACCCAGGCCGGAATTGATTGTCTGGCTTTCCACTTCAGGCAGGAGGCGGGCTTCAAATATGCGAATCGACAGGATTCCGAACAGCAGGAACGGTATCAGCGTCAGCAGGACCAGGGTCAACATGAAGAAGGCAGGGAGACGGGACTTCATGTCAGCCAGCCCTCCCTGACTTGACCGTCTCCTGCCCGATCCTCCACACCGCCTGAACGAGCGGGTCAGACGACTCAGGCTCCGGGGCTTCGGGATTGCTCGCCCGCTGTACGGTTTCGCTTCGCTTCGCGATCTGCCCCTCTATTCGTCCCAGAACCGCCACGGTTCCGAGAATCAGCAGCGGAATGACAGGCAGCAGCGAACCGAGCAGGGCAAAAGCCAGATGCGACGGGGTCTCGTCCAGATCTCTCGCGACATCGCCACCATCATGGGACAGCACCAGCATCCCGACGGGGACGCCGTTCTGCAGGACCGCCGTCCGGGCCGTGAATTCCTGCCCGGGATCGAAAGTGTGCAGAACGTCGCCTTGCGCTGGGATCACGAGTTCCGTGACCCCTTCGTCAAATTCGGCGCTCTCCTGTTCCTCCGGAGATGGACGTGTCGTATAAAGGAGCACTCCGTCGCCGTCCGTCACGAAGATGTCGAACGCGCCTTCAAATTGGCTGACTGAGCGCTGGATCAACTGTTCGGTCGATCTGGTCGTTCCCAGGGTAAGTCCCTCTTCGAGGCTGTTTTCGATGGCCAGGACCAGATCGCGCAGCACGGCATCGTAGCGGGCCGCAGCGCTCGAGGTGAGCAATCGCTCGAATTTCAGGTAGTTCAGGAAAGCCGCAGCCGACAGCCCGATGATCGGCAACAGGCACAGAACGAAGATGAACTCGATCGTCAGCCTACCGGGTCGCATCGGTCGACTGCCTTGACTTGCCGGACTTCAACGGTGACGGCTCCTGCGGTGCAGCCCCTGCCGATCCTTCCGCGTCCACTTCCGTGCCGCCGTCGAGCGGCGATTCCCGCCCAAAGACAGTAGTGATCCGATTGCGTTGGTCGTAGTCGTAGCTCACGTGGTCGGCCATGTTTTGAACCAGCATGATGCCAAGCCCGCCGATTTGCCGCTCTTCCACACCAGACTGCGTATCCGGCACCGGGCTGTCCTTCAGGACATCGAACGGCGGAGCGTCATCTTCGATTACGAGAGCCGCACCTTCCGGCAACGGATGCAGGGCCAGCCAGATCGGGCCGTCGTCACGGACACCTCCGTAGCCATGCATCACGGAGTTCATGAACAGTTCCTCGACGACAAGATGCATCTTGTGCCGGAACTCGACCGCTGGGAAGTGAGATTCGCAGAATGAATCTATCCAGGCTTCGATCTTGGAGAGGTTTTCGATCTGGCTGTCAATTTCAAGGCGCTCCACCTTGGACATGTCAGGCCCGTCCTGAATTAGCGGCCGTTTCGGCCAGTGCCTCTTCACGCTTTTCGTAAACCTGGAAAATCCTGTCAAATCCGGAAATGTGGAACACTTCAGCCACGGGGCCGGTCAGGCCACAGATCGAGAACGCCACCGACTGCTTGGAGAGTCGCTTGGCAACGACGAGAATCGCGCGGAGTCCAGCACTGCTGACATAGGAAACACCACTGAGGTCACAGACCACGACCTTGTCCGTTTCCTTGACTTCGGCCATCATCGAATTTTCCAATGCCCCGGCCGTGGCGCCATCGATGCGCCCTTCGACTTCGACTACCACAGAGTGTCCGTCCCTCGAGGCCCTGCAATCCATCTCAATCTCCTTACCCAAGACCTGCGCAGCCACGGCTTCGCCATGAAAACGGCAGACAAGGCTTTCTGCTCTTAATTTCCGACAATTGTCTGCCGACGATGCATCGCGGTGTCAAGGGCACAATTGAAATTGTCCTCGTCGGTTCAGCGTTGATTTTTAGGCTCAGTCGTGACATGCCACAATGCGTTCACGAAGGACAGGGACACAATCATCATGCAAAAGCTGTTTGGAATTCTGGGACTCGCAACGTTTCTGGGTCTCTTGCCCGCCTCGGCCATGGCACAGGTCAGCACGGAAACCGGATTCGTGCTCAACACGTTCGGATTTCTCATCTGGGGTGCACTGGTCATGTGGATGTGTGCCGGATTCACGATGCTTGAAGCCGGATCGGTACGGACGAAGAACGCCTCCGTAATCTGCATGAAGAACATCGGGCTCTACTCGATTGCCGGGTTGGCCTACTACGTCATCGGCTACAATATCATGTACGTCGATGTTGACGGCGGATTCTTCGGTTCCATCTCGCTCTTCCGCGGCAATACGGCCAGCGAGGTCGCGTTCCTGGGCGCCGCGCCAGATGCGATCAGCGAGGCCCGCGAGACATTGCTGGCGGAATCTGACGGCTATGCTACGATGTCGGACTGGTTCTTCCAGATGGTCTTTGTTGCGACAACGGCGTCAATCATCTCCGGCACCCTTGCCGAGCGCGTGCGGCTGTGGTCGTTCTTCCTGTTCGTCGCCATACTGACCGCCTGCATCTATCCGATCGTGGGCGCGTGGACCTGGGGTGGCGGCTGGCTGTCCGAAATGGGCTTCCAGGACTTTGCAGGGTCCACGATCGTGCACTCGACTGGCGGGTGGGCCGCTCTGTCCGGTGCCATGCTGCTCGGAGCGCGACGAGGACGGTTCCGCAAGGACGGCACCGTTCGGCAATTGCCGCCCTCGAACGTGCCGATCGTCACTCTGGGCGTGTTCATCCTTTGGTTGGGCTGGTTCGGATTCAACGGCGGTTCCCAGCTGGCACTTAGCTCGGCGACGGACGCGCTGGCCCTGAGCAACATATTCGCCAACACCAACATCGCCGCCTCGGCGGGCGTGGTTGCGGCCCTGGTCCTGTCCAAGCCAATCCTGGGGCGCATGGACCTTCTTGCAACGCTGAACGGAGCAATCGCCGGGCTCGTGGCAATTACCGCCGGGCCGGATCTCGTCGACCACCAGTGGGCGATCCTGATTGGCGGAATTGGCGGTGCCGTAACGGTTGCCGGAACCAAGCTGCTGGAGATGGTTCGCGTCGATGACGTCGTGGGTGCGATTCCGGCCCACCTGTTCGCCGGCATCTGGGGAACGCTGGCCGTTTGCATCGCCGCTGGCGGAAACCTGTTCGTGCAGCTGACCGGCATCGTTGCGATAGGCATCTTTGTCTTTGCCGTCTCGACCGCGGTCTGGATGCTGATCGACCGGCTCATTGGCCTGCGCGTTTCCCCAAGCGCGGAGCAGCTGGGTCAGGATGTCGTGGAACTCGGCATCGAGGCGTATCCGGAATTCGTGGCCATCCCGGAACCGGATGACGACGACGATTGATATTTCGTTGGCCCTTGCGGGAAGGGCATTGCGCTGGCAGGCACGCCCGAATGCGCTCATTCGCGGAACGCCTGCCTCAGTCGGGGCATTTGGCCAAAAGGCTGTTTGCCCCGGCAGAAAGCAGACTGCTTCATGATCAGGCAACAAACGCGACAATTCACACGCAGGGACCGTACAGGAGAGTTTTTTCTTGCTTTGTTCCGAAGATTCTGGCATGCATGCCGCGACGCGGGGAAAGGACGAAATCCAAGTCGGATCATCGCGTTGATTGACGTCTTTGTGTTAAGCTTGGTGCAGCGCGTATAGGGCCGATGATACCGGCTCAGGAAGACGGAGTCGTCGGCGGAGCGCCCCTTCACCAGTTCGGCGAGGACGCCTTTGGTCCGCGGCCAGAGCGGACACTGGCGCCGTTTCCTTCCCTTGCCGTGGAGGGTCACGAGCGCATGCCTGTCACTGCCGCCCCCGAGGCCGAGATCCCGCACCATCAGGGCGGTCGCTTCGGAGACGCGAGCGCCGGTGTTGTGGAGGAACAGGGGCGGCGCGCGTCCGGCCCTGCCCCTTGGAGTTCGCCGGTCGGGGACATCGCGCCGTGGGCTCGTCGCCAGTCGACATAGGCGTCGACCGCTTCCAGGAGGGTCATGCCAGGCCCTCCAAGTCGATCTCGCCGACCTCGCGCCGCGTGTCGAGCTGCACCCAGGCATATGCGGCAGTGGCCGAGACGCCGCGATGACCCAGGTAGTCGCCCACCTCCTTCATCGACAGGCCGTGGTCGAAGAGATGCTGGGCCATGCCGTGCCTGAGCGCATGGGGGCCGCGACGCTTTCCGGAAATCCCGATGCGACGGGCGCGACTTCTGACGACATGGCCGATCGCGTCCCTGGTCATCGACCGGATCGGGGCGTTCAGCGTCAGGAACAGTTCTCTTTCCGGGCGTTTCGGACGAACCTCGCGGGTGTAGCGCAAGACCGTCTGCCCGACACCGCGCGACAGGGGATAGTTATGGATGTGGCCCAGCTTCGGGCGGCGCACCTGCAATCGCTCCTCTGTCCAGTCCAGGTCGTCGAGCCCGAGGCCGGCGACTTCGCCGGCGCGCAGGCAGTAGGCGATCAGCAGCATGAGAATGGCCCGGTCACGTACGTCAATGGGCCGGTCGCCTTCCGTGGTTGCAAGCAGGCGCACGACCTCGTCCCTGTCCAGTCCCTTCGAGATCGTCTCGCCGGGGTGGAAGCGTGGTGGTATGATGCCATCGGCAAGCCCCGCCATGCACCAGCCCTGGTCTTCGGAAAAGCGAAAGAAGGTCCGCAGGCGTTGCGCGTAGTTCCTGATTGTAATGTTGCGGAGAGGCCAGCGATGCCTCTGTCAAACCTGAACCTTCCAAGTCACCGCAACATAAGAACGACCGCAACATGTCGCACGCAAAGCGCAATTTACTCCACCCCGGCGGATCAGGTTTGCCGACGGGATCCTTCACGTCCGCAAAGAGGTCCTGTCTCGAGGCGAACGGGCCCGGCGCGAGCGAGGATGCCTAATGCGAACCTGAGCTTTGAGAGGCCGGGAAGGGCGATCATCGGCGTTTCCCGAAGTTCTTGGCGAATCGCGTCGCTGGCGCGGGGGGCTTCTTTCGCGTCGAGGAGTCGTGGGACGTTTCGCAGTCCCGTGCTTCATGCCTGCCGCCAGATCGTTGCTCACCGGCAGGGACTTATGCAGCCGCGCAAACGCCAAGTGAAGTCGCTTCAAGCGCGGCAGCCCTGGGACCCCCGATCGACGACCCCGGCAGGCGCCGGAACGTCCTCCGTCGTGGCAGGCCGGAGGACGGCGCCTGCAGGCATGTCACGGACCGGGCGGTCCAGGCAGCTTTCGGCGACATCGCGCAGCCTGTCCGTCCCCACCAGACTACCCGGGCGTGCCGGTAAGGGGGTCACGGTCATTGTCCGATGATTTCCGCGTAGTCTAGAAGCGAAAGATCGGGCAGGATTCCGAGGGATTGCGCGACATCCGCCCGGATCTGGTACGAGAATTCCTGCATCACCTCGACGGGAATGTCCGACACGGCTTCCTCCCCGCAAAGTATTTTCTCCGCTTTCCGGGCCGTGAAGCGCCCGACCTTGCGGTAGGGCGCCACCAGCCCGTACACCGCATCCGACGCGGCGAGCATCCGCTCGGTCGAGGCGAAGGACGGGAGCCGCCTCTCGTTCGCAAGGCCGGTTATGTACTTCGCGTGCTCGCCGATGAAGCTGTCAGGTCCAAGATAGAGGAACTGCGGCCCGCCGTCGGCGGCCTGGTCGATCAGTGCCGGAAGGGCTTCCCGGCTGGGATTGCCCTCGGAATCCAGAGGCACCGGAAGCGCGTCTACCCGAATGCCCAGACGGTCCCCTAGGGAAACGAGCTGCTCGACGGCCAGCACCGAATTCGACTCCGTGGGTGTGTAGATGACCGCGATGCGGTCCACCGGCATGTAGGCCGTCATCGCGCTGACCTGCGTTTCCACCGGCACGATGTGACTGACGCCGGTCACGTTCCGGCCCGTCGGGCCGAACTCCTTGATGATGCGGGAGCGAACGGGCTGCGACACCATCGTGAACAGGACCGGTCGGTCGAGGATCATGGGCGGATGGTCGTCCGGACCTTCCGCCAGCTCGGGGTCCCGTCCGGCAATGCCGAGCGTGACCGAAGTGCCCCAAGTGTACACGAGATCGGGCTCGACGCGCCGGATCTCCTCGATGACGGACGGGAGCCTGCTCACGTCGCGGTCAAGGGACCGGATCGTGATGTCGATCGGACAGTCGGCTTCGTCGAAATGCGCGCGAAGGCCCTCCTCGACCTCGGTTTCGCCGCGCCACAGGACCATGAACACGGACTTGCCCGCCGCGTCCGCGCGCAGGCGTCCGGGCATCGAACCGGCCGCTCCGAAGGCCAGCGACCCGGCAAGCAGTTCACGTCTCGAATAGCAGGTCATGATTCGCGTCTCCTTCTTTCTGGTCCCCAGAAGCCGGATGCCAGATTGACGCGCAGGTCACCGGCGGCACGGCTGCCGGATCCGCCCAGGCGCCAATCAAGGCTGAAATACTTGAACTTGGCCGTGTCGTCGGATGCCGCGATGGTCCGGATGCTCGATTTCATGCCCCAGTTGAGCACCTGGTGGTGGATCGGGACATAGATCTGCTCGTCCTGAACCGCCCGCCATATCTCGGCG
>JAJEFO010000102.1 GCA_022820365.1 Silicimonas sp.
GACCTCGATCACCAGGGACAACGTCGACAACCCGGGTCTTTGGGGCAACCAGTAGACAACGGCCAGCACTGAGCCTGACGGAGAGCGCGACCGAGGCGTTGCGCTCTCCGACGCTGGGAACAATCTTGGCACCAGCGCAATTGCTGACATAAGTGGATTAGAGTTGCGAGTTGGAAGGGTTCTTGACGCAGGGGTGCGCGGATTCGAGCAATGAGCTATCTGGAATTAAAGAACGTCAAGAAGAGCTTTGGGGCTATCAATGCCTTGCAGGGCGTTGACTTTCAAATCGGGGCTGGCGAGGCGGTTGGGTTGATGGGCGACAATGGCGCCGGAAAATCAACGCTAGTGAAGATCATCGCAGGAAATGTTCAGCCCACGTCTGGCCAAATTTTCGTTGACGGCCAGGACACCGTTTTTGCTAGCCCGCTCGATGCCAGGAAACTTGGCATAGAGATCGTGTACCAGGACCTGGCGCTTTGCGACAACCTGACGGCAGCCGCAAATGTCTTTCTTGGCCGGGAACTGCAAGCTGGATTCGGACAGTTCCACAAACTCAGTCACGCTGCGATGAACCGCCGAGCAGCCGAATTGTTCGGCGAACTGAAATCTGAAACGCGGCCACATGATCTGGTCGAGCGAATGTCGGGGGGGCAAAGGCAGGCGGTAGCGTTGGCGCGAACGCGGCTTTCCGATCCCAAGCTGGTCCTGCTCGATGAGCCGACGGCGGCGATCTCGGTGCGACAGGTGGCTGAGGTGCTGGCAAGGATCGCGCAACTTCGGGACACGGGTCATGCGGTCATCCTCGTCAGTCATCGAATGGGGGACGTTTTCGAAGTGTGCGACCGCGTCGCGGTGCTCCGCAGGGGGCACAAAATAGCGGACAAGCCAATTGGCGATACCAGCCCCGAAGAAGTTACCGGCCTGATCACCGGCGCTCTCGAAGAGGCGTAATGGATGATGCGGCAAGAGAGACTGGCAAGACAGATATCGGGCAACAACGGGGCGGAACGACCAAATGCTATCTGACAAGCGGTTATCCCTTCTTATCGACAATATGATCTGGGTTATCCTTTTGGTCGTATTCACGTTTTTCGTTTTTCAGTCAGAGCATTTTCTGACAGAGCGAAACATCTCGAACATTCTGACCGCCGCTGCTGTTTTGGGGGTCTTGGTCATCGGGCAGACCTTTGTTCTGATAAGCGGCAATTTTGACCTGTCCACAGAGTCAACGCTCGGGCTGGCCGCCCTGATGGGGCTTTGGCTGATCGTTCCTGCCGGTGCGCCAACGTTCGGCGGCGGTGTCTTTCTCAACCCGTATCTTTCAATTGCGGCCACTCTCGCAACCGGTGCAGCCATCGGCTACGTCATTGGTGTGCTGATTACGTTTGGTCGCATGCACAACTTCATCGTTACGTTAGCCGTCCTGTTGATAATTCGTGGTTTCATGCTGGCATTCTCCGAGGGTGCCCCGGTAAACGGTTTCAACAACCCGGATGCAGACGTATTTTACTGGCTGGGCCATCAGACAGCATTCGTGGCCCCTGGCCTTGGAAAAATCACTGTTGCGGTGGTTACGACGGGCCTCCTGTTCTTGATTGGTCATTTCATCCTGCAACATCATCGCTTTGGTCGAGAGCTCTATGCCATCGGTGGCAACAGAGATGCCGCCGAAGCAATGGGCATCAATACCGAGCGCCGGATCAGGCAGGTCTACATGATCAGCGGTCTGCTAGCGGCGTTGGCGGGTTGGATGTTGGCAGGCCGGGTCGTTTCCATTCAATCCAATCTCGGAGAGGGATTTATCTTCACCGTTTTCGCGGGCGCAGTCATCGGAGGCGTTAGTCTTCAAGGCGGCCGAGGCACGATGTTGGGTGCACTGGGCGGGGTCCTTTTGCTCTCAACAATAGACCGTGGCCTCAATCTTATGCATGTTTCGGTATTTTGGGTGAAGGTCATCCAGGGTCTGATCATCCTGATCGCAATGTTCCTGGATGCGCAACGCGCACGATTGAGCGAACTGAGCCTGTCCAAAGCAATAGAGAAATCGAGAGAGAGTGGGTGAGGTTCTGAATGGAATTCAAGAGCGTTAGACGGCGCAAAGTCCACGAAGACGTAGCGGAGCAGATCGAAAGGGAAATTTTGTCGGGCGGTCTGGAGGAAGGAGATCGTTTGCCATCGGAGCGAAATCTCATGGAGGCGTTTAATGTTGGCCGCCCAGCCGTTCGAGAAGCACTTCTTCTGCTTCAGCGCAGTGGATTCGTTGAGGTTTCCAACACGGGAAGGCCAATCGTTGCGCGGCCAACAACGACCAAGGTGGTCGAACAGCTTTCCGGTTCGGCTCGCTTCTTGCTGTCGACGAAAGATGGCGAACGCGCCTTTCAGGATGCGCGTCGCCTGTTCGAGGCAGCCATTGCTCGAAACGCCGCTGAAATTGCAACGCCCCAGGACATTGAAACCCTGGAAGCCGCACTAGTTGCTAACCGAGACGGGATGGGAGACACCGCCACGTTCGAGCGCACGGACGTCGAATTTCACCTTGCGATCGCCAAGATCGGAAACAATCCGGTTTTTACAGCACTACATTCGGCAATCGCAGAATGGCTTACAAATCAGCGTGCAGTCTCACTAAGGGTCCAGGGCGTTGAAGCCAGTGCATTTGAAAGTCATGAAAAGATCTTTCAGGCAATTGCGGCACATGAGCCAGAACAGGCCTGGCAAGCCATGGATCAACACCTGAGAGATATTATGCGGCGATTTGAAGAGGGAAGCCACCATGGTCGCGACTGAACCATACGTGGTCATTGTTGAGTTCGAACTGCTTCCGGACGCGTCAAAGGCGGATGCCAGGGAACTTCTGGCCCAAAATGCGTCTGCTTCCTTTCAGAACGAGCCAGGATGCCTGCGATTTGATGTCGTTGAAACCCATAGCGAGGCTGCTGCGTTCACCCTTTATGAAATCTATTCGGATGAGGCCGCTTTCACGGCGCATCTGAAAGCGCCGCATTTTTTGGCCTTTGACCAGGAGTCCCAGAATTTCTTTGGTGGAAGGAGCGTCCGTCTTGGCAGGCTGGCCACCGAAGCGTCGGCCACCTAGGGAATATCGGCAATGGCAGCAGTGAAGGTAAGATCCTTGGCCGCGTTGACGCGGTCACAAAGCCCGAAGATCGGCCACTATGTCGGTGAATTCGCAACACCTGGCATTGGACACTTGCTCGCATCTGCAGGGTGCGAGTTTGTCTTCTTCGACATGGAACATTCCGGTTTTGGTTTCGAAACACTGAAGCAGGTACTTCGGTATTTTGAAGCTGCGGATATTCCGGCAATCGTGCGCACGCCTTCCAAGGACTATGACGGGATTGCTCGCCTCTGTGACGCAGGTGCCGAAGGGATCATGGCGCCGATGATCGGCGATTCTGACGAGGCCGCACGGATCGTGCATCACATGAAGTATCCCCCGGCAGGCGGTCGCGGCGTCGCGTTGGGCATTGCTCATGACAACTTCCAGCACGGTGGCGCGCCTGTGGCTGAACGACTGGAGAACGCAAACAGGCGGACAACGTTCTTTGCTCTGATCGAGACACGTGAAGGAGCGGAGAATGCCGACGAGATTGCCGCAATACCCGGCGTCGATTGCCTGTGGGTCGGGCACTTCGACCTGTCCGTGTCGCTGGGCGTTCCCGGGCAATTCGACCACCCCGACTATCTGGAAGCCTTGAATCACATCGTCGCAGCGGCAAAGAACCACGACCGGTCGTTGGGACGTTTGGTTGCCTCGCCGCAGGAGGGACTGCATGACATTGAGCAAGGATTTGATTTCATTTGCTACGGAACCGATACGGCAATTTACCAGGGCGCTCTGATCCACGGAATTTCGGCGCTGAAGGGTGCGGCGAAAGATGGGTGATTCCTTCCGCGTTGCACTCTCATCCGGATTCAGATCCCCGGATGGTGACATGACGTTTCCTTCGTTCGACCTGTCGCGTCTCGACGATGTCGAGGGAGTGGAGCTGAGTTTCCTGAATCCCGGCAGCCCGCTCTCCGCCGAGGACCTCGAGGACGTCGATGCGCTGATTTTGTTGTCAGACAAATTTACGTCAGACAGCATTCCTTCATCCGGTCGTCTTTGTGTCGTTGCCAGATTTGGCGTTGGGTATGACACGGTTGATGTTGGCGCGTGCACGGCTAACGACATTGCGGTTTGCATAACGCCGGACGGTGTGAGGCGTCCGGTCGCTGTGTCAATTTTGACGTTGATGCTTGCACTTACTGGGAGGTTGATGGTCAAGGACCGGCTGACACGCCAAGGCCCCGAGGGCTTCAACGCGCGCAGCGATCACATGGGCATCGGTCTCGAAGGTCGCGTCCTTGGCTCGGTCGGCTTCGGGAACATTGGGGCGGAAATGTACCGTATGGCGGCACCGCTTGGAATGAAATTCATCGCGCACGACCCCTTTGCTGCGACTTCCCTGGCATCAGAACTGAGTGTGGATCTCGTCGATCTCGATGCGGTTTTCACCCAGTCTGATGTGATTGCGATAAACTGCCCGCTGACGCCGGATACGCATCATCTGGTCAATGCAGACCGGCTCTCACAAATGAAATCATCGGCGTTTCTGATCAATACAGCCCGCGGCCCAATCGTCGATCAGGCAGCTTTGACCGATGCGCTGCAAAACAACCGGATCGCAGGTGCAGGGCTTGACGTATTTGAAGTTGAACCGCCGGATGCCGACGATCCGATCCTGAAGCTCGACAACGTGATTGTCACTCCCCATGCGCTTTGCTGGACCGATCAGTGCTTTGGCGGCATTGGCGCGTCGGACATTGCTTCGGTTCTGGATATTCGGGCCGGCCAGTTGCCTGTAGGCCTCTTGAACCGTGACGTCGCAGAGCGTCCGGGTTTTCAAAGAAAGCTCGCTGCATATGCAGCCAGGAATGCCTGAGCGTGACGGCGAAGCCCTTTCCGGAAACAAGCAACTACCCGGCCGACGGAGAGGATGCCAACAAGAAGATCGCCCCAGTCACGTGAGCAGGAAGCGGGATCGGGTTTGCCGTTTCGAAAGGTCTCGCGCAGGACGGGTACCATGTCGAAGTGGCTGGTCGCAGACCCGAAACACTGAACCTCTGGCGGCGCGTATTGGTGAGATGGCACATGCGCTGGCCTTGGACATCTCAGACCCGAGAGGCGTTGCGACTGGTTTCGACCGGATCGAAGCGAGATTTGGGCGGCTTGCTCTCCTGCTCAAAAACGCAGGCGCAAGAGAGCCAAGCCAGACACTGTTGGAGGACGTTGATGCCGAATCCTTCCAACGAGGTGTGGCAACCAACCTGAGCGGTGCATTCTGATATGTTCGAGGCGATTTTCGGCTGATGAAAGCCCCAAGCGCCGTGCGGTGTTCGCATTGCGATTGCTCGCCGTCCTGACGGACGGGGTCTAGCGGCGCAACTGGCGAGTCATGAGTGATTTTTCTCTATTTCCCAATGCCTGCTGACAAAATAGACATTGCGCACAGGGACGCTTTCCAGCGATTAGGGGGAACCCATGCCAGCACAGATCGACACCATTCTCGCCGCCGCCCGCGCTCACACGGACGAGGTGATCAAGCCTAACGTAGACACTTGGAACAAGGCCGGTGTCTGGCCGCGCGATGCGTCCGACAAGGCGGCGGCGCTGGGGTTGACCGGATTGTATGCCCCCGAGGAGTTCGGCGGTCAGGGCTTGCCGCTGGGCGAAGGCATCCGCGTCTACGAGGAGCTGGGCAAGGGAGATGGCGCCTATGCCTTTGCGCTGTCGATGCACAATATCTGCACTTATGCCTGTTGCGGCTTTGGAACCGACACCTTCAAGGAGAAATGGGGCCGCGAGCTGACCTCGGGCCGCAAGCTGGCCAATTTCGCGCTGACTGAGCCGCAGTCGGGCTCGGATGCGTCCAACATGTACTCGCGTGCGGTGATCAGCGGCGACGGCACCTGGACCATCAACGGCGCCAAGGCTTGGGTATCGCTGGCCGGCGAGGCCGACATTTATTTCACCGTAGTCAAGACCACCGATGAGTCCGGCCACCACGACATGGCCATGATCGCCATTCCGGCGGATGCCAAAGGACTTTCTTTCGGACCGCGCTACGACACGCCGTCCTATGAATTCCTGCCGCTGAGCGAGATGTACATGACGGATGTGGTCGTCTCAGAGGACAACATCATCTTGCCGGTGGGACAGGGCCTCCAGGGCTCGCTGATGGCGATCGATATCGCCCGGGTCTCGATTGCGTCTGGGTGCTGTGGACTTATGGAAGCCGCTTTGGACACGGCGTTGAGCTATTCCAGGAACCGCAAGATGTTCGGTGGCAAGACCCTTGATCTCGACGGCATCCAGTGGATGCTGGGTGATGTGGCGACGGATCTTGAAGTTTCGCGACTGCTCTATCGTGCGGCGGCCAATGCGCTTGGAACGCCCGAAGGTCCGGTCATGGCAGCCCATGCGAAACGCTTCGTGCCCGACGCAGCGGTGAACGCGGCCAATACCTGCACGCAGGTGCTGGGCGGCATGGGGCTGCTCAAGCCCTATGGCTTGGATCGCCTTTCGCGCCTTAGCCAGATGCTGCGCATCGTCGATGGCACCACCGAAATCAGCCGCGTTGTGATCGGCCGGGCCCTGCAGAAGCGCGCCAAGACCCTTCCGGACCTGCCAGTGCCCAAGGGGTTCGGCGAAAGCTGACGTTCGCAAACGCGCACCGCACTGGTCTTCTTGGGAGGAGCGACCATGCAAGAGAACTATGAGAAGTTCGACAAGGTTTCAGCCAATTTCGTGCCGCTTTCGCCCGTGTCGTTCCTGAACCGGGCAGAAGCGCTGCATGGAGCCCGCACGGCTGTGATCTATGGTGATCTGCAGCGCAGCTGGGCGGAAATGGCGGCGCGCGTGCGTGCCGTTGCAGCCGGTCTTGTCGCGATGGGGATCGGCAAGGGCGACACCGTGTCGGTGCTCTGCCCGAACATCCCCGAGCTCTTCGAATTGCATTTCGCCCTTCCGCTGAGCGGGGCGGTGATAAACACGCTGAACACACGGCTCGAACCCAGTACGATTGCCTATATCCTCAGTCACGCCGACACCAAGGTCGTGATCGTGGACCGGGAACTGATCCCGCTCTTGACCCGCGCCTTCGAGGAGTTGGGCCAGACTTTACCCGTCATTGAGATTGCCGATCCCAACGCGAACGTGTCGCACACAATGGGTGGTCAGGACTACGAGGACCTGTTGCGGGATGCGGAGCCCACTGGCTCCCTGGGTTTGCCGGATGACGAATGGGATGCCATTACCCTGAACTACACCTCCGGCACTTCCGGGCGACCCAAGGGTGTGGTCTATCATCACCGTGGCGCCTACCTAATGGCGCTTGGAACCGTGGCGGCTTGGCAGAACCCGCACTATCCGGTCTATTTGTCGGTCGTGCCGATGTTTCACTGCAACGGCTGGGGTCATCCCTGGGTGATCGCCATGCTGGGCGGAACCATGGTCTTTACCAGAACGCCCGCGCCGGATCTGATCCTGGACACCATCCGCACCCACGGCGTGACTCATTTTGGCGCTGCGCCAATTGTTCTGCAAATGCTCGCCGAAACCGCAACCGGTTTCACCGACCCGTTTGAACCGGCGATCAAGGTCCTGACTGCCGGTGCACCGCCGCCACCGTCGGTTTTGGAAAAGACCAAGGCAATGGGGTTTGAAGTAATGCAGGTCTACGGGCTGACCGAGACCTATGGACACATTTCCATGTGCCTCTGGCAGGACGGTTGGGAAGAGCTTGAGGCCAGCGAACAGGCGCAGCTTCAGGCGCAACAGGGCATTGCCCTTCCGATGGTCGAAGCCGTCTCGGTCATTGATGCTGAAACCGGCCAACCGGTTCGCATGGATGGCAAAACCCAAGGTGAGATCGCAGTGCGCGGCAACACCGTGATGAAGGGGTATTACAAGGATCCCGATGCCACGGCAAAAGCCTTCGAAGATGATTGGTTCTGGTCTGGCGACGCAGCGGTGGTGCATCCCGACGGATACATGCAGATCCGCGACCGGCTGAAGGACGTCATCATTTCAGGAGGCGAAAACATCTCGTCCGTCGAAGTAGAGGCTGTGCTGTTTCGCCACCCGGCTGTCCAGATGGCAGCCGTAGTCGCGATGCCTCACGAGAAATGGGGCGAAGTGCCCTGCGCTTTTGTTGAATTGCGGCCTGGAGCACAGGCAACCGCAGACGACATCATCAAGTTTTGCCGAGAGCATCTCGCCGGCTTCAAGACTCCGAAAGCTGTCGTATTCTCCGAACTTCCCAAGACCTCGACCGGCAAGATCCAGAAGTTTCAGCTTCGTGATGCCGCGAAGTCCATGAGCGCCTGAATGGCACACCTTGTCTCTCATTCCCGCCGCTTGCGCGATACGCCGTTTACACCCGGTGTCGAAGCTGCCGGCGTCAAGGCCTACACCGTCTACAATCGCATGCTTCTGCCGACGGTCTTCGAAGATATGGAATTTGACTACCACCATCTGAAAGAACATGTGCAGGTCTGGGACGTATCGGTGGAACGTCAGATCGAACTGAACGGCCCGGACGCCGCGCGGCTGATGCAGATGCTAACGCCGCGCGATCTGCGCAAGATGCAATCGGATCAGTGCCACTATGCGCCGATCGTTGATGAACGCGGCAAAATGCTGAACGATCCGGTTGCGATCAAGCACAGCGACACGCGCTGGTGGATCTCGATTGCCGACAGCGACCTGCTCTTCTGGGTCAAGGGGCTGGCACTTGGCGCGGGGCTTGACGTCAACGTGTTCGAGCCGGACGTGTCGCCTCTGGCCGTGCAAGGGCCGAAATCGGGCGCCCTGATGGAGCGGGTCTTTGGTCCTGATGTGCAAGACATCCGCTTTTTCAGCCAGAGGCGGCTGGCCTTCCTGGACACCTCGTTCATCGTCGCGCGTTCGAGCTATTCGAAAAAGGGCGGTACGAAATCTATGTTGAAGGCAGTCAACATGGCATGCCGCTCTGGGATGCGCTTTTCAAGGCTGGAGAAGACCTGAACGTCCGCCCGGGCTGCCCGAACCTGATCGAGCGGATCGAGAGCGGGTTGTTGAGCTACGGCAATGACATGACCATGGACAACACACCGTTGGAATGCGGTCTTGGCAAGTACTGCAAGCCCGCGGAAGGGCTGGAGCACATCGGCCGGGAGGCGCTCGCGGTGGAAGCCGCACAGGGCCCC
This sequence comes from Silicimonas sp., assembly GCA_022820365.1. Classification (GTDB taxonomy): domain Bacteria; phylum Pseudomonadota; class Alphaproteobacteria; order Rhodobacterales; family Rhodobacteraceae; genus JAJEFO01. The sequence continues at coordinate 9,250 of JAJEFO010000102.1, forward strand.
GCACGCCAGATTCGCGCGATTTCGATCGCGGGAGAGGCGCTCAGCCACGCCCGCACGGGCTGGCCGTTGACGAAGAACGGTGCGAGGGTCGGTCAGGTGACATCGGCGGCCTGGTCGCCAGATTTCCAGACCAACGTTTCGATCGGGATGGTGGATGCGGGCTATTGGGATCCGGGCACAGAACTGATCGTCGAGACGCCACAAGGGCTGCGAGAGGCGCGCGTGCAAAATTGCTTTTGGAACTAGCGCGCCCTGATCGAGCATCACTGCAGGGCACGCGCTGCCGTATTGGCGGCAGCTGGACACGGACATTGAAGCCTTGGCAACGGGAATGTAACACGATTCTGGGCGCGCGCGGCGAGCTGCCGGATTCCCGCCGTATTTGCGCAGTTGTCAACAAGAACCAAATGCATGTACGCCTTTCAACAAATTGCCGCACCTTTCCATCGCGACTTCGCACGCATTCCAGGTTGATTGGACGAATCCGTTCGTCCAGTTTAGATGTATGATTTCGGCTGAGATTTCGTCCGCCAGGATGTTTGGCAAGTGCCTTTCGACACTGGTAGAACTGTGTCGCGCGGAATTGCGCGCGGAGGAGGCCTGGCTGTTCGGCAGCCGCGCAAGAGGCGATTGTCACGATGACTCCGATTGGGATGTCATGTCGATCATTGATGACCTAGCCCCCGATGACATGACGGATCCGATGACGCTTTGGCAAGTCAAGAGACGTGTCGACCTTCCGCTGGACTTGCTCGCAGTCAAAAAGTCGGACTTTCTGTCAGCGCAGAATGCCGTGACGACCTTGAGCCACGAGGTGAAGCGGGAAGGCGTCCGCCTCGATGTCTAAGACGCGGGCCATCGGCTCGCATGTCAAGCTCGCATTTCACGGCGTCAACAGTGCGAGAAAGCTTGGTCCTGATGATCGTCAGACGGCCATGCTCTGGTTCTACGCTGTTGAGAACTTGGTTATGGCGACGCTTGCATCCGAGGAAATTTCGAGAAGGGAATGGAGGGCGGCCGCGGGAGATCATCAGATTGACAGGATGATTGCCATCCTGCCTTCGGACTGTGCCATCAAAGGCGATCTCGACAATTTCTCACCTCTCACGGTCTATTCGACTGGATTCCGGTATCCGACTCCTTCCGGCAAGATCATGAAGGCTCCCGAAGAAGACTTGACACGTAAGTGGATCGAACAAGCAACGGAGTTCGTTACCATGTTCGGCAGGCATTTCCAGGTTGATGTCTTGAACGACGATGCCGTTGCTGGCTCCACGACTCCGTTCAGATCGAAGGATCATGGTAAGTTCGAACCGTAATTGCATGCCGCCGGGCCTCTTTGCACCAGGGCTGGTGTACGGTCACACGAGCAAGATCCTAAAATCCAACGGAAATTTCCAGCTACAGCCGGATTGGGCGACGTGATTTTTGATGGCAGATGGCGGAGACGAAGGGATTCGAACCCTCGAGACGGTTCCCCGTCTACTCCCTTAGCAGGGGAGCGCCTTCGACCACTCGGCCACGTCTCCGTCGTCGGGTCTATCGGAGCGGTCAATGTGCGGCAAGCGCGAATTCCCGTTGATCTTGTCCCGATATGGCAATGTTCTCGAATTGAAGTCGTCGCGTGGCACTGCGATCACTCCCGGTCGCCACGCGAGGTGTGATCGAAATGGCCGCTCCAGTTGGATCGGTTGCACGCGCATCAATCTCGCTCTGGCTTGGGACGGAATCCGCGCTCTTGCAAACTGGATTCGTGTTGCAATTCGGGTTAACTCGCTAGACGTGCTTGCGTCCGGCAACGAAGCAGGGGGTTTTGGAGAGGGGACCCGCATCCCGCATTGACCGGACATTCAGGGTTTGACCAGAAGGCGTGAAGGCTATCTTCAACCACCTGCTTACAAATGCGTTTTTTGCAAATTGCGATGGTGCCCATCGGCGCAGGCAAGAGGCGTGCATGATCCGCCGACTTGGCCGTCGTTCCGGACCTTGTATGAAGTGGCTATCTGATGGCTGACGCGGCGCAAGCGGAGGTTCTTTCCGGGCTCGTCGAGCGTGTCACTTTCCATTCCTCCGAGAGCGGGTTCTGCGTTCTGCGCGTGAAGGCGCGCGGCCATCGCGACGTCGTCACCGTCGTAGGCAGTGCGGCGATGATCTCCGCAGGTGAATGGGTCACGGCATCGGGTTCCTGGAACAACGACCGAAACTATGGCCTCCAGTTCAAGGCACGCTTCCTGAAAGCCTCTGCACCGACGACGCTCGAAGGCATCGAGAAGTACCTTGGCTCTGGCATGATCCGGGGGATCGGGTCGGTTTACGCCGAAAGGTTGGTCAAGCACTTTGGCAAGGACGTCTTTGACGTCATCGAGGCGAATCCCGAACGATTGCGCGAGGTGGAAGGAATTGGGCCCATTCGTGCCGACAAGATCACGGAAAGCTGGGCAGACCAAAAGATCGTCAGGGAAATCATGGTCTTCCTCCACCAGCACGGCGTCGGAACCGCACGGGCCGTCAGGATCTACAAGACCTACGGTGCCGACGCCGTGCAGGTGCTGAGCGAGAATCCATATCGGCTGGCGAAAGACATCCGTGGCATCGGGTTCCGTACGGCGGACACGATCGCAGAGAAGATCGGCATCGAAAAGACCGCCATGATCCGGGTGCGTGCAGGAATCACGTTCGCGCTGAGCGAGGCAATGGGCAACGGTCACTGCGGCTTGCCTAGCGGCGAACTGCATTCTCTGGCGGAGGAGTTGCTGGACGTGCCCGGTTCCCTTGTCGAGACAGCAATGGCGCTGGAACTCGGGGATGGCAACGTCACGGCCGATCAGGTTGGTGAGACTGACTGCATCTTTCTGGCAGGCCTCTACCAGGCGGAGCGCGGCATCGCGCGCCACGTGCGTCGGATCATTGCAGGCACACTGCCTTGGCCGTCAATCGATGCGGACCGGGCCTTGCCCTGGATCGAGGGCAGGACCGGGTTGACGCTTGCGTCCAGCCAGGCCGAGGCAATTCGCCTCGCGCTTACATCCAAGGTGCTGATCATCACCGGTGGTCCTGGTGTCGGCAAGACTACCATCGTGAACTCCATCCTTCGCATTCTAGCGGCGAAGAGGATGAAGCTGGTGCTGTGCGCACCGACGGGACGCGCCGCAAAGCGAATGACCGAAGCCACCGGGATGGAAGCCAAGACGATTCACCGAACCTTGGAATTCGACCCCATGAAATTCGGCTTCAAGCGAAACGAGGACAACCCGCTCGACTGCGATCTGCTCGTTCTGGACGAGGCCTCGATGGTCGACGTTCCCCTGATGCAATCGTTGCTCAGGGCCTTGCCGAGCACGGCAGCCCTTCATGTCGTGGGCGACATCGACCAGTTGCCCTCCGTCGGACCCGGCCAGGTGCTGGCCGACATCATGAATTCCGGGGCCGTCCCGGTTGTGCGGCTTACGGAGGTGTTTCGACAGGCTGCACAGAGCAAGATCATCACGAGTGCTCACAGGATCAACGAAGGACGCGTGCCGGACCTTTCCACGGCGGATGGCGATGCCGACTTCTATTTCGTGCCGGCCGAGACTCCAGAGCAGGCCGTTATTCGCATCACCGAGCTCGTCAGGAACCGAATCCCGAAGCGGTTCGGCATGGATCCGATCAGGGACATCCAGGTGCTTTGCCCGATGAATCGGGGCGGCGTGGGCGCGAACTCGCTGAACATCGAGTTGCAGTCCGTCCTGAACCCGCCCGGCGAACTCAAGGTCGAGCGCTTTGGCAGGACCTTCGGGAACGGCGACAAAGTCATGCAGATCGCAAACGACTACGACAAGGACATATTCAACGGCGACATTGGCATGATCACGTCCGTTGATCTGGACGAGAGCGAGATGGCCGTGGAGTTCGATGGCCGATCCGTCAAGATTGGATTCGGGGAACTCGACGCGCTGGTGCCGGCCTACGCTGCGACGATCCACAAGAGCCAGGGCTCTGAATACCCGGCCGTCGTCATCCCGGTAATGACGCAGCATTACGTGATGCTGCAGCGGAACCTCATCTATACTGGCGTCACACGCGGCAAGAAGCTCGTCGTCCTGGTTGGACAGAAAAGGGCGGTCGCAATGGCCGTCAAGAACGCCTCGGCACGGCGGAGGTGGTCAAAGCTGCATGACTGGCTTTCCGGCCAAGCGACCGACGGAAGCCTGCCAGTGACTCGACCAAGAGACGACGGAATCTGAACTGATTGCATCGCCACTGTGCCTGGCACCTCCGCGGCCACTGATGTCGCGGAATGTCATGCACGATGCGGGTGAACGGGGGCCGTCAACGGGTGCCTCGAACTGCAGGGGTGCCTTTCCGAAAGGGGCAGCTCGGTCGTTTCCTTCGACACTTGCTCTCGGAGCGCTGGGTCGCGGCCGGCCTATGGATGCCCGCCGCCTGAGGTTATCAGGCCAAGATTGCGTGCCTTGTTGAACTCCCGAAGCCTGGCGAGCACGTCGACGCCGAGCTGCCGAAAGGCGTCGAGTATGTCCACCATCACCCAGTTCTCGCGGATCTTGCCGTTTTCGATGCGCCAGAAATCCAGCGAGCGCATGGTGATTTCCTTGCCCGACGGAGCGATGCCCAGCCAACCGTCATGCGTCACCGTCTGGATCATGTTGGGCCATCCGGTCACGGCACAGTAGTTGTTGTCGCCGAAGAAATGGTACGTGACCTGATCTGCCTTGGATCCGCGGTCCGGCATGGCGTTCAGGAACGGGATCTGGTGCCAGTTGCGAAATCCGTCGATTCCCCGGCCAGTGCCTATCCCTGCAGGACCGTACCAGTTCATGCGTGCATCCCAGAATCGAGGCATCTCCATTACCTCAGGGCCGCCTTGAGAGGGGTGCCGTTTCATGTGCTGCAACATGTCCACGACAATGTCCTTGCCGGCCTTGCTCTCCACGTCGTCCCTCGGCGGGCGGATCAGTCCGTCCCCTGATGCCGGGCCGGGAATGCAGAACTCGCGACCGAGTGACGGTGCCATCGGCCATGCATTCGCTTGCATCATGACTTCGGGGACATCCCAAAGCGCCTGGTATTCGACGACCTTGCCGGATTCGAACCGGTAGAACTCGTGAAATCGCATATGCGCCAGATGGCCCGTCGGCGGGATGTCGAGAAACGGCGCCACGAACGTGCCCATGAAATGGCCGCCGCAGCCTACCCAATCATGCCCGTGATCGTCGTTGCCTGCCATCACGATCCAGTCACGCCGTTCTACGTCGGGCCACGCGGACTTGAGCAATGACAGCGCCCGGTCGTGAAACTCATCCGGTCCCGTCATGTCCCCGAACGGATGGGCAAGGTAACACGCCGCTTCGGGGGCAAGGACCTCGCCGAGCGCACGGCGCAATGTCGCCTCGCCCCAGTTCCGCTGAGCCGCGCGCAGCGGCTCGAGGGCAGCGCGATTCAACTCGTGAATGCTGGTCATTGCAACTTCTCTTCTAGGATCCCGAGCTGCGGACAGCGCCGCGCATTGTCAGTTGATGGGTTCAACCCTTGACCGCGCCCGCCGTCAGTCCGCTGACGATCTGCCGCTGGAAGAACAGGATCAGTATGAAGAGCGGTGCTGTGGCCGAGACAACGGCTGCGACCGCAAACATAATGTTGCCCTGCACCTGAACCGAGCCGAGGAAGCTGGCGACCGCCGGGACCATCGTCTCGTTCGGTTTGCTCAGTAGCATCGAGGTGACAGCATAGTCATTGTAGGCTAGCAGGAAGCTGAAGAGGCCCGTGGTAATCACCCCTGGCCACATGACCGGCACGATGACGTTCCAGAAAGCCTGGAATCGGGTGCAGCCGTCGACCATGGCACTTTCGTCCATGTCTTTCGGGATGTTCAGGAAGAACGAGTGCAGCATCCAGAGCGTGAATGGCTGGTTGATCGCCACAAGCACGATGACGGTTGTCGCCTTTAGTCCCCAGATGTTCCACTCGAAGAACGGCAGCATATAACCCGAAACCAGCGTGATGTGCGGCATTGCGCGGAACGCGAGGGCTGCCATCAGAACCCAAAAGGCATAGCGGAAGCCGGAGCGGGCCAGCGCGTACCCACCGAGCGTTCCGAAGGTGAGCGAAATGCAGACGGTGAAGAAAACGATGACCAAGGTGTTGAATACGTTTCTCCAGAATTCCTCCTGGATCCACGCGCCGAAATAGCCATTAAGCGTAAAGGCACTACCGGTTTCACGGGTCGTGAGGATGCCGTAGATGGCGTTGGTCCAGTCCGCCTTCGAGAAGAAGTCGCCCTGCACCTTGAAGCTGCCCCAAACCGTCCAAAGGAAGGGAAAGGCCGCGATGATCAGCCAGGTGATCACGAGCGCATAGGAAACAACTCTTAGCGTTGTGAGACGGGATTCTGCCTTCGTCGCCATGATTGTCGTCTCCTCAATGTACCTTGGCGTTGAAATCGCGCCAGGTGCGGATCAGCACGGGTGTCAGCAGGATCACAACGCCGAGGATCGTCAGCATCGAGGTCGCACCGGCAGAGGCGTAGAGCGGATTGCCGGCTTCACGAAGGTCGCTGACGATGAAGGTACTCAGTGACTGAGCGTGAGCCTCCGCCTGGAAACTTACCAGCGGTTCGAACACCCGGAAATTGTCCATCAGAAGCATCAGCGTGACGAAGGACACGAGCGGCATCAGGTGTGGAACCACGACGCTGATCATCGTCTGCCACTTGTTGGCTCCATCCACACGCGCAGCCTCCAACGTGTCCTGTGGCACCGTTTGTAGCCCGGCATAAAACGTGATGAAGGCGAAAGGCAGGGTGTGCCAGACCCCGTAGACCATCAGCATGATCCACATGAGTGGCGTCGAGGCTTTGATGCTGAGGGACGGGTCGTTGAAGATATTCTGAAGCGTTGCGCCGATGATGCCTTCACCATCGACCATCCAGGAAAGGATCATCGAGCCGACAATCGTCGCGACAAGGAAAGGCAAGAGCGAGATGAAAATCGCCACGCCACGAAACGCCTTGGGCAGGTTGTTTACGCCGACGGCAACGGCCAGTCCGAAAATCAAAACCAGAGGTGTCACAACAAAGGTGTAGGTCAGCGTAAAGACCAGGGCCTTGTAGAATTTCAGGTCCATTATGCCATCAATGAAGGATGACAATCCGGTTGATGTGCGCCAGACCTCAGCGATCTCTGCGGACGCGAGGTGGGAGCGGTCAAAATATGTGGCTAGGCCGTTGAATTGACCAAGAGGCCGCTCTTCACGCAGTTTGGCAGTCGCTTCTGTATCGACCTGGGTTTCCTCAACACAGCCGAAGGGGCCACAGCTTTCCGAGACCACCAGGACCTGTTCGTGCTGCACAAACAGCGACTGGATGAAGACTGAGACAATGGGCAGGGCGATAAAAAGTACCATCGCCGAGAGTGTCGGCAAGATGAACCAAAAAAACGTGCGGTGTTTCATCGCATGTGCCCCGTCGTGAAATCCAATGCGTTGCAGGGGCCCCGAGGGGCCCCTTCACGGGAGAGGCTACTGCAGGAAGCCTGCTTCCTTCGCAGCGGTCCGGTATGCCGCTTCAACGTCAGCCAGAGCCTCTTCTGCGCTCTCGTCACCCTTGTAGAAGTCCACCAGTTCGGAACCCAGTGCGTTGTGCATCAGGTTGATGAACGGGATCATCGGGTAAGGCTTGGCACCAGCTGCTGCTGTTGCTGCAACACCTGCTGCTGCCGGGCCGGCCCGGAAGCCGTCAATCAGCCAGATGGCTTTGTCGTTGTGCTCATCCATCAGATCAGGGGTCAGACCGCTGACCAGAGCCGCAAAGGTGGCCTCCGCGTCTTCATCCGGAATGTTCTTGGCGACGGTCACGCCATCCCACCACAGGGTTGCGGCCGGTGTCGATCCGCCACCTGCTGTGGGTGCTGCAGACAAAACGGTGTTTGACGTGACTTCGTCGCTCGAACCTTCATCGTCAAGAACCGCACCACCGCGCGACCCCCACATGACGGCCATGGCCGCCTTTCCGGCTTCCCACAGGCCCTGGGTCTCATTCGAGGCATGGCTCAGGTGATCCGGGTGCGAGTACTCGAGCAGCGACTTGATTGTCCCCAGAGCGGCAATGCCTTCTGGCGAGTTGACGTTTGGCTCAGCCGAACCCGGCTTGAACAGCTCACCTCCGTTGGCGAAGAAGAACAGGTTGAATATTTCGCCGACGTTCCAGCCAACCTTCATGTTCATCACGATCGGATGTTCCATGATGCCTGCGGCGCGGACTTTCTCGGCCGCTGCAACGATCTCTTCAACGGTTGCCGGGATCCCTTCGACACCAGCCTGCTCGAGGATGTCGGTGCGCGAATACAGGTGCTGGGAGTTCGCCATGAATGCCACAGCCATGACTTTGCCGCCGATGGTGATCAGCTGCGACGGCTTCAGGTGCTGGCCGTATTTTGCAACATATTCGTCCAGCGGGCGGACCAGGTCGTCGTTCATCAGCTGGGTCAGGGTCGAGTTGGCGACTATGACCGAGGTGTACTCTGCCGGGTTCGGGGTCAGAGCCTGGTTCATCATGTCACGCGTGTTGTCGCGCAGGTTGATGGTGAACTCGCCGGCATTTGCCGCGCAATTGGCTTCGGCGGCGCCAGCAACGGCCTGAATGGCCGGGAAGTCGGAGCCGAGGATCCGGACCGATTTGCCGGACGGACCACAGTCTGCCGCGAATGCTGTCGAACCCATTAGGCCAGCTACGGCACCCGCGAGGGCTACTTTCTTCAGTAACATTTAATTCTCCTTGGTTTCTGTTGGTTCGGTGCGCCTTGCAACCGCGCACCGCTTGGTGAACCACGGCCCTTGCCGGGCCGAGGTCATGGCTTCGGGTCAGTCCCCGGCTCGCTCTCCCGTCTTCGCATCGAAGAGGTGGCAGTGATCTGTTGAGATGCGGATCGAAACCGTGTCGTCGATTTCGGCGCGATAGTTCTTGTCGGCCTTCACGGATACCAGAGAGCCGCCGATACGGACGGACACCATGGTTGCGTCCCCCAGGAGTTCCATCGTGTAGATCGGGGCGTTGATCTGGCCGCCTTCGGAGACCACCTCTGCATCCTCGGCGCGGAAGCCAAGGGTCAGAGGGCCTTCCGGCGCCGAAAGGCCTTCGATCAATGCGTTTTCGGCCTTGAAGGAACCGCCGCCCATCTCGCCATCAACAAGATTCATGGCCGGGTTGCCGATGAAGCTCGCCACGAATGCGTTGGCGGGTTTGTCGTAAATCTCAGTCGGGGTGCCAACCTGCTGCACGACACCTTGCTTCATGACCACAACGCGGTCGGCGAGTGTCATGGCTTCGATCTGGTCGTGGGTCACGTAAACCGTTGTCACGGCCAGCTCATGGCTGAGGTTCTTGATCTGGGCCCGGGTGGAGACCCGGAGCTTGGCGTCAAGGTTCGAGAGCGGTTCGTCCATCAGGAAGACGTTAGGTTCCCGCACGATCGCCCGGGCGAGCGCGACACGCTGCCGCTGGCCACCCGACAGTTCCGCCGGCTTTCGGTGCAGGAACTCATCCAGCTCCACCATGGTAGAGGCGCGGCGCACCCTTTCGTCATGTGTAGATGGATCGACACCGCGAACCTTCAGAGGAAAGCGGATGTTCTCGTAGACGTTCATGTTGGGGTAGAGCGCGTAGGACTGGAACACCATGGCGACGTCGCGGTCCTTTGGCTCAAGGTCATTGACGACACGGCCGTCAATCGAGATTTTGCCCGACGAAGGATCCTCAAGCCCCGCGACCATGCGCATCGTTGTCGTCTTGCCGCAGCCCGAGGGGCCGAGAAGAACGAGAAACTCGCGATCTGCAATTGTCAGATCAAAATCATGTACGCCAACGAAGCTGCCCCACCGTTTGGTGATGTTGCTCAACACGATTTCGGCCATGCTCTCCCTCCCACGGCGGTTGCAGGCAGAACCGCAGCAGACACTTTTACGGTAAACTCAGGGCTGGCGATTCGGCAAGCAATTTTTGCATGCGTATGCAAAAAAACATATAAGGTGCTGACATATAATACAAAACCAAGAAAAACACGGATGGAAGCGAGCCAGAACTTCACAGCGCGGCCCACTCCCTTGCGGTGATCTGCATGATCTCTCCTGTCTTGCGGGTGAACCCGTTCGACGCCTCTTCGACAGTCTCCCTGACATGCTCGGCGCTTTCGAACACGCGGTTGGCGAATTGGCGATGTTTCAGGACCGAAAACGGCGTCTCGACGGGGTTCAACTCCTGACTGCAGGATTGCAGCTTGAGCAGGGAGACGTTGGCGGGGATTTCCAGTTCTCTGGATTGGTGCCAGCCCGCACTGTCGAGGACGACGAGGGCATGCTTGCACGCAGGAACCTGCGCTCCCATCTTCTCGAGAAGGCGGTTCATCTCTTCGGTGTTGCCCTTTGCACTGACATGCCTGACCGCGGTCCCGGTTTCGGGGCAGGCTGTGGAGAACAGGTAGGCGTATCCGTAGCGGTAGTCCCGCACGATGCGCGGGCGCGTTCCCTTCCGGGCCCTGACCCTTTAAAGCATGCCTTTCTGATCAATTCTCACTTCGCCTTGAAAGTGTTCAGCTCAGCAAGCCTGATTGGGTCGAAATCTTGTGATTGTGTGTCAAGCAAATGAGTCCAAACGTAACTGCTCGGGCCATTTTTGCGGAAGTTGCCAAATTTTACGAAGGTAGAGAGAGTGCGCTTCCTGTCAATCAAGGCTTGCGACTCGGTCGAGCAGGTCCCGTGCGCGGGCAAGATCGTCCGGCGTCGTGACCTTGAAATTGGCCTCGGAGCCCTCGACGACCCGCACATCGAGCCCGGCGGCACGGGCCACTTCGACATCGTCGGCTGCGTCGCCCGGGAAGTTTCGGTGCGCGTCCAGGATGCGCTTGAAATTGAACCCTTGCGGCGTCTGTGCGCGCCAGAGATCGTTCCGGGACCGCGCTTCCAGCGCGATGCCGTCCTTCGCAAACCAGAGCGCGTCGACGACGGGCAGGGCAGGAAAGGCGCCGTCGTGCCTGGCGAGTGCAGTGATGACCCCGCGGATGATGCGAGGGGTCACGAAGGGTCGGGCCGCATCGTGGATCAGGACGTTTCCCGGTGCCATGGGGACCAGCGCCTCAAGGCCGGCGCGAACCGATTGCGCCCGGGCTTTGCCACCAACGACCGGATCAAGCAGGCGATCCCGATCCATCCCTTCCATCGCCGCGTCATACAACTCGCCGTCTCCGTTGCCGATGACGACCAGGACGCAGGAAGTCTCCGGGAGAGCGAGGACGCATTCGATTGTGTGCCTCAACAGCGCCTTGCCACCTAGATCGGCGTATTGCTTCGGCACATCGCCGCCGATGCGCACACCGCGCCCGGCCGCGACGATCAGGAAGGCAGTCGCAGTCATGGCGTCACCACTCGAAAGGAGGGGCCACCTGGCGGTGGGCCACTGCCATTGCATCAGACACGATGCGCATTGGTGACAAGTCCACGTCGCTCGACCCCGACTCGATCAGTGCCGAAAGGCGTTCGTAGAGCGCATGGTATTCCCGATCCGGACCCGACACTGCTTCCACGCCATCGACCAAGAGCCGTGCCCCGCCGTTGCACAGCAGTGCCACTTCTTCGTCCGCAAGAATCCTGATGTCCCATTTCGGCGGTCCTTTTCCCAGCCAGTCGAATTCCACGGACACCTCTAAACCTTCCGGATCACGCAGGGACATCCGCGCGGCGACCGGAGTGTCGCGATTCTCGGGAATCGAAAGGGTGGCCTCGGACACGACAAGCTTGCTCGGGTGGATTGCCGTCAGGATGGACAGCGCATTGATTCCGGGATCGAGAACGCCGAAGCCGTCCACCTGCCAGATCCAGTCCTGGCCTGGATGCCAGAACCGGACATCCTCCCTCCAGTCGATTCTCACGTCCCGGATCCGCTTGCCTTTCAGCCAGTCCCTGGTCGTCCGCACGGCGGCGGCTTCGCGCGAGTGCCAAGATGCAAACAGCGTGACGCCCGCCCTTTCGGCGAGCGAAGCAAGATCCCGCACTTCCGCCAGCGTCTTTCCGGGCGGCTTTTCCAGCATCACGTGGCATCCGGCCTCGATTGCCAGCCTTGCGTCGGGATAGCGTGCTGCCGGTGGCGTGCACAACGACACGCAAGCGATGTCAGGCGTATTGTCGAGAAGGGTCGCCAGGTTGCGAAAGGCGGGAATGCCGGCCACCTCAGCGTTTCGACTGGCCGTCGCAGCAAGCGCGAAGTCGGCACTGGCTTCGATCGCCGGAATGTGCTGGTCCCGGGCGATCTTGCCGATTCCGACGAGCGCTGTCCTCAGGGCCACATGGCGTCCTTTCAAATCGGCCGGGGCTGGACGATCCTGACCGCCCGTTCGCCGATCCCCTCAATCGCGACAGCTATCCCACCAGTCGTGTTTCCAGTGATGCCGGACCGCGTGCTGGTGAGGATGACATCGTGCCCCGCAGGCAGGATGTGGCGCGAGGGCAAGGCAGTCGTCTCAGGGGTCTTCCAAGTCATCAGGTCTGCGTCGCCGTCCTCACGCAATACCCCGTCGATGTTCAGGGAGTTCCTGCCCTTGTCTGCGTGCGCCGCGCGACTGCGCCATATGCAACCGACCCTGCGCTGCGGAAACGACGCACCGGCGCCGGTTGCCGGAGCGCACACGGTTGGCAACACATTGACAACATGCGCAGACATGCCTTCATTCATTGATGTCCCTCCCTCCGTCATGCGTTACGACGGAAACTTGCTGCCCGCAACGGGACATTGCCAGACGGGATCTTGCCGGACGGAATGGGGACGTGCAGTGTGAAACGGTGCCTATCGCGAGGATCTGTCAATGATTGAACGCGACTACGACTTGCTGGGAGAGAGCGGAAAGCGGGCCGTGGAAATCGGCTTGGCTGCCGCCGAGTGGTACCATACCGACGTTCCGCGCAAGGAAATGGTCGCGCTGATGAAGCGCAGGGACGGACCGGCGATCCGGGACAGCATTCTCTATTACGGGGCGATGGTCGTTCTCGCGGCAACCGGAGTCTTTCTCTGGCCGGACTGGTGGTCGGTTCCTTTCCTGCTGGCCTATGGGGTGCTCTATGCAAGCGGCGCGGACAGCCGTTGGCATGAAGCGGGCCATGGCACCGCGTTTCGTACGCCCTGGATGAATGACGTCGTGTATCACGTCGCAAGCTTCATGCTCGTGCGCAACCCTACGATCTGGCGCTGGAGCCACGCACGTCACCATACCGACACGATCGTCGTCGGCCGCGATCCGGAGATCATTACCATGCGACCTCCGGACATCGTTCGGGCGACGCTTCTTTTCGTGGGCCTTGATTCAATCCGGTCGTTCTTCAAGATGTTTCGCTACGCAGTTTCAGGTCCGAATGCAGCTGAAAGGAGCTTCGTGCCTGAGCACGAGCACTGGAAAGTCGCCGCTGCGGCGCGGACATGGATCGCAATTTACGCGGTTGTTGTTCTCCTGGCTTTCTACACGGGATCGGTCCTGCCGCTTCTCCTGGTCGGAGGGCCGGTCGTCTACGGATCGTGGCACTACGTGATGACGGGGCTGCTTCAGCATACCGGTCTTGCGGACAACGTGATCGACTATCGCCTGAACACGCGGACAGTCTACATGAACCCGGTCAGCCGGTTCATATACTGGAACATGAACTATCACATTGAGCATCACATGTTCCCCATGGTACCCTATTACGCGCTTCCGGCACTTCACGAGAGGATAAGGCACGACCTTCCGGAGCCAAACCACTCGATCACCGAGGGTTTCGGCGAAGTCATCCATGCCTTGAAGCGGCAGCTCACGGACAAGGAATATCGTGTCAGAAAGGTGCTTCCCGAAACCGCGCGTCCGTACCGGATGGACTTGCATGCCGAGGCGCTGGGACTGCCGTCTGCAGCCGGCTGAGTTGCCTCCGGCAATCACGTCGCCATCCATCCGTTTCCACGCTGTTCGCAGGACGGCCACGGATGCGTGCCGGCCGTCGTTCGCCGTTTCATCAATGATCGTTGTCCGGCCGGACGGATGCTCTATTGCAAGCGTCCTTGATTGCCTGTTGGAATCATCCGTCTGTTCCGTCGCGGGCAATCCCGGGATCTGATCGGCGGCGACGTTGACCACGGCCCTGAGTGCAAGTGCTGGCATGACCGCTTGACCCACGCCAGCGTGTTCGAGCGACCAGGCGTCACGGCTTCATGGCTGAGAAAGCGCAGGTGATTCTGAGTGAGGACGCGACGAAGCGAGGGCTGCGTCCGAGGACTTCGCAACTGTCACGCGAGACTGTCTTGCACCTTTCGGCGTCGCCGTACTGGCACGCCCCGGCGCAATGACCAACGGATCCCTTCTTGCGCCTCTCATAGTGAAGACGGTGCCAGCCCGGTCAGGAATTTCGCATGTCGCCGCAATCTGATAACCAAGCGGCGGAAATCTCGGAGTAGTCGGAAATGACGCAAGAGGACACGGTCAATCGCCTGCGGGTGACTTTCCTGGGCTATGGCGAAGCTGCACGCGCGTTCGTGCAGGGTTGGTCGGCGACCGGAAAGCCGCATGCTTCGGCCTATGACATAAAGACCGAGAATGCGGGATCCGTGCGCGACGGAAAGTGCGCCGACTACAGAGCCGATGGCATTCAGGGATGCGAAGATCTGCGCGAAGCCATCTCGAGCGGCGGCGTCGTTTTTTCCATGGTCACGGCGGATCAATCTCATGCTGCCGCTGAAGCCGCGGCAAGGTCCGGCATCGAAGACCGCCTGTTCCTCGATTGCAACTCGTCCGCGCCCCAGACCAAGCAGGCGTCCAGCGACGTCATCGAGGCGGCTGGCGGAAAGTACGTGGACGTCGCGGTCATGACTCCGGTTGATCCCGCATTGCACAGAACGCCAGTGCTGGCCTGTGGACCCCATGCCGAGGAAGCCGAGCGGGTCATGAAAGGGCTGGACATGAACGTTTCCGTTGTCGATGGCCCCGTGGGCAGAGCATCGGCGATGAAGCTCGTCCGCTCAATTGCCGTGAAGGGGATGGAGGCGCTGTCCGCCGAAATGCTTGCTGCCGGACGAAAGCTCGGCGTCTCGAATGAAGTCCTTGCATCCCTGGATGCTACCTATCCCGGATTTGGCTGGGCGGAGCGAGGCGCCTATGGCCTGGATCGCATGATGGTCCACGGCGAAAGGCGGGCAGCCGAGATGGAGGAGGCGGCGAAGATGGTGGCAGGCCTTGGTTTGCCTGCCGCGATGTCTGAATCCGCTGCCCGGTGGCAGGCACTTGTTGGTGCAATGGGGCTTGATCCGGGTGAGCCGGACGCCAACAGGAGAGCCGATCTCGTGATCGCGGCGCTTGATCGGGATTGAAGCAGGTCGCACCTTCCGCCGAGGCGCACATACGCGCCCGCCCGTGATGACCTGATCGCCATGAACGTGGTGCTTTCGGAGGCGGAGCTCCTGCTTCAGCTTGGTACGACCGGCCAGCGGGTGCCAAGGTCACGCAGGCCCGCTGCGATCAGTTCACGCAGGACGTCTTCATCCACAGCGTCGAGCCTGTTGATGTACAGGCATGACCGTCCGGTCCTGTGCTTTCCAAGTCGTTTCAGAAAGTCTCCGAAGTCGGCGTAGCCGGGCATGATGTAGATCGTCAGGCTGGTCTTGCGCGGACTGAATCCCGTGGCCAGGAAGTCACCCTCTCGACCTGACTTGTAGACGTAGTGATAGGAACCGTAGCCGACGATGCTGGCTCCCCACATGACCGGCTCGAAGCCGGTAACCTCCCGGAAGATCTCGTTGAGCCGCAACGCGTCAATTCTGCGCCTCTCAGGCTCGACGGCGCTCAGAAACGCCAAGACGTTCGCATCGCTGGGCTTTGTCTTGTTCTCGGACATTTCCGTTTCCAATTGCCAATTCACTTATCGCGGCGATTCGAATGGCGCACAAGGACCTCTCCCATTCTCGGCTACACTGGACGACGGCAAGGGTTCGAAGAAGCGCCGGCGCCGGGCGCATTCCGCTGCCGGTTGGCACTTGCCGTACCGACGGTGGTTGTCGCGGCGCGGAGAACGCACGGTTTCTTGATGATCGGCGAAGATCAGGCATGTCCGGACCGCCGCAGCGCGGCCGCGAAGTCCGCCGACTGCCGGATCCCGGCCGAGGTCATGCGCTTCGAGGCGAAGTCACTGCATCCCTCGCCTCAATTGTGGCAGGATACTGGAATGCAGGGGGCGAAGACGGCAGCTGCGCATGGCTGGCACTTCCGCACTGCGGGGCGTCGCATGGCGGATTTCCCGTGCGGCAGGCCCCTCTCTACCCGGTGACGACCGGATCGACAGGTCCGAACGGGCCTCCGACCGCCATCTCGACGGCCCGTGCGACTGCCAGCACCGTCGCCTCTCCCCTAGGCGGTCCAACAAGCTGGATGCCGATGGGCAGGCCGTCGGTCGAGACCGCAACCGGAACCGAAGCCGCAGGCAGCCCGGTGGTCGTGGCAAGAAACGCGAACTTCATCCATCCAAGGTAATCGTCGAAGGCTTCACCCTCGATCTCGTCTATCCATTCGATGTCCGAATTTCTCGGCATGCAGCCAACGGTCGGGCAGGCAAGCACGTCGAAGTTCTCAAGAAAGCCCTGCATCGCCAGAAAGAGCCTCGTCCGGTCGATGTTGGCGTCTGCAAAGTCCTCGATCGTCAGGGTTCGTGCAAATGCCCAGTTGTCGCGCAGCGCAGGCTTGAAGTGGCGATGGATGTCTTTCGGCAGGCGCGAGAACGATGCCACGAAGCCGAGTGCCCGCAGCTTGCGGTAGGTGTCTTCCAGTCCGGTCAGGTCCGGACAATCCTCTATGACCGTTCCGCCTGCGGCCTCGACATTCTCGACGGCCGATACGAGAGCATCGCGGATCGGAGGTTCCACCGGGCAGAGGCCGTCAAGGTCGGGAGCGAAGGCGATCCGCACTCTTGGCGTCGCTTTCGCAACGGAGTCCTGAAAGGACGACTCTGGTGACGGCAGGGACAGCGGAAATCGCGGTTCGAATCCCGAGAGGGAGTCCAGAAACAGCGCACAATCCCGAACCGAGCGCGCCATGGGGCCGATCACGCCATCGGCGATGTGGCCTGCGCTGACGCCAGCCAAGAGGGTCGTCGGCACCCGTCCAGGCGTGGTGCGAAGCCCGACAACGCCGCAATAGGCCGCTGGCGTGCGCAGTGAGCCGCCGTGATCGGAGCCCTGGCTGAGCCACGTTTCTCCCGTGGCCAGCGAGGCTGCCGCCCCTCCCGAGGATCCGCCGGGGTTGAGGGCCGTGTTCCATGGGTTCCTTGTCGCGCCGAAGACGGCGTTGAAGGTGTTGCCGCCCGCTCCCATCTCGGGCGTGTTGGTCTTGCCGACGACAAGCCCGCCGCGCCGCTCCAGCCTTTCGACGAAATGGTCCGAGAAGTCGGGGACGTGATCCGCAAAGCCCAAGGTTCCGAACGTTGTCCGGACACCCTTGACCCGATCCAGATCCTTGATTCCGAGGGGAAGGCCGCCGAGCCAGCCCGGGTGGTTCGCTTGCTCATTCGAGAGCGCGCTGATGGCCGCGCGGGCGCGATCGGAACATACGGTGGGCATGGCGTTGACCGCTGGCTCGACCGCCTCGATTCTGGTCAATGACGCTTGGAGAAGTTCTTCTGAGGAAATTTCCCGCCTTTTGAGGAGGTCCACGACCTCGTGTGCTTCCAAAGCGCAGAGTTCCGGTCCAGTGAAGACCGGGAGCATGTCATTGCTCATGGCTTGCCTCGAAATTGCTGCCTGCGTCGGCGGACAGGTGCTGAGATTTCTTCGCATTCGGCATGGAATTGTCGGATTCCGCTTGGTTCAGAAAGGGAAGTAACGCTACCACTGCCGGGCGCACAAGGGGGGCGAGGACATGGAATTCGGGTTGGACGAAGAGCAGGAGATGATCGTCTCCACCGTCCGGAGCTTTGTCGAAAACGAGATCTACCCCCACGAGGCCGAGATCGAGCGAACTGGGCATGTCCCGCGCGAACTGGGCGACGAGATCAGGAACAAGGTCATCGACCTCGGATTCTATGCCTGCAATTTCCCGGAGGAGGTGGGTGGCGCCGGGCTTTCCCATGTCGATTTCACGCTCGTGGAGCGGGAACTGGGGCGCGGTTCCATGGCCCTCACGCATTTCTTCGGACGACCCCAGAAGATCCTGATGGCGTGCAATGGAGACCAGCGGGAGCGCTACCTCCTGCCTGCTGTCCGCGGCGAACGAATGGACGCGCTGGCAATGACCGAGCCGGATGCTGGCTCCGACATTCGCAGCATGAAGTGCTCGGCGGTCCGCGACGGGAGCGACTGGGTCGTGAACGGATCCAAGCACTTCATTTCCGGCGCGGAACATGCGGACTTCTTCATCGTCTTCGTGGCGACCGGAGTCGACGAGACCCCGAAGGGCGCGAAGAAGCGGATCACCGGGCTCCTTGTCGACCGAGGCCATCCGGGCTTCGAAGTGCGGGACGGATACAACTCGGTCAGCCACAGGGGCTACAAGAACTGCATCCTGACTTTCGAAGATTGCCGACTGCCCGAGTCCCAGGTGCTGGGCGAGGTCGACAACGGGTTTGCCGTGATGAACGATTGGCTCTACGCGACCCGGCTGACGGTCGCGGCGTCTTCGGTCGGTCGGGCGCGGCGCTGTCTCGACTATGCCGTGAACTACGCCGCCGAGCGCCGGCAGTTCGGTCAGCAAATCGCGAAATTCCAAGGCGTGAGCTTCCAGATCGCCGACATGATCACCGAAATCGATGCTGCCGACTGGCTGACATTGGCGGGGGCCTGGCGGCTGGACAGGGGATTGCCGGCGAACCGCGAGATTGCCTCTGCTAAGCTCTATGCATCCGAGATGCTCGCACGAGTGACAGATGCGACGCTGCAGGTCTTTGGCGGCATGGGCCTCATGGACGACTTGCCGATCGAGCGATTCTGGCGCGACGCCCGGGTCGAGCGTATCTGGGACGGCACTTCGGAAATCCAGCGACACATCATCAGCCGCGAACTCTTTCGGCCGCTTGGCGCATGAACCATGCAGAACCGGAACTCAGGGAAGTGCGCATGGGTGGTCTCCAACGCCTTCTGAAACCGCGATCCATTGCCGTGATTGGCGGCGGAACGTGGTGCGCGAACGTGATCCGCGAATGCCGAAAGATTGGATTTGATGGCGAGGTCTGGCCCGTGCATCCGACTCGGGACGAAATCGACGGGCTGCCCGCGTACAGATCTGTCGAGGCTCTTCCTTCACCCCCGGATGCAAGCTTTGTCGGAGTCAATCGCGAGGCAACGATCGAGGTGGTGCGCAGCTTGAGGGAAGCGGGAGCAGGCGGGGCGATTTGCTTCGCATCCGGCTTTCGCGAGGCAGAGGCCGAAACGGGCGACGGGGGCGACATGCAGGAGTCCCTGCTGGTGGCGGCGGGCGACATGCGCTTCCTGGGCCCCAATTGCTATGGGCTGCTCAACCTTCTCGACGGGGCGG
This sequence comes from Silicimonas sp., assembly GCA_022820365.1. Classification (GTDB taxonomy): domain Bacteria; phylum Pseudomonadota; class Alphaproteobacteria; order Rhodobacterales; family Rhodobacteraceae; genus JAJEFO01. Next base: position 28,764 of record JAJEFO010000102.1, read on the forward strand.
CGCTTTGGCCCGACCAGCACGGTGCGAGGCGGACCGGGCGGGGCGTGGCCGTGATCACCCAATCATCCAACATGGCCCTGAACCTGACCATGCAGACGCGCGGCCTACCCCTGGCCTACGTGGTCGCAGGCGGCAACCAAGCGCAGACGGACCAGGCCGAAATCGGAACGATCTTGCTGGAAGACGAGCGTGTGACGGCACTTGGCCTGCATGTCGAGGGCATCGGAGACGTTCGCCGCTTTGAGACCATGGCAAACACGGCGCGGTCACTTGGCAAGCCGATCGTTGCCCTGAAGGTCGGCGCGTCCGAGCAGGCTCAGGCCGCAACCGTGTCCCATACCGCCTCGTTGGCAGGCAGCGCGGCTGGAGGGCGAGCGATCCTCGCGCGGCTTGGAATCGGGCAGACGGAGAGCCTTCCGGTGTTTCTGGAAGCGCTTAAGCTCCTCCATGTTGCCGGTCCCCTCGCGTCGAACCGCATCGCCTCGATGTCATGCTCGGGCGGCGAGGCGTGCCTTGTTGCGGACATGGCGCTGTCCACCGGGCTGGAGTTTCCGCCATTGTCCGAATGGCAACGCGCGGATCTCGCCAATGTGCTCGGCCACAAGGTCGCGCTCTCCAATCCCCTAGACTATCATACCTACATTTGGAGGGACGGCGCGGCCCTTGCGGCTTGCTTCACGGCGATGATGCAGGGAGACCTTGGCATTGGCATGGTCATTCTTGACATGCCGCACCCAGACCGTTGCGACCGGACTGAATGGGGCAGGGCGCTGGACGCCGTCGAGACAACGAGAAAAGCGACGCGGATTCCCATGGCCGTCGTTTCCACCCTCCCGGAAAACATGCCGGAGGAGGTGTCAGACCGGCTCGTTGCAAGTGGCGTCGCGCCCCTTGCCGGCATTCAGGAAGCACTGGCCGCGATGGACATCGCAGCGCAACTTGGCAGGCCACGGTCGGCAGCTTCGCCGCTCCTTTTACCTGGACCTGACGGTCCGCCCCGTGTCATCGCCGAGGCCGAAGCGAAATCCGCACTGGCCGCGCACGGCCTGAACGTTCCCCGGGGCGCACATGCGGATTCACCGGAGGAAGCCGAAGAGACGGCACGGACGATCGGGTTTCCCCTGATCCTGAAGGGAGAGGGCATTGCGCACAAGACCGAGGCCGGTGCCATTGCCCTGGACCTGCGTGATGCCGCTGCAGTCGGCCGCGAGGCACGCGCCATGGGGACCGACGGCTTTCTTGTTGAGGAGATGGTCACGGGCACGGTCGCCGAACTGCTTGTCGGAGTGGTCGCCGATCCCGCCCACGGGTTTGTCCTGACAGTTGGGGCCGGCGGCACGATGACCGAGATTCTCGATGACACAACGTCGCTCCTTTTGCCGGTGACGGAAGAAGATGTTCACGCTGCGCTCGATCGGCTCCGCATTGCCCCGGTGCTCTCAGGCTATCGAGGCGCGCCCGACGCAGATTGCAGCGAGATTGCATCTGCGGTTCTCGCGGTTCAGGACTATGTGATCGCCAATGCGGAGATCGTGCGCGAGGTTGAGGTCAATCCGCTCCTCGCGACCCCAACCCGGGCGGTGGCGGCGGATGCGCTGATTCGATTGAGGGAAGAGAGATGACTGAACTGCCGATCAAGACGACCCGCAGGGGACATGTACTTGAAGTGACGCTCGACAGGCCCAAGGCCAATGCGATCGACCTTGTCACGAGTCGGGTCATGGGAGACGTGTTCACGGAGTTTCGCGACGACCCGGACCTGCGGGTGGCGCTGGTGACGGCTGCCGGCGAGAAGTTCTTCTGCCCGGGATGGGATCTCAAGGCGGCGGCTGAAGGCGACGCGGTCGACGGGGACTATGGTGCGGGCGGTTTTGGCGGCCTCCAGGAACTGCGCGGCCTGAACAAGCCGGTCATCATGGCGGTGAACGGCATCTGCTGCGGCGGCGGCCTGGAACTGGCGCTTTCGGGTGACATCATCCTTGCAGCGGATCATGCGACATTTGCTCTCCCCGAAATTCGCTCCGGCACCGTGGCCGATGCGGCGAGCGTCAAGCTTCCCAAGCGGATTCCCTATCATGTCGCGATGGAGATGCTGTTGACGGGCCGGTGGATCGATGCGGAAGAGGCGGCGCGCTGGGGGCTTGTCAATCAGGTGCATTCCAAGGTCGAGCTCATGGACAAGGCACGCGAGATGGCGGATCTCCTTGCCGATGGCCCACCGCTTGTGCATGCGGCGATCAAGGAGATCGTGCGCGAAGCCGAAGACATGAAGTTTCAGGACGCGATGAACCGCATCACCAAGAGCCAGTTCGCAACGGTCGAAAGGCTCTATCGATCAGAAGACCAGATCGAAGGAGCGCGCGCATTTGCGGAAAAGCGCGACCCGGTCTGGAGAGGGAGGTAACGTATGCCGCTTGCCATGAATCACGAGGTCTTCATCACCTGTGCCGTCACTGGCGCGGGCAGCACCCAGGACCGCAGCCCGCATGTGCCCAGGTCGCCGGAGGAGATCGCAGGCTCCGCCATCGACGCGGCAAAGGCCGGGGCGGCCGTGGTCCATTGTCACGTGCGTGATCCTGAGACGGGCGCACCCTCGCGCAAGACGGAGCTGTACCGGGAAGTGACCGACCGCATCAGGTCGGCCGACGTGGATGTTGTCCTGAACCTGACTGCCGGCATGGGGGGTGACCTGAAGTTTGGCTCGCCCGACGAGCCGCTGCCATTGCGGGACGGCACGGACATGGCGAGCGCCGAAGAGCGCGTGGTCCACATTGCCGAGTGCCGGCCCGAGATCTGCACGCTGGATTGCGGCACCATGAACTTTGCCGAGGCCGACTACGTGATGACCAACACGCCCGGAATGCTTCGCGCCATGGGCGGGCTGATGACCGAACTTGGCGTGACGCCCGAAATCGAGGCCTTCGATACCGGTCACCTCTGGTTCTCCAGCGCGCTCGTGGATGAAGGCGTGCTGAAGGCGCCGGCCTTGGCGCAGCTTTGCATGGGCGTGCCCTGGGGTGCGCCCGATGACCTGAACACGTTCATGGCCATGGTCAACAACGTGCCGGAGGGATGGACCTGGTCCGCCTTTTCGCTCGGCAGGCATCAGATGGCCTATGTCGCGGCTTCGGTGTTGGCGGGCGGCAACGTGCGCGTCGGCCTTGAAGACAATCTCTGGCTCGAAAAGGGCGTTCTCGCGACAAACGCGCAGCTGGTCGAGCGGGCCGTGCGCATCATCGAGAACATGGGCGCGCGCGTGATCGGACCCGGCGAGGTGCGCAGCAAGCTCGGTCTGACCAAGCGGGCGCCCGTGGCGTGACCGGAGTGTCGTTGCGGGCGGTTGAGTTCAGGAGCCATGGGCCGGAAGGCCGCGCAATCGTTGAACAATGCCAATTCGGGAGCCATTGCGTTTGGCGCTTTTGGGGCGCCGCATTAGACGGAACAACAGGAGCATTGGGATGCAAAAACCCAACATCGTTGTCATAATGGCCGATCAGTTGGCGCCGCAGTTCACGGGCGCCTATGGCCATCCGGCAGCGAAGACGCCGCACATGGATGCGCTGGCCGCGCGGGGAATGCGGTTTGACGCGGCGTATTGCAATTCGCCGCTTTGCGCGCCCTCGCGCGCCGCGTTCATGTCCGGTCAATTGATCAGTCGGATCGGAGCATTTGACAACGCCAGCGAGTTTCCTGCCAGCGTTCCGACCTTCGCGCACTACCTGAAGGGCTTGGGCTACCGCACCTGTCTTTCGGGCAAGATGCACTTTGTCGGTCCCGATCAGAAACACGGCTTCGAGGATCGCGTCACCACCGATATTTACCCGTCGGACTTTGCATGGACACCAAATTGGAACGCCAACGAGGAGCGGATCGACAAGTGGTATCACAACATGCAGACGGTGAAGGAGAGCGGCGTCGCCGTCGCGACCTTCCAAACTGACTACGATGACGAGGTCGAGTTTGCCGCACAACGGTGGCTGATCGATCGGGGTCGCGACCGTGGTGCAGGCGACAATGCGCCGTTCTGCCTGGTGGCAAGTTTCATTCACCCGCACGATCCTTACGTGGCGAAGCAAGAATTCTGGGATATATATGCTGAGGACAAGATCGAAATGCCTGGGACGACGCTTGGCCCGGACGAGCAGGATCCGTTTTCGCGGCGCGTCATGGACGGCATCGAGGCAAGCAAGATTCCCTTGACGGACGAAGAAGTTCGGCGGGCGCGCCGCGCCTATCTGGCGAATGTCAGCTATTTTGACAGCAAGATTGGTGCGATCGTTAAGGCGCTGGAGGACATTGGCGAACTTGACAATACCATCGTCATCGTCACCTCGGATCATGGCGACATGCTGGGCGAGCGCGGGCTATGGTACAAGATGACGTTCTTCGAATACTCCGCGCGAGTGCCGCTCATCATGGCAGGCCCGGGAGTGGCGCGTGGCGTGGCCCGGAATGCATGCTCGCTGATCGATCTCTTGCCCACGTTCCTCGAAATTGCAGGCGGGAAGGAGTTCATTCCGGATGGGAATCTCGACGGGCGTTCGCTGATGCCGCTCGCGCGAGGCGAGACCGATCCAGTGAACGAGGCCATTGGCGAGTATTGCGCCGAAATGACACCATCGCCCGTGTTCATGATCAGGCGGGGCAACCTGAAGTTCATTCATTGCGATGCCGATCCTCCGCAGCTCTTCGATCTTTCGTCGGACCCAAGCGAGATCGAGAATTTGGCAGAGCGTCCTGAATGGTCCGTCACCGTCAGGAGCTTTGCCGAAGAGGTTGCAGCGCGCTGGGACAGCGAGGCGCTTCGCCGGCAGGTTGTGGATTCGCAGCGATCGCGTCAATTGCTGAACGCGGCGATGGAGGCGGGGGCGGGCGAAGCGTGGGACTTCAACCCGCGTCGCGATGCGTCAAACGAATACGTGCGCAACCACATGGACTGGACAATGGCGGCCGCGCGTTATCGCTTTCCACCAATGGATGTCGCGTCCAAGGCAGAATGAACTATCGCCTTGCAAGTGCCGGCATCGCTGCGACTGGCAATTCGGGCAGAAGAGGTTTGACGGCAGCGCCTGCGTGGCGGCGTGTGCGGGTTCAATCGCAGCCAGCATCGAAGGCGCAATAGACACGATCGCGCCAACTCGGACGGAACGGCTCGACGGATTTGTCCCGATGACGTGCAATGCCGACTTTCGAGTTCGACCGGCAATGTCGGGCAGGGGCATCCGTGGCCGCAGCCGCAGCGAAAGAGCGTTCCTTGCCGTGCACGACTGGATCTATAGGGGTTGCTGGCCACTGGCTACCTGCCTTCGCCAATCCGGAAGCTCATGACTGTGCGTTTCTCTATTCCGTAGCCAAGACTTTCGTAGAAGCGGCGCACTTCCTCGTTGTCCTCGCGGATCATCAGCATGACCTTGCGGGCGCCGAGTTTCCGCAGCCAAGTTTCAGCATGGCGCATCAGTCGTTTGCCCAATCGTTGCGCGCGATACTCCGGCGCAACTGCGACATAGTAGACCCAGCCCCGATGGCCGTCATATCCGGCCATGACGCTGCCTGCGATTCCACCACCATCACTCGTGATTGCTAGGAAAATTTCTGATGAGACACTTGTACGCGCGCTTCCGATGTCGTCGTACGGGTCGTTCCAGGGTCGTGTCAACCCACAGTCGCTCCAAAGTTCCGCAACCGCTTCCTCGTCCCCGTTTCGAATCCGGCGAATGGTGAACCCTGCCTGTCCATCGCTTGTCTTGTAAGGCGAAATTCCTGTCATTACTGTCTCCCAAGTAAACTTGGCTTCGGCGGCAATGTTCACATTGTCGCGGGCACGGGTTCAATCATGGCCATCCGTCCGAGGACATCGAGGCCCTGAGTGTTCCAGAAGTGCAGAAGGTCGATGAATATCCAGTTTTCGGTCAGCTTTCGTCCCTCGCGGCGGTACATGTCGATTACGCGCATGTCGCCCTCGCGATCAGTCGCAGGCATGCCCATGAATCCGCCGTCGTGTTTCAGGGTCAGGTTGGGCCAGCCCACAAGACCGCCGTATCGGCCTTCGGCAATCATGGCGAGGTCCCCGTTGAATCGCCGTGTCCGGAAGGCGCTGCGAAACGGGCCGGAATGCTGCTCGGCATAACGCGAAATGGTGTAGGTTGCTCCGATCCCCGCAGGACCCCACCAGACCATGTCTTCGTTCCAGGTCCAGCGCAGTTCATCAACCAACGGCTCCTTACGCTCCGTGTCCCAGCTGCAGATGTCGTCAAGCATCGCGTTGATGGCTGACAGCGTCGCCTCTCCCTCTGACGGCTCCTGGGGGTCGTAGAGCAGGCCGTCGTGTGTCATGGGCCCCGGCTGTACCAGATGTGCGCCTGTCTGCGGAGCGAAGTGGTTCACGCCTGCCTGCAGCATCAGGTGCGGGATGTCGAAATACATCGCGGTCTCGGCAATGCGGTCGGCAGCAATCCTGTGAAAGGCCGCGTATCGGAGCAACACGACTTTGCCAGTGGGCCGAATGCCAACCCATGGCTCGTCAAACAGCCCCATCAGGTGGCCCATCGCTCCGACCCAGACCGTCTCGAATCCGTCGATCTGGTTGCGCCCGGCAAAGAACAGGTCGAGACGGCGCTGCAAAGACGTCAACGAGATTTTCAGCGGCACCCAGAACTGTTTAGCCACCCGCTCGCTCCCGATGATCTCGTTGGACGGATGAAATCCTCGCCACACGAGGTTGGGCGTGCAGTGCTTGGCCATGGCATCGGCCGTGTCAGACGGTCCGGCGCAATCGAGTGCGTCATAAACCGCGCGCACGACTGCCTTCGCAGTCTGCAGTTCGCTCAAGTGCGGGGCACTTCGCGGAGGCGTTCGAGTATGTCGATGCCCTGCATGGCAAAAAAATGCAGAAGATCGATGAATATCCAGTTCTCGGCCAGCAGGTCGCCTTCGCGCCTGTAAAGGTCGACGATGCGCATGTCGCTCGGCCTGTCGTTGGCAGGCATGCCCATGAACCCGCCCGTCGGACGCATGGTCATGCTCGGCCAGCCGAAAAAGCCGCCAAAATTGCCCTCGGCCAGCCTTGTCACATGTCCGTTATGCCTGATGAACTCCAATCCCTCTTCGAAAGGAATCGTGTGGCCGCGATGATAACCCTTGAAGAACGCGCTTGCGCCAATCCCGCCCGGGCCGAACCAGCACATGTCAGGCGTCCACCAGCGCTTGAGATGCTCGATCGGCGAAGCAGCCCCGAGGTCTATCAGTTCGTCGATCATGCCGTCGATGAGCTCGATCGTCTTTTGCCCGTCTGCCGGATCCTGCACGCCATGGAGCAACCCGTCATGGGTTCGCGGTCCCGGCGTCAGGATCGCCGCCCCGGTCTGCGGCGGGAGCGGCTGGAGTCCGGCCTGGTAGGCGAGGGCGATGAGGTCGGTGAAGCAGGCCGCTTCCATGATCGCTCCGTCTTCGACCCTGTGGAAGTCCACGTATCTCAGGAACGCGATTTTGCGGCTTGGCGGCATGCCGAGAAACGGCTGGTCCCAAAGGCCCATGAGATGGCCCATTTGCACCACCCAGAGACCGCGCTTGCCCGCCATGCGGTTCATGCCTGCAAAGAAGATGTCCGGTCGCCGCTGCCACGGTCCCATGGCACCTGCCAAGGGTTCAAGAAACACCTCTGCGACCGCGTCGGCCCCGGTCTGCTCGTTGAAAGGATGCATGCCGCGCCAAAGCATGTCTGGCACCGTGTTTTGGGCGTAGGCCGTGGCCAGCTGGCCCGGGGCCGCGGCATCGACCGCTTCGTAGTGGTCAAGGACGAGCCGCTTGGCGTCCTGCAGGGCGTGCTCATCCATGGCGGGCTCCCTCTATCTGCATCATCAGGTCAAATTCGTTGAAGAGCTGCCACTCCCGCACAATTCGCCCGTCCTCGACACGCCACTGCGTGATCCCCCATATCTGGCAGTGCTTGCCGGTCGGCTCGCGGTAGATCGTGTTGCCGGAGTGCGTGCCTTCCGCGCTCCACCTCGTGGAAATCAGCCAGCCGTCGGCGTCATTCCCCATCCAGTAGACTTCATCGACCTGCAGCGCGAGATCCGGAAAGGCGCCGCGCAGCTCCTTCACATATTCACGATAGGCGCCAGTGCCTGTGAATTCTCGATCGGTCGTGCCCTCGAAGCGCATGTCGGCGTCATAGTGCTCCACGACGGCGGAGCCGTCCCCGTTCCAGACGTTGTCATGGATCGATCGTGCGAAGGCATCGGGGTCGAATCCATCGACCGGCTCGGTCTGTGACAGTGGCCTAGCGGGCGCCGCGGCAGTTCGCAAACCGTCCCAGACCATCTGGTCCCGAGGCCAGCCCGGAGGCGGGTCAGCGGCAAGTCGTGCGGCCTCTTCCCAGAGGTCGAGGCCAAGCTGCTTGAGCATTGCCGACGTGTTGTACAGCACATGCTCAAGAAAGATGTCGTTTTCGAGCGCTACGCAATTGGCGATGACCGGGACGCTGACCCGAGTTCCTGTCGGCGGCCCGTAGCGGCTCGGATTGGTGTTGGTCCCTGTAATTCGAGTCAGATGGGATGTGTGGAATCCCGCCGTGTCATCGCCGGCCCAGACCACCTCTTCCGCATCGAGAATGATGTCGGGGAAGGCGCCGGTCGTGTGATGCGTGTCGTCGATGATCTTCCTGCTGCCCCGCTGCAGCCCGTAGTCGTCGTATACCATTGAATTCGGCGCGTAGCAGGCGTCGATGTATTCCACGTCGCGAGGTGCGCCTGCGTGATCTGCGCTCTCCCAGATCCTGTGGGTGATCCGCACGATGTAATCGATGACGTTGCGGTAGCCGTCAAAGCCGCGCATGTCCTGTTCAGGCCCGTAGTCGTTCGGAATCCGCACGCGCCTGCCGCCAGTGTATTTCTCGATGGATATGTCGAAATTCGAGGGCATGTGCCGACGTGCGAGCGGTCTCGCAGGGTGATGGTCGCGCGACATTTCTCTACCCTTTGACGGCGCCCGTAGTCAGGCCGCTGACGATCTGGCGCTGGAAGAAAAGCACGAGGAAGAACAGCGGCACCATGGCCGAAACTACCGCGGCGACGGCGAACATGACCTGGCCCTGCTGGCGCACGGTGCCGAGGAAGCTGGCGATCTTGGGCACCATCGTCTGGTTTTCCTGGCTAAGCAGCACCGAGGTTACCGCGAAGTCGTTGTAGGCCAGAAGGAAGCTGAACAGGCCCGTGGTGATGACGCCGGGCCACATCACCGGGATGATGACGTGGCGAAACGCCTGGAGGCGCGTGCAGCCGTCGACCAGCGCGCTTTCGTCCATGTCCTTTGGAATGTTCAGGAAGAAGGAATGCAGCATCCAGAGCGTGAAGGGCTGGTTGATGGCAACGAGCACGATGATCGTAGTCGGGAGATGTCCCCAGAGATTCCACTCGAAGAAAGGGAGTAGGTAGCCGGAGACCAGAGTGATGTGCGGCATCGCGCGGAAGACCAGCGCCGCCATCAGCAGCCAGAACGCGTAACGGAATCCCGACCGCGCAAGGGCGTATCCCCCGAGCGTGCCCATGGTCAGCGAGATGATGACCGTGAAAGTGACGACGATCACCGTGTTGAACGCGTTTCTCCAGAATTCCTGCTGGATCCATGCGCCGAAATATCCGTTCCCGGTGAATGCGTCGCCGGTTTCGGTGATCGTGCGGACGCCGTAGAGCGCGTAGCGCCAATCGGTCTTGGAGAAGAAGTCGCCTTGCACCTTGAACGAGCCCCAGACCGTCCAGATGAAAGGGCCAGTCGCGATCATCAGCCAGAAGACGATGAAAGCAGTGGAGAAGAAAATGAGGCCGGGAGATCGGCGTTGTGCTACGGAGGCCATCCTTCAAACCACCTTTCTGCCGAATTCCTGCCAAGTGCGGATCAGGACCGGCATCAGCAGGACGACGACGCCAAGGATTGTCAGCAGTGACGTTGCCGCGGCGCTGCCGAACAGCTGTATGTCCCCGCCGCGCAGGTCGTTGAAGATGATCCAGGAAAGCGATGTCGCCTTGGCCGAGGCCGAGAAGCCCACGATCGGCTCGAAGACCCGGAAATTGTCCATCAGTTGCATCAGCGTGATGAAGACGACGAGCGGCGTCATGTAGGGCACCACCACGTAACGCACGCGCTGCCATCTCGTGGCGCCGTCGATCTGAGCGGCTTCCAGCGTTTCCTGCGGCACGGTTTGCAGCCCGGCATAGAACACGATGAAGCTGAACGGCGCAGAATGCCAGATGCCGTAGACGATCAGCATGATCCATGTCAGTGAATGGGACGCTTTCAATGACAGCTGGTCGTCGTCGAAGATCCTCTGCAGCGCAGCCCCCAAGATGCCATCGGCATCCACCATCCAGAACAGGATCAGCGATCCGATGAGCGGGGTCACGATCATCGGCAAAAGCGAACAGAATATGGTCGGGCCCTTCACGAGTTGCGGCAACGCGTTGACGCCGAGGGCGATCGCCAAGCCCAGCACGATGACAAATGGCGTCACCACTGCCGTATAGGTTATCGTGAAGGCCAGGGCCTTGTAGAAGGGCAGATTCATCAGTTGCGCGCCGAATTCGTACAGGCTCCCGGAGGCGTTCCAGGCCTCGCGAACTTCGGCAAAGGCGAGGTGGCTGCGATTGGTGTATGTGCCGAGTGCGTTGAACTGGCCGAGCGGGCGCTCTTCGCGGAGCGCTGCCGTTGCCTCTTGGTCCACGGCCACTGAAGATTCGCATTTGAACGGCGTGCAGTTCTCGACCTCAATCAGAACCTGGTCGTGCTCGACGAAGAGCGACTGGATGGCGACGGACACGAGCGGCATCGCGATGAACAGAAGCATCGCGGCAAGCGAGGGCAGTATGAACCAGAAGAAGGTCTTGTGCTTCACTGAATCCGTCCAGCCTCCGGGGCCTGAAAGGAGCGTGCGTCTCGGAATTCCCAGGCGGACCGGTTTTGGGTGCCGGGGCCGGCATGCCGGCCCCGACGATCAAGGTCTATTGCAGGAAGCCCTTTTCCTTGGCTGCCGTGATGTAGGCGGCTTCAATGTCGGCAAGCGTCTGCTCGGCACTTTCGTTGCCCTGCAGGAAGTCCGGCAGTTCTGCAAAGAACGCACCGTGCAGAAGCCCCATGTAGGGCAGCATCGGATAGGGATCGGCACCTGCCGCAGCCGTCGCGGCAATGCCGGCCGCGGCGATGCCGGGCTTGTAGGCGTCCATCAGCCAGACGGCCTTGTCGTTGTTGCCTTCTTCCATGACCATCTCGTTGGAGATGCCGTTCAGCATCGCCAGGAACGTCGCTTCGGCATCTTCGTCAGAAATGTTCACGGCGATGGTGAATCCGTCCCACCAGAGGCTCGACGCCGGCGTGGTTCCACCGGCAACGGTCATTGCGCCGACTGGAAGCGTGCCTGAGACGACCTCTTCCGTGGATCCTTCGTCGTCAAGCAACTGGCCCATCGACGAACCCCACATCTGCGCCATGGCGAGATTGCCCGACTCCCAGATCGGTGCGACGACTCCCGTGTTGTAGGTCAGGAAGTCGGGATTCGAGTATTCGACCAGCGCCTTCAGCATGTTGAGGGTCGCGATGCCCTTCTCGTTGTTGACTGCGGGTTCCGCCGTGCCTGGCTTGAAGAACTCGCCGCCATGGCCAAGGTACATGTTCACGAATTCCTCGCCGAGATTCCAGTCAGACATCGTCAGCATTGCGAACGGATGTTCCATGACTCCGGCTGCCTCGATCGCCTCGGCTGCGGCCAGAACGTCCTCGTAGGTCTCGGGAACGTCAAGTCCGACCTCGTCCAGGATGTCCTTGCGCACCACGAGGTGCTGGGCGTTGGCCATGAACGCGATCGCCATGATCTTGCCGTCGATGGTGATCAGCTGGTTCTTCTTGAGGTTCTGCCCGTGCTTGGCGACCAGATCGTCAAGCGGCCGGATGAGCCCTCCGTTCAGGAGCGGCACGACGGACGAGTTGGCAACGATCGCCGTCGTGTATTCCGACGGATTCGCTGTCATGGCCGCGACCTGTATGTCGCGATGCTCGGTCGTGTGGTTCTTCGAAAACGTGACCGTTGAACTGGCGCACTCCTCGGCCTTGCTGACCACCGCGTGAAGCGCCGGAAAGTCGTTCGCAAGGACGCTGACGTTGCCGCTCGCGATCCCGCAATCGGCATGGGCCGCAGTCGCGACGCCGATGGTGACGGCTGCTCCGGCCGCCATTGTCTTCATCATGTTCATTGGATTACTTCCTCCCCAAAATTATACTAGCGGACTAAAGCACGATGCGCAGTACTTGACAACGCGTTCATGACCCGTGTTCGGTCAGCTCTGCATGCGACGCGTCCTGGCAGTTGAGCGATACATTTGCGACATCGAAATGGCAGCATTTCCGGATGGTTTGGCTGCTTCCGTCCAGATCTCGATTCGCGTACAGGGAAATTCTTCGGCAAAAGGAGCGGCGGCATGCCCAAATCAGTGATCATCACCTGCGCACCGACCGGCGGCATCCATACGCCGACCATGTCCGAATACCTGCCGGTCACGCCAGCCGAAATCGCGCGTGCGAGCATCGATGCGTCCGAGGCCGGGGCGTCGATCATTCATCTCCATGCACGTGACCCCGAGACCGGCAAGCCCGATCCGCGGCCCGAGACGTTTTGGCAGTTCCTGCCGGTCATCAAGCAGTCGAGCGAAGCCGTCATCAACATTTCGACCGGAGGCGGGCTTGGCATGTCGATGGACGAGCGCCTAGCTGCCGCCACCTCCGCAAGCCCGGAAATGGCGTCCCTCAACATGGGTTCCATGAACTTCGGCATTTTCCCGATGCTGGAGAGGTACAAGGAGTGGAAGTTCGACTGGGAGCCGGAATTCCTGGCCATGACGCGGGATTTCATCTTCCCGAACACGTTTGCCACCATCGAATACGCGCTGAAGGAACTTGGGGAGAAGCACGGGACGAGGTTCGAGTTCGAGTGCTACGACCTTGGCCATCTTTACAACGTCAAGTGGTTTGTCGACCAGGGAATGATCAAGCCGCCTTTTTTCATCCAGTTCGTGCTCGGAATTCTCGGGGGTGCAGGAGCGGAGCTGGAAAACCTGCAGCACCTGAACCGGATGGCCGACAAGCTTTTCGGGCCGGAGAACTACGAATGGTCGGTGCTGGGAGCTGGACGGCAGCAGATGAACATGGCCACGCAAGCCGCCCTGCTTGGCGGCAATCTTCGCGTGGGGCTCGAGGACAGCCTCTACATCGGCAGAGGCGAACTCGCGGTATCGAATGCCCAACAGGTCGAGAAGATTCGCACGATTGTCGAAGCACTGGGCCTGGAAGTTGCTTCGCCTGACGAAGCGCGCGAAAGGCTCGGGCTCAAGGGCGGCGACAAGGTCGCGTTCTGAGGCCCTAAAGCTCCAACGCCCAAAACTCCAACATCTCGCATTGCGGTCATCGGGCCAAACAGTGTAATGCGCGATTTGCGATTGGATGCACGTGCACCAGTCCAACAGGGAGAGAGAGAAAATGAACCCAAAGACTATTGTGCGCCGCGCGGCGCTTGGCCTTGTTACGGCCGTATCTGCGACCCTTGCCATGGTCGCCATGGCCACCAGCCAGGGCATCGACCTGAAAGGCAAGACGGTGGAATGGATCATCCCGTTCTCGGAAACCGGCGGGTCGGCCAAATGGGCCAACTTCTATGCACCGCTCTTGAGCGAGGCGCTCCCCGGCAGTCCCACGGTCGTGGTCAAGTTCATGCCGGGCGCGGGCTCGACAAAAGGCGCAAACTGGTTCCAGAACCAGTCCTACAAGGACGGTACGCTGATCTTCGGTTCCTCAGGTTCCACGCAGTTTCCGTATCTCCTGGGCGACCCCCGGGTGCGTTTCGAGTACAGTGACTGGAACGTTGTCCTGGCTTCCGGCACGGGAGGCGTCGCCTACCTGCCGCCGGACCTGGCCGGGATGATGAGCGGGCTTGATGCCAGCGGTCTCAAAGGCACCGACTTCATCTACGGGAGCCAGGGCGCGACCCGGCTTGATCTCGTCCCGCTTCTGGCGTGGGAGATGCTTGGCCTTGACGTGGAGCCAGTTTTCGGAATCAAGGGGCGCGGCGACGGCAGGCTCATGTTCGAGCGTGGCGAGGCCAACATCGACTACCAGACCTCGTCCTCCTATCTGAAAGGCGTGACCCCTCTGGTCGAGGCCGGCACCGCCGTTCCGATGATGAGCTGGGGCGCCCTCGACGCAAGCGGCAACATCGTGCGCGATCCGACCTTCCCGGACATGCCGACTTTCAAGGAGGTTTGCGACGCGACACCTGGCTGCGAGACCAGCGGCGAACAGTGGGACGCGTGGAAGGCATTTTTCGTGGCAGGCTTCCCGGCCCAGAAGATGGTCTTCCTGCCGGCAGGCGCGCCCGATGACGCGATCGCCACCTATTCGGAAGCGTTTGAAGCCGTGAAGGCCCGCGCGGACTTTGCCGAGATCTCGATGGGCCGTCTTGGCGTCTATCCGCAGATGACCGGCGCTGAGGCAGCAGGCGCGCTCGCGAGCGCGACCCAAGTGCCGGAATCGGCAAAGGCATTTGTCGTGAAGTGGCTGCTGGACCGCTACGGCGTCTCGCTGTAGGGGCTCCGGCCTTGCACCCCGGCCGGCGATTCCGGCCGGGGCGTGTTCCTGAATTCTAGGGGCAACAGGACCGAAAGACGGATTCATGGACATTCTGTCAGTCGCGCTTCCCGCCCTCGGCAGCGCCGCAGGCCTGATCCTGCAGCCGATTGTCCTGGGCTACCTCGTGCTCGGCGTCGTTATGGGGCTGTGTGTCGGCGTCTTTCCAGGTCTTGGCGGAATTGCGGGGCTTTCGCTTCTCCTGCCTTTCATGTTCGGAATGGACCCGGTCCTGGGTCTCGCGCTGATGATCGGCATGGTCGCAGTAGTGCCGACGTCTGAC
>JAJEFO010000041.1 GCA_022820365.1 Silicimonas sp.
GAGCGAACGGCGGAGCGCCTGTCCTCGGACGGGCGCATCGCCTTGCCCTACCATGCCGGCATGGACCAGGCGGTCCGAGACCGCCACCAGGACCGTTTCCTTGCCGAGGACGGCGTGATCGTGGTCGCCACCATCGCCTTCGGCATGGGCATCGACAAGCCCGACGTGCGATTCGTCGCCCACGTCAACATCCCGTCCACCGTCGAGGCGTACTACCAGGAGATCGGCCGCGCCGGGCGGGACGGACTGCCTGCCGAGACCCTCATGCTCCACGGCATGGATGACATCAGGCTGCGTCGCCTGATGATCGACGACTCCGACCGGCCTGACGAAGCGAAGCGTGTCGAGCATCAGCGGCTGAACGCACTGCTTGGCCTGTGCGAAACAGCGGGCTGCCGCCGCCAGGCCCTGCTCGGCTATTTCGGCGAGGCCTGCGCGCCATGCGGCAACTGCGACCGCTGCCTGGCGCCGGTCGAAACGATCGACGGCACGGTGATCGCCCAGAAGGCGCTTTCGGCCGCGCTGCGTACCGGCCAGCGATTCGGTGCGGAGCACCTGATCGCCGTTCTGCGCGGCGAGGAAACCGAAAAAGTCCGCCAGCACCGCCATGACCGGCTGCCGACCTTCGGCGTGGGAGCGGACATCGACAGGGCGCTCTGGCGTTCCTACCTGCGCCAGATGGCGGCTGCGGACGTGCTGAGGATCGACATTGGCGGCTACGGCGCTCTCCAGCTCGGTGATCGGGCGCAGGCCTTGCTGAAAGGTGTCGAAAGCGTGGCGCTGCACCAGGAGGCCGCCTCGGCACCCGGTGGGCGCAGGAAGCGCAGGCAGGCGACGGCGCCGGGAAACATCGACGCGGCGCTGCTTGCGAAGCTGAAGCAGGTCCGGCTGGAGATCGCAAGGGCGGAAGGCGTGCCCGCATTTGCCGTGTTCCACGACCGCAGCCTCCAGGACATGGCTGCCCGCAAGCCGCGGAGTCTCGAACGCCTTGCCGATTGCCACGGCGTAGGGGCCTCAAAGCTGGATCGTTATGGCGAGCGATTCCTTGAAGTCCTGAAGGATGCGGCAGGCTCGCGGCCGTCGGCGGACACGGGACCTGATGACGCGCAGCGAGCATCGGCAGCGGAACCGGTGCGTGCGGGTGGATTCGATTCCCGGCTGATCCGGCGGCTCAAGGCGCTGCGGCTGCAGATCGCGCTCGAGGAGGACGTGCCGCCGCATGCCGTGCTTCACAAGTTCAGCCTGCAGGAGATGGCGGCGAACCGGCCGCAGACGCTCGATGCGCTGGCGGAGTGCTACGGCGTCAACGCGGAGAAGATCGGGCGCTACGGCGAGCGCTTTCTGGCAGCGCTCAAGTCGGCCATGAGCGGAGCGGAATCTTCCGGCGGCATCCACGAGCCGGAACCGCAAGACCTGCTCCCGGAACCGGACCTTTCCGGCAGGCATGATCCGGGACTGTTCGCCAGGCTTGACAGGCTTCGGATCGAGATCGCCCGGTCGGAAGCCGTCTCGCCGCTTGCGGTGTTTCCGGACAGGACCTTGATGGAAATGACGGCTCTCCTGCCGCGCACGCTTGACGCCCTGGCGGAGTGCCACGGCGTCGGTCCCCGCAAGCTGGACCGCTACGGAACAAGGTTCCTGGACGAGATCCGCGCCGCCACCGACACCTGACCGAAGTCCCGTCATGGCGTCGGGCGGGCCGTTGCACCGCTCCGTCAAACTCTCTCCTTGGGCCACTCCGGCGCGTGGACTCGTCGGCACGGCCAGGATCCGCCCTCGGCGACGTCATTCCTCAGGCGACTTGCACCGCTGCCACCGATCCTCGTGGTAGCGTCGCACCAACTGGCACGGGTTCCGCCGTGGCGGTATCATCCCTGAAGCCTCGGCAAGGCGAAACACATCCTCCGCGACGAAACCGTCAGGTTCGCAAGGCAGGCCACTTCCTGCATCCGGAGATGCAGCCCCGCGACGCCCGCCGCTCCGCTTTCTGGACATTAATCCCACTAAACAGTGCGCCTACGGTCGAGCCGTGCCGCCGTGAACAAGCGGACGTCGATCATGTCCGAATCACCCCGAATTCCGTTCACTTGCCGCCATGAGCGTGGCAGTGACCGAAGTGCGTCCACAGCTCGACTGAAGGCTTGCTGCCAAAGAGCATTTGCGAACGGATCGCGGACAGAAGTGGCCGGACATCCCCCTGCATTCCCGCAATTTCCATTCCGAATGCATTCCGAAACCGTTTTTGGAAGAATCCATCGAAGAATTGGGGATGCGATACTTTGCTGATTTTTAAGGGTTTTTTGTGGTTGCGGGGGTAGGATTTGAACCTACGACCTTCAGGTTATGAGCCTGACGAGCTACCGGACTGCTCCACCCCGCGCCAAGAGAGACTCAAGCTAATGCATGCACTTCCGGAGTGCAAGAGGCTCACCTTGAATTTTCCCGACCCAGCCACTCAGCCCTACCGGCCATGCGAACGGTCATGGGAATTCCGGTCAGGACTCCGCCACCCTTCCGGAGGGTCGCCCTCGAACACCTCCACCAAGAGCGGGAAACATGCCGCCTCGTCCGAAGAATGGGTCGCGCTGCAGTCCCCACCCGGACAGGCCGACAACGCCCCGAGGAGATCGATCTCCGCGAAGAAGTCGATGTGGTCTCCAGGGCGCACGGGCGACGCCTTCATGAAATACTCCCCCCTCTCCCGCGTGAACCCGGTGCACATGAACACGTTCAGGACATCGTGCACGTGCAGCTCGCTCTCGTCGAGGGACATGCCGAGCGCATCAGCGAGTGCCCGCGTCAGGTTGGAGTGGCAACAGTAGTGATAGTCGTCTCCAGACAGCAGCTTGCCCGTGTAGGGATCGCAGCGCGTACCGATCACGTCATGCACCCGCCCCCCGAATTCATCAGCGCCGTACCAGGCAAGCGTGTCCTCGATGATCGTCGCCATCGGCCTCATGTAAGGCAGGTTCGACCACAGTCGGTCGCCCACGCTCACATGGGTACCATGCAGGGCGCGGGTCTTGCCGGAATAGAACCGCTCGCCGACGTCATCTGCATTCCAGAGGTTCAGGTCCCCGACCTGCGGCCCTTCGATCGAGGAGATCCGGAACACGCCGCCGCGAGGCACGCGAAACGTCGCGGCATCGCGCGGGGACACGCGTACCTCGTCCGTCTTTCGATAACTGGCGAAGGCCGCACGGTACGCATCGAGATCAGGCGGCACCAGCAGTTCGGAAGGATAGCAGATCACCGGCTTAACGGCGCGGCGGGCATCGGCATCAGGCGGTGCGGACATCGGACAACTCCAGGACTCTCTACCAATGCAAACGCTTGGATGCGTCAGATGTCAAAGCCCGGGCGGCTCAAGCCACCCGCGCAATTCAAGCCGAGCTCGTCGACTCAGGTCTCCACGGCCTCCACGCAGAGGACGGTCGGCAAGTGCCGCGCGATCTCGTCCCAGCTCTCGCCCTCGTCCGTGCTGGCAAAGATGGAGCCCGAATTCGTCCCGAAATATATCCCCGCCGGATTGGCCGAATCCCCCGACATTGCCTGCCGAAGGACCGTAAAGTAGCACGCGACCTGCGGCAGCCCGTCCCTCTTCGCCTCCCAGCTCTCGCCGCCATCGGTCGATTTCCAGACAGCGGCCGCCGCGTCGGGCGGGTAGCGCCCTGTCGCGTCGCCGTTGAGCGGCAGCGTCCAGATCGTCTCCCCGTCGCGCGGATGAACGTGCACCGGAAACCCGAACGTCGATGGCAGGCCATCGGTGATGTCATCCCAGCTCCGCCCGCCGTCCCGGCTTCGGTACACGCCATGGTGGTTCTGCTGGTAGAGAATGTCGCCCGCACCGTCCGCCCGCACCATGTTGTGGACGCAGAGCCCGGTCTGGCCGTCGCGCGGCGCTGCCGGGTGGTGGTGATGCCCGCAGGCTTCCGCGTTCGACAGCCGGTTCCGGCGGTCCCAGGTCGCGCCGCCGTCCTCGGTCGCATAGACCCCGGCCGCCGAGATCCCTATCCAGAACTTCTCGGGATGGCCGGGGTCGGCAACGATCGTGTGCAGCAACAGGCCCGCGGCTCCGGGCTGCCATTCTGCTGCCGAGGGATGATCGGAAAGCGAACTGACCTTCTCCCAGGTCTCGCCCCCGTCATCGCTGGAGAACAGCGTCGCCGGCTTCGAACCGGCATAGAGCCGGTCGCCGACACGGCCAAGCGACCAGAGCGCGGAGATCTCTCCAGTGAACGGCGCCGGCGGCGATGGCTTCCAGTCGAACAGCTTCGCCACGTCGTCATTGTCGGCAAAGAAGGCCTCGCTCTGCCCATGCGCGAGCTTCGACAAGGTCCAGGACGCGCCGCGATCATCCGAACGCCAGACGCCGGTGCCTTCCCACTCGCTGCCCCCGCCGGCCCAAATCGTGCCCGTCCCGGCATCTCCGATCGCGTGGTTGATCGGCCAAAGGTCGCAATGCGGGCCGTCCACCGACCAGTCAGAACGGTCCTCGGACGTCACCAGGAACAGGCCCTTGGTGGTACCGACCAGCAATGAAACGGTCATCTCGCGCCTCCCTTTCGCGGAACCTGCCCCAGAGAGGTCACGGCCGCAACTACACGATGCGTTCGACCATCATCTTCTTGATCTCGGCGATCGCCTTTGCCGGATTGAGGTTCTTCGGGCAGGTCTTGGCGCAGTTCATGATCGTGTGACAGCGGTAGAGCTTGAACGGATCCTCGAGGTCGTCCAGGCGCTCCCCGGTCGCTTCGTCGCGGCTGTCGACAAGCCAGCGATAGGCATGCAGGAGCGCTGCCGGACCGAGATAGCGGTCGCCGTTCCACCAGTAGCTCGGACAGGACGTGGAACAGGAGGCGCACATCACGCACTCGTAGAGGCCATCGAGCTTGCGGCGATCCTCGATCGACTGCTTCCATTCCTTCCCGGGCCGGTTCGTCGTGGTCTCAAGCCACGGCATGATCGATGCATGCTGGGCGTAGAAATGACTGAGGTCCGGAACGAGATCCTTGACGACCGGCATGTGCGGCAGCGGATAGATCTTGATGTCGCCCTTGATCTCTTCATGGCCGTAGGTGCACGCGAGCGTGTTGATCCCGTCCACGTTCATGGCGCAGGATCCGCAAACGCCTTCCCGGCACGAACGCCGGAAGGTCAGCGTCGGATCGATCTCGCTCTTGATCTTGATGAGGACGTCGAGAACCATCGGCCCGCAACTGTCCATGTCCACGTGATACGTGTCCACGCGCGGGTTCTCGCCGTCATCCGGGTTCCAGCGGTAGATTCGCACCTTGCGGGGATTCCTGGCCTCTTCCGGTTTCGGCCAGGTCTTGCCGGCACGAATCCTTGAGTTCTTGGGCAGAGTCAGTTGAACCATGTGACGAACCCTTCCTTGCAGTTCACCCGGACACGCAAACCGCGTCCCCTTGCCAGCGCCTGAGATGCAGCTCTCGCAGCACCCTGCGCACGTTCTATTAATCTCGAATGACGCATCGACATCACCAGCCTACTCATCGAGATCCAGGGGCCGTATCGGGTCCTGCCCAGTCTTCTGCCGAACGCAGCTTCCGTACACCTCGTGGGGATCAAGACCCCTGACGTAATCGCTCGAAATGCCTATCGACAATCCCGTGCGGGTCTCGCCGCGGTCGTTGACCGCGAAGCCGACAGATCCGGTCGGTCCCGCAGCCGCCCGGGCGCGTTCCTCGCACTGGCGCGCGGCCGACTCGGGCGAGATCGGCCCACAGGCCGCCGGAACCGCAGCCAGAACGGCAATCGCCAAGGCCCGCAGGCGAAACACATTCCTGCCCGGAAGCCGTGCGAGGCCCGGATCGCCCGCCGCGGAGATGCCGCACGCCGTCAATAGACCCGCGCCTTCGGCGCAATCCTCTTCAACTCGATCCCTCCGTCGGACTCCTCCGTCAATGGATCCAGCCGAACGGGACAGTAGTCCAGCCTCGCGCCGTCCCCGACCCAGGCCAGCGTGTGCTTGCGCCACTCGTCGTCATCGCGTTCCGGGTAGTCCTCATGCGCGTGAGCGCCGCGGCTTTCCTTCCGTGCCTCGGCACTGACGATCGTCGCGAGCGCGTTCGCCATCAGGTTGTCGAGCTCCAGGGTCTCCATCAGGTCCGAGTTCCAGACGAGGGACCGGTCGGTAACATGGATGTCGTCCATCCTGGACGCGACCCGCTGCATGTTCTCCACGCCTTCGGAAAGGATCTTGCTGGTGCGGAAGACCGCCGCGTCGGACTGCATCGTCCTTTGCATGTCGAGCCGAAGCTCCGCCGTCGGAACGGCGCCGTCGGCATGCCGGAACCGGTCGAACCGGTCGAGTGCGGCGTCGACCGACGCCATGTTCAGTGCAGGATTGCCGCCCTTCCGGTCCACGACCTCGCCAGCGCGGATCGCGGCCGCGCGCCCGAAGACCACGAGGTCGATGAGCGAATTCGAGCCGAGCCGGTTTGCCCCGTGGACGCTCGCGCAGCCCGCCTCGCCCACGGCCATGATGCCCGGTGCGATGCGATCCGGGTCGTCAGATACCGGGTTCAGCACCTCGCCCCAGTAGTTCGTGGGCACGCCGCCCATGTTGTAGTGGACGGTCGGCAGGACCGGGATCGGCTCGCGCGTCAGGTCCACGCCTGCAAAGATGCGTGCCGATTCCGAAATGCCCGGAAGCCGTTCCGCAAGCGTCTCCGGCGGCAGGTGGTTCAGGTGAAGGTGGATGTGGTCCTTTTCCGCGCCGACGCCGCGCCCCTCGCGGATTTCCATGGTCATGCACCGGCTCACGACGTCCCGGCTGGCAAGGTCCTTGTAGGTGGGCGCGTAGCGTTCCATGAACCGATCGCCCTCGGAATTGGTGAGATAGCCGCCCTCGCCGCGGGCGCCTTCGGTGATGAGGCAGCCGGAGCCGTAGATTCCGGTCGGATGAAACTGCACGAATTCCATGTCCTGCAGCGGCAGCCCGGCCCGCGCCGCCATGCCGCCGCCGTCTCCGGTGCAGGTATGGGCCGAGGTCGCCGAAAAGTAGGCACGGCCATAGCCCCCGGTCGCCAGCACCGTCATCTTCGCGTTGAAGACGTGGAGCGCCCCGTCCTCAAGGCTCCAGGCAAGTATGCCTTGGCAGGTGCCGTCCTCGGCCATGATCAGGTCGATCGCGAAATACTCGATGTAGAATTCCGCGTCGTGCTTCAGCGACTGGCCGTAGAGCGTGTGCAGTATCGCGTGCCCGGTCCTGTCGGCGGCAGCGCAGGTGCGCTGGACGGGCGGGCCTTCCCCGAACTCCGTCGTGTGGCCGCCGAACGGCCGCTGGTAGATCTGGCCGGTCTCGGTCCGCGAGAACGGAACGCCGTAATGCTCGAGCTCGTAGACCGCGGCAGGCGCCTCGCGGGCGAGGTACTCCATCGCGTCAGTGTCGCCGAGCCAGTCGGACCCCTTCACCGTGTCGTACATGTGCCACTGCCAGTGGTCCGGCCCCATGTTGCCGAGCGAGGCCGCGATGCCGCCCTGCGCCGCCACCGTGTGCGACCGGGTCGGGAAGACCTTCGTGATGCAGGCCGTCCTCAGCCCCTGTTCGGCCATGCCCAGCGTCGCGCGGAGGCCCGATCCCCCGGCTCCAACGACAATGCAGTCGAACTCGTGCGTCTCGTAATCGTATGCGGCCATCGGTCTTCCCTATAGAGCGATGCGGGCGATGGCAAAGAGGCCGGCGGCCGCCGCTCCGTAGCAGAGGCAGGTCGTCAGGATGACCGTGTATTCCCGGAAAACCCCGTGAACGTAGTCCTCGATCACCATCTGGATGCCGTTCTTGAAATGCACCAGGCCCACGACGATCATCAGCGCGGCCACGAGTGCCGGAAACGGCTGCGCGAAATACGCCACGACCTCGGCGTGAGGCCTCCCAATCATCGGTCCGAACGTGAAGACGAAGGCGGGAACGAGAAACACCAGGGCGACGCTGGACTTCGTCATGCCCCAGTGCCTGCGCGTGCCCTCGCGGGCCGAGCCGTGGCCCTCTGCGCGCTTGCGGTCGGTCATGTAGCTCATCGGCGCCTCCCTACACGACCAGGACGGTCGCGACGGTCAAGGCGATCGAAAGAACGACGATCGCGATGCCAGTCCTTTCGGCGGTCGCGACTTCAAGCCCGCGACCCGTGTCCCAGTAGAGATGCCGCAGCCCTGCCAGCGCGTGATACCAGAGAGCCCAGGCCGAAAGCGTCATGATCAGGTCGCCGAGCCAGGAGGTCATGAACCCGTCCGCCAGCGCGAACTGCTGCGCCGAGACCGCCGCTGCAAGGAACCACCAGACGACGAGAAGCGCCGCCAGGATGAGCGATGTGCCGCTGATGCGCGTCAGGATCGACGTCATCGACGAGATTTGCGGACGGTATACCGTCAGATGCGGCGACAGGGGCCGGTTGCCCCGGTTCACGTCGGCCATGTCGTGGCTCCCGTACTTTTGGGCGTCCCGACCTCAATAGCAGAACCGGCGGGCTTGTCACGGCCCCGCGACGCTGCAACGCAGGCGCCTTCTTGGTCGGCTAACCAAAGTTCATTCCCGCATGACATGCCAGATGCGCACCTGCCGATCCTGCCCGAACTTGCCGCAACCGGCGTCGCTCGGTTCCACGCCATCAGGCCAGACCACCCGAATCCACGACCAGCAGGATCACTGCATGATTGGAGTGGACAACCGGGCGCCCTGCCCGTGCCGCTTCACGTGGGGATCAGCGCCCAGCAGTCCAGGTCAAGCAAGACGCCGTCTACGTATTTTCCGTCCCCGTCCTTGAGCGCGAACGGGGCCGCCTCGGGCTTGTGCGCGACGAGCCGGAGCCGCAGGGCCCCGATGCCGGACGCGCCGGTTTCGGCCTTCTCCAGCACTTCGGACCAGCAGCAGATCGTGTCGCCCGCGAAGCACGGCGCGACATGGCTGCCGGCGTTCAGGCCCACGATCATCTGTGCGTTCGCGAGCCCGTTGAAGGAAAGCGCCCGCGCCATGGAGATCACGTGACCGCCATAGATGAGCCGTCGCCCGTCGTCGCGCGACGTGGCGTCGAAATGCACGCGGGCCGTGTTCTGCCAAAGACGGGTTGCCAGCATGTGCTCGGCTTCCTCGATGGTCACCCGGTCGACATGATCGATGGTCTCGCCGACCTCGTAGTCGCCCCAGCGATGCGGCTCTCCCGCATGCCCGAAATCGTAGTCGGCAAATGAAAGCCCTTGGGGAATCACGAGGTCCTGCGGACGAACGCTTTCGGACAGTTCGGGAACCACGGGCTCCGGCGCCGGAGAGCCGGGATCGCGCTTGCGCACCATGACCCAGCGGACAAAGCTGAGCACGTCATCGCCGCGCTCGTTCCAGCCGGTCGTGCGAACCCAGATCACGCCCGTCCTGCCGCTCGAGTTCTCCTTCACGCCGATGACCGCGGAGGTGGCCTCGACCGTCTGGCCCGGATGGACCGGCATGAGCCAGCGACCCTCCGCGTAGCCGAGATTCGCCACCGCGTTGAGCGAGATGTCCGGCACCGTGCTGCCGAAGACCGTGTGGAACACGAGCAGGTTGTCCAGCGGACCGTCGAGGCCGCAGGAGCGCGCGAAGGCGGTCGAGGAATTGAACGCGTGCCGGGACGGGTAGAGCGCGTGATAGAGCGCCCTCTCGCCGTCGCCCAAGGTGCGGGGAACCGCGTGAAGGATCGTGTCCCCGACCCGGAAGTCCTCGAAGAACTTTCCCTGGCTCGCTTTCACGTCACCCTCCGGGCACCGGTTGCGGGCGCAGATCCTCGTTCCGCATCTTCGCGCCCCTGGTCATCCTGCCGCCCGTTCGGCAATGGCTTCCGCCTTGGCAAGGACAACTCGGGCCGTTTCGACATGAAGGTTCTCGACGATCCGCCCGTCAACTACGGCCACCGCCTCGCCGTGCGCGATGGCGTCGTCGTATGCCTCGATCTGCCGTCTCGCAAGTTCGGTTTCCGCGTCGCTCGGCGCGAAGACCACGTTGGCAACGCCGATCTGCGAGGGATGAATCAGGGACTTGCCGTCCATGCCGAGCGACCTGCCCTGTTCGCATTCGGCCCGGAGACCCTCCTCGTCCCTGAAGGCGTTGTACACGCCGTCAACGCAGGCAATGCCGGCGGCCCGTGCCGCGAGAAGCACGGTCTGAAGCGCCGTCATCATCGCCATCCGGTCGCCTCCGGTGGCGCAGCCGATCTCCTTGGCGAGGTCGTTCGTTCCGAGAACGAAGCCTTCGACCGATGGCAGCGCGGCAATGTCGAGCGCCTTCAGGACGCCGCGCGGGGTTTCCATCATGCACCAGACAGGCGTTCCGGACACGAGGGCTGCAACCTCTTCGACCTGCCCGGGATTTTCCGCCTTGGGCAGGAGCAGGGCATCGCACTCCATGCCGGCAACGGCCCGTGCGTCAGCTTCGCCCCATTCGGTGTCGGTTCCGTTGATGCGCACGATTCGCTGCCTGTGCCCGAAATCTCCGGCATCGAGGGCGCGGGCAAGAGTCTCGCGGGCTGCGGGCTTTTCTGCAGGCGCAACCGCGTCCTCGAGATCGAATATGATCGAGTCGACATCGAGCGTCCCGACCTTTTCGAGGGCCCGGGTCTTCGACGCGGGCACGTAGAGAACGGAGCGGCAGAGCCTTTGCGGAGCGACCATTGAACTTTCCTAAATCGAGAGGACCGGGCTTGCGAGCAATCTGCACGTCTCGCCCGGCGCCCGCAACCCGGACACCTGCGGCAGAAAGGCCCATCTCCTAGTGGAACGGCCTGTCTGCATTGACGAATCTTGACGCGCGTGTCCGGCAAATTGCGGCCCTTGGTCGGACACGCGACTTGAATCCGCAACGGAGACTCACTAGCACACGCAACAGCCAGACTGACATCACATGGATTGGAGACTCTCATGGCCAGACCAAGGATCGCCCTCATCGGTGCAGGCCAGATAGGCGGAACGCTCGCGCACCTCGCCGCAATCAAGGAAATGGGTGACGTCATCCTCTTCGACATCGTCGAAGGCACGCCGCAAGGAAAGTCGCTCGACATCGCCGAGGCCGGGCCGGTCGCGGGTTTCGACGCAGGCCTCAAGGGAACCAACGACTACGCCGACATCGCCGGTGCCGATGTCTGCATCGTCACGGCAGGCGTTCCTCGCAAGCCGGGCATGAGCCGCGACGACCTTCTCGGCATCAACCTGAAGGTCATGAAGGCCGTCGGAGACGGCATCAAGGCGCACGCGCCCGATGCGTTCGTGATCTGCATCACCAACCCTCTCGATGCAATGGTCTGGGCATTGCGCGAGTATTCCGGACTGCCGCACGCCAAGGTCTGCGGCATGGCCGGCGTCCTTGACAGCGCGAGGTTCCGCCACTTCCTCAGTCTCGAGTTCGAGGTATCGATGAGGGATGTCACGGCATTCGTCCTCGGTGGTCACGGTGACACGATGGTCCCGCTCGTCAGGTATTCCACGGTCGGCGGCATCCCGCTGCCCGATCTTGTCGAAATGGGCTGGACGACCCAAGAGAGGCTTGACGCCATCGTGCAGCGCACGCGTGACGGCGGCGCAGAAATCGTGGGCCTGCTCGGCACCGGCTCCGCCTTCTACGCGCCGGCCACGAGCGCCATCGAGATGGCGGCTGCCTACCTCGGGGACCAGAAGCGCTTGCTGCCCTGCGCCGCGCATGTCGACGGCGCCTTCGGCTTGAAGGACATGTATGTCGGCGTCCCCACCGTCATCGGCGCGGGCGGCATCGAGCGCATCGTGGAGATCGACCTGTCCGAGGAGGAAAGGGCCATGTTCGACAAGTCCGTCAAGGCCGTCGGGGGTCTTGTCGAAGCCTGCAAGGGAATAGACAGCGGACTCGAGTGAGGCCGATTCCAGACGGCGCTTCCAGAGCCGCGACCTGACTGGTGAATGCGCAACGCGGGGCTTCGACAGCCCCGCAGCGCGAATCCGGAAAGAAGTCGTTAGGCAGCAGTTCCAGATTCGGGAAGTGGGAAACACCTGCACGAGGCAAGAGTCGGAGACCCCGTGGGCAGCAAGTTGTATCGATCCCGACCCGGATACGACCGAAATCTCCAACCCTCACGAGGCCGAGGGAGCCTGCAGCCCGGTGTGGAAGCTTTGGGGGAGTTCGCCGAAAAAAACGCATATTGCGATACCGTCGCGACAGGATTATGTCTTAGGGTATCATAAATTAATACCGGGGAAATACATGACCACAGTGCGCCCTGTTGCCGTGAAGCTGGACTCTGACATTCGGTCACGCATCCAGGAGCTTGCAAAGGCCCGGGACCGCACCCCCCATTACCTGATGCGAGAGGCTGTCAGCCAGTATGTGGAGCGCGAGGAAAGGCGCGAGGCAATGCGTCAGGATGCGCTCCGGGCTTGGGCGGCCTATCAGGAGAGCGGATTGCACGTGACCCATGACGAAGCTGACGCCTGGATGGCTGAGCTGGAAACGGGAAACGACGTGGGACCGCCTGAATGTCACGACTGATCTGGACGCCGGAGGCCCTGCAAGACGTCCACCGCTGCTATCGGTTCCTTGCTCCCAAGAACCCGTTGGCGGCAGCTCGTGCCGTCAGCGCAATTCGGGAAGGGATGCTGATCATCGCGGAGCATCCCGGCGCCGGTCGCCCGGTTGACGGGATGGACCCGGAATTTCGAGAATGGCCCTTCGCGTTTGGCGACAGCGGTTATCTCGCGCTCTACCGTCTGGATGGAGAACATGCCGTGGTGGTGGCCATCAGGCATCAACGTGAGGCGGGGTATTCCTGAGATGCTTCCGCACGCGTCAAGGCCGCAGCCAACGCCTGAATCAGCTTGTGGTTGACTTCGGTTGGAGCGCTGGCGCGCCGTGACGGCATCCGCACCATTCCGGACGGAATGACGGCGGCCAATCAGTTCAGGTTAACCAGTGCCGCGCCGGCCAAAGCTAGCTATTTGACCGACGGGGCGACACGGGACATCCGCATCCGCAATCGCACCATCCGACTGAAGCATGCCGCGCCGGCTGTCATGGCTTGGGCTGGACGGCCCGCAGGACCAGTCGTGCAGGCGCTGCGTTGGCTCGGACCAATGGCGGCGTTGGATGCTCACGTGGTTTCGACGCTGCGACGCACCTTGCCGGATGACGTGGAGAATGATCTCGCCCGCAACAAGTCAGGCCTGCCGGGCTGGGCAGCCCACCTCGTGCACAGCCTCACCGAACTCTCCTTCGGACGTCTGGCATTGCACCTCTCCGAGGCGAAGACCGGTGCACAAGAATGTGGATCTGTCCAAAGCGGTCCGCGGATGAATCGGCACTGCGGCCGATGCAGGAGCAAGTTCCTATGCCAAGATGTAGGCTAATTCAAAGTCACGTTTTGATTTAGCCTAATATGCCGTACTTTTTGGAACATGATCACTCGTGACCTTGCCCCGAAGCTGGCGGAGACAACGCAGCGGCTGCGGACAAACTCACGGCCTTCCTCCCATCAAGAAATTCCGGAGTGTTCCGGACATTCTCTTTACCATGCTTCTTAACTTCATCTCAATTGAGATACAGATTTCCGTTGAGACAAAGGAGGGCATACCATGCCTGCCCAAACTTCAATGCTTCACGTTCGGGTGGACGAACGGCTCAAGGCACAGGCAGCCGACGCGCTTTCCGGTGTTGGCCTGACACTTTCTGATGCCGTGCGTATCCTGCTGACCCGCATTGCTGGCGAAGGCGGCCTGCCCGCCGGTCTGACCGCAGATCCCACCGCCTACGACGAATGGTTCAGGACCAAAGTGCGCGAGGCGTTGGCAGACAAGCGCCCGGCAAAGCCGCACGAACAGGTGATGCACGAAGCCCGAGCGCTGGTCGACAGGAAACGCCGTGCCTGAGCTAGAACAGAAGGAGACGGCGGTCGCCATTCTGATGTCAATCGTTGATTGGATTTCCGATTACAGCACCGCCGCAGACTTTGCCCGGATGGCAGAGCCTTGACACTGATGGCAGAGATAGAAGGCAAGGTCGCTCACCTTCCTGCCAACCCGAAGCGCGGCCGTCCCGGACGGGTTAAGGGCACCAGGGAACTGATCGTCCGCCCGAACTACATCGTGATCTTTGCCGAGACCCTGGAAACCATCACCGTTCTGCGCGTTCTCCACGCCGCCCGACAATGGCCATGAGGATCGTCCCGTCCGAATACTGAACAGGGTGACGGCGGGCGGGCGGCAATGACCAGATCAGCGACCAATCGATGGTCCCCGTTCGCGACTCTCTGGGGGCGCTCGTGGCCGTTGCCTGCTCCGGACGGCACCAGTTCAACGCGGCATTGCTTCAGGGAGCGGAATTGGCGCCATGTCGGCACTTTCCGATTCAATTGGCTTTCTCAAGCATCCAAGGTAGTCACTGCACTGACAGGAGGACGCAGCATGCAGAAAGTTCAGGGATTCGGCGGGTTCTTCTTTCGGGCCCAGGACCCCGAGGGACTTGCAAACTGGTATCGGGATCACCTTGGCATCGATCCGGCGCCGACGAACATGGACATGACGCCCTGGAGAACCGAGGCCGGGGTCACGGTCTTTTCGCCATTCGCTGCGGACACGGACTATTTCTCGGCGGACAAGACCTTCATGCTGAACTTTCGTGTCGCAGACCTGGATGCAATGATCGCGCAACTGACGTCCGCAGGCGTAGAGGTCAGCGACGAAAGCGAAATGGAGGGCATTGGCCGCTTTGCGCGCATCCATGACCCTGAAGGCAACGCCATCGAACTTTGGGAACCCGTGTCGTGAGGCTCGGATGTGCTGCGGGCACGCTTGGCACTTCACTGGATTCTATGCCGCCCGGCCCCCGACGTCCGAGAAAGGTCGAAGTAACCTGCCAGTGCCACAGCTGTAACGCTGGCTTCATCCAGAAGGTTCGCCGAATATCACGAAGATGGGGGGCTCGTTATCACGCGCCGCAAACAGCCCCAGAAACCGAAATCGTACGGACATCGCACTGGAACTCAGACTTGAGGCGACCTGCAATTCTCCAAGTCCGGGATGCGCCCTTCTCGTCTCCGGCAATTTGGGCTGACTCACAGGCAGACCGATAAGCGGATTCTTGGGAACGTCCAAGAACTTGACCTGTATGTGGTAATTCGTAGCCGCCTGGGAAAATGCGGCGATAGGCACAAAATGTTGTGTGTGAACTGGACTCCCGGGTCAAGTTTTTGTAGCTGAGTATCCAGGAGGCAGGCATGAGACACGAGGCATGTGGGGAATTGTACCGTAGCGGCACCAGTTCGGCCAATCCGTTCCGCATGTTCCCGGACGACACCGCGGCTCGCAAGGACACTGGGGAAATCATGGGGCCGGAAGGTTGGTGCTGCCCGCATTGCGGGACCGACAACGGAATGCCAAGCGAGGCACGGCCCTGATGTCCCTGGACATTGCCACGACCCAGGACGTTCGCTACGCCCCGATAAGCAGCGTTTGGGAAGGAAGCGACGGCGATTTGCTGGAAGAGATGCTGCGCTTCTACCCGTCGATCCCGGCGGAGCCAATTCTTGACGCAACCTACAACGCGGGCCGCTTCTGGCGCGGGTCGGACCGGCAGGTTGTGTCCATGGACATAGACCCGAAATACGCACCGATGATCGTGGCTGACAACCGCGACATGGTTGGAGTCGAGGACGAGTCATTCAACACGGTCGTTTACGATCCGCCTCACGTAGGGCCGCAAGGCCGGGACAAGAGCTGCAAGCGGTTCGATGTGGACTTCGGCGCGACGATGGCATGTGGCGCGTCCGAGAATTGGACACTGAGCTACCTGTATCCGCCGTTTCTGAAGGAAGCCAAGAGGGTGCTGAAGACGGAGGGCCTGCTGCTCGCGAAGATCACGGACATGGTGAACAACCATCGGTCACGATGGGCGCATCGCGACTTCATGTGCATGGCCGAAGACGCCGGTTTCACCGTATGCGACATGATCGTCAAGATCAGGCGTGGACCCATGGTTTCGGATCGCTGGAGGACGGCACACCACGCTCGGAAGCGGCATTGCTTCTGGTTCATCTGCCGCAACAGCCATCGCTGCGAGCGGCTTCCGCGTGAGTGACTCCCGAGAATACGACCCGTTGAGCGTCGAGGAACTGGGCCGGAACGCGGCACGGAAACTGATGGAGTATCCGTCGGCAGAACTTCCGCCTCTTGCGCCGTTCAATGGCGTCGGCGTCTACACGATTCACTATAGGGGTGCCTTCGCGCCTTACGCCGAGATGCCGGATGATGAACCCATCTATGTCGGGAAGGCGGAATTGCGCGGCAGGAGGCAGGGAAGCATCCATGTTTGGAGTCGACCCCGGATTCGGGCTTTTTCGGTGGTTTTCGGTGATCCCGATCCGGGTTTTCCACATTCCTGTCCACAGGCGGGCGCCTTGCGGGCATGCCAAGACAAGCCGGCCACTGTGTCG
>JAJEFO010000046.1 GCA_022820365.1 Silicimonas sp.
GAATGTCGCCGCCAAGAGCGGGACCAACCGCGTGATCCTGAACACGGGCTGGACGGCGCTGAAGCAGAAGATCGACTACAAGGCGGCGAACGTGATCGTCGTTCCCGCCATGAACACGTCACGGAAATGCCACGAGTGCGGCGCGGTCGAAGCCGCGAACCGCAGAACTCGGGACGACTTCATCTGCATGGCGTGCGGCCATGCGGCCCATGCCGATCTGAATGCGGCGAAAAACATCCGCGAGAAGGCGCTTGAACGTCTTTGCGCGATGGAAGCGGCGTCCGGGATTGGCGCGTCTGCACGGCGAGGGGCGTTCGGGTTGCCGACCCCGACGACCCGTGAAATCAATCGAGGAGACACATTGTGACTCAACGATATAATTCCCCAACGATGCGTACCAGCAAGCGAACCGGCGTCGGCGACTTTGTCTACTTCACGGTCATGTTCCTGCTCGCGGCCTATTTCATGTTCGCCAGCGTGCAGGGCGATTTTGGCCTGTTTCGCCGCATACAGATAGAAGCCGAACTGATCTCCCTCCAGAGCGAGCGTGACAGGCTGGCAACGGACGTCTCGGCGCTGGAGAACAAGACCCGGCGCCTGTCGGACACATATCTTGACCTGGATCTTCTCGACAGCCAGGCCCGCGACGTCCTCGGCCTTATCCGTCCCGACGAGATCGTCCTGAACTGACCTCGGTCCGCGCGAGCATTGCGCCAAATGCATGGCGGCTCTGCCGATGTACGCAACATTTGCCCGTGCAATTCGAAATGTGCTGATGTATGAGATTGTTTAATGTTGAACAATCTGCTCCTGCATGGGAAGGATCGCGCCAATGGCTGCTCGACGTGCAACCAAGAAACAGGCCGCCCCGAAGGAAGAACTCCTCAAGTATTATAAGGACATGCTCCTGATCAGGCGGTTCGAGGAAAAGGCCGGACAACTCTATGGCATGGGCCTGATCGGAGGCTTCTGCCATCTCTACATCGGACAGGAAGCTGTCGTTGTCGGACTCGAATCCGTAGCCATTGAAGGCGACAAGCGGATAACCACCTATCGCGACCACGGCCACATGCTCGCCTGCGGCATGGACGCAAACGGTGTCATGGCGGAACTGACAGGGCGTATCGGCGGATATTCCAAGGGCAAGGGCGGTTCCATGCACATGTTCTCGAAGGAGCGCGACTTCTACGGCGGGCACGGCATCGTCGGAGCCAACGTGCCCCTCGGCGCGGGTCTTGCTTTTTCCGACATGTACAAGGGCAACAAGAACGTCACGTTCACGTATTTCGGCGACGGTGCGGCCAACCAGGGTCAGGTCTACGAGACCTACAACATGGCCGAGCTTTGGAAGCTGCCCGTGATCTTCGTGATCGAAAACAACCAGTACGCCATGGGCACGAGCGTAAAGCGCGCCACCAAGTCATCTTCCTTCTGGGAGCGCGGCACCGCCTTCTCGATCCCAGGAGAACAGGTGGACGGGATGGATGTGCTGGCCGTGCGCGCCGCCGGCCAGAAGGCCGTCAAGCACTGCCGCGCCGGAAAGGGCCCATACATCCTCGAGATCATGACGTACCGCTATCGAGGCCACTCAATGTCCGATCCGGCCAAGTACAGGACCCGTGACGAAGTGCAGAAGATCCGCGAAGAGCGCGACGCAATCGAACAGGTCCGCGGACGCCTGCTCGATGCAGGTGCCACCGAAGCCGAATTGAAGGCGATCGACAAGGACATCAAGGATGTCGTCAACGCCGCAGCCGAGTTTGCAAAGGAAAGCCCGGAGCCCGACCCCTCGGAACTCTGGACGGACATCACTGTGAGCGCCTGAGGGAGAGGCAAGACATGGCAACAGAAATTCTCATGCCGGCCCTCTCGCCCACCATGGAAGAGGGTACACTGGCAAAGTGGCTGGTGAAGGAGGGCGATACCGTTTCGGCCGGCGATATCATGGCCGAAATCGAGACTGACAAGGCGACAATGGAGTTCGAAGCCGTCGACGACGGCATCGTGGGCAGGATTCTCGTCGCCGAAGGCACCGAATCCGTCAAGGTCAACACGCCGATCGCGGTCATCATCGAAGATGGCGAAAGCGCGGACGAAATCGAGGCGCCCGCCGCGCCGATGGCGGTCCCTGCAGTCGAGGAACCCGCGTCTGCGCCCGAAGCCGTGGCCTACGCGGCCCCGGTCCAGCCCGCTGTCGACCGCTCGCCAGACTATCCCGCTGGCACTGAAATGGTCTCGACGACGGTGCGAGACGCCCTTCGCGATGCCATTGCCGAAGAGATGCGGGCCGACGAAACCGTCTTCATCATGGGTGAGGAAGTCGCGGAATACCAGGGAGCCTACAAGATCACGCAAGGCATTCTCGAGGAATTCGGGGCACGGCGCGTGATCGATACGCCGATAACCTAGCATGGCTTCGCGGGCTTGGGCGTTGGAGCGAGCTGGGGCGGCCTGAGGCCCATCGTGGAGTTCATGACCTGGAACTTCGCCATGCAGGCGATTGACCAAATCATCAACTCCGCCGCCAAGACGCTCTACATGTCAGGCGGCCAGATGGGGTCGCCCATCGTCTTCCGGGGCCCGAACGGCGCGGCCGCCCGCGTGGCCGCCCAGCATTCACAGGACTACGCCGCCTGGTATGCGTCCGTTCCGGGGCTCAAGGTCGTGCAGCCATTCTCCGCAGCCGATGCAAAGGGCCTTCTCAAGACAGCGATTCGCGATCCCAACCCTGTTGTCTTCCTGGAGAACGAGATCCTCTACGGGCGCGCTTTCGACGTGCCGAAGCTCGATGATTTCACGATCCCCTTCGGGAAGGCGCGCGTCTGGCGGGAAGGCACGGACGTCACGCTCGTGTCATGGGGAATCGGAATG
Organism: Silicimonas sp.; assembly: GCA_022820365.1. GTDB lineage: Bacteria > Pseudomonadota > Alphaproteobacteria > Rhodobacterales > Rhodobacteraceae > JAJEFO01. The sequence goes on from JAJEFO010000046.1 coordinate 2,872, forward strand.
AGCCATACTCTCGAGGCAGCGGATGAACTTGCCAAGGACGGGGTCTCGGCCGAGGTCATCGACCTCAGAACGTTGCGCCCGCTCGACATGGCAACGGTGATCGAGAGCGTCAAGAAGACCAATCGTTGCGTGACGGTCGAGGAAGCCTGGCCGGTCGCCTCGTTGTCGGATCATATCGGCTCGGAAATCATGCGCGAGGCGTTCGACCATCTCGACGCGCCGGTGCTCAAGTGCACGGGCAAGGACGTGCCAATGCCATACGCGGCCAATCTCGAAAAGCTTGCCCTGACGTCGGTGAAGGAAGTGATCGATGCCGTCAGGGCCGTAACCTACAGGTAAGGAGAGGGTAGGATGCCCACTGAAATCCTCATGCCGGCTCTCTCGCCCACCATGGAAGAAGGCACGCTGGCAAAGTGGCTGGTCACGGAAGGCGACACCGTGTTTGCCGGCGACCTGCTTGCCGAAATCGAAACTGACAAGGCAACGATGGAATTCGAGGCCGTCGACGAAGGGACCGTGGGACGGATCCTAGTCCCTGAAGGCACCGAAGGCGTAAAGGTCAATTCACCCATTGCCGTCCTTCTCGCAGAGGGCGAACGCGAGGCCGACATCGGTTCCGCAACGGCAGCTGCCGAACCTGCGTCGCCGGCACCGGTTGCCGAGGCTCCCGCCCCTGCCCCGGAAAGCGCGAAACCGGCACAGGCCGCGAACGCAGCGCCTGCAGCTCCGGCCGCAAGTTCCGCGGGCAATCGCATATTTGCATCACCGCTTGCCCGGCGGATCGCCGCCGACAAGGGCCTTGACCTGGGCCGGATCAAGGGGTCGGGACCAAAGGGTCGGATCGTCAAGGCCGATGTCGAAGGCGCGCAGGCGCAACCGGCGGCCGTTGCAGCATCGCCCATGCCAGACACTCCCGGCGCCGAAGCGATCAAGGCGATGTTCGAGGATCGGGAATTCGAGGAAATCTCGCTCGACGGAATGCGCAAGGTGATTGCCGCGCGCCTTGGCGAGGCCAAGCAGACAATCCCGCATTTTTATCTTCGCCGAGACATCATACTGGACGAACTCCTCAGGTTCCGTTCGCAGGCCAACAAGCAACTCGAAACCCGTGGCGTCAAGCTCAGCGTCAATGACTTCATCATCAAGGCCTGCGCCTTGGCCCTCCAGACGGTGCCCGACGCCAACGCGGTCTGGGCCGGTGATCGGATCATCAAGCTCAAGGCATCAGACGTCGCTGTTGCCGTGGCCGTCGAGGGCGGTCTCTTCACGCCGGTTCTCAAGGACGCGCACCTGAAGACGCTCTCCACCCTGTCCACAGAAATGAAGGAACTGGCTTCCCTCGCACGCGACCGCAAGCTGGCGCCGCAACAGTACAAGGGTGGCAGTTTCGCGATCTCCAACCTGGGCATGTTCGGCATCAAGAACTTCGACGCCGTCATCAATCCGCCACATGGATCGATCCTGGCCGTCGGGGCCGGGGAGAAAATGCCTATCGTCAACGAGGACGGAGAAATTGCCGTTGCCACCGTCATGTCGGTTACGCTTTCGGTCGATCACAGGGTAATCGATGGCGCGCTCGGCGCCGAATTCCTGTCAGAGGTGAAGACGAATCTTGAGAATCCGATCGGCATGCTTGCATAGCCCGGAAGGCTAAGGCTTCCACTCGGCTTCAAGCCGCGAAGATTCAGTCAGCAACAAGACCGTTCAGGATCTGGTCCATGGTCAGGGATGGCTGGTCGCACCCGGCCTCGCCGACGATCTTGGCCGGCACGCCAGCCACCGTCTTGCAAGGTGGCACTTCCTGCAAGACCACGGAACCCGCCGCAATTCGGCTGCAGTCGCCAACCCGAATGTTGCCCAGCACCTTGGCGCCGGCCCCGATCAGGACACCGTCCCCAATCTTCGGATGCCGATCGTCATCCTCCTTGCCGGTGCCGCCCAGCGTGACCGAATGAAGCATGGAGACATTGTCGCCGACGGCAGCCGTCTCGCCGATCACGATGGAATGGGCATGGTCGATCATCAGCCCCTTGCCGATTCTGGCATTCGGGTGAATGTCTATGCCGAATATTTCGCTCACGCGGGCCTGGATGAAATAGGCCAGGTCCTTGCGCGAGTGTGTCCACAACCAGTGCCCAATTCGATAGGCCTGGACGGCCTGGAAACCCTTGAAGAAGAGAAGCGGCTGCATCAGGCGATGACATGCCGGATCGCGCTCGTAGATCGCAACCAAATCGGCCCGTGCGGCCTCGCCCAAGGACGGATCCTCGGAATAGGCCTCCTCTGAAATCTCGCGCATGAGCTGCCCGGTCATTTCCGATGAGGAGAGCTTGAACGCGAAGCGATAGGCCAGCGCGCTCTCAAGCGAACCGTGATGCAGAATGGTCGCATGCACCATTCCACCGATCAGCGGTTCAGCGGCAATCGCGGCATGCGCATCTTCCTTGATTCGATCCCAAACCGGATCCAGCGATGAAATCTGCGGCTTGTCCTTTGCCATGACTGACTCCTTGGCTGGTCCGGCGACCCTGGAACAGATACGGTGCCGTACCAGGAAACAATTGATCTGCTACGGAGAATTATCACTGAACGCTCTGGACTTAAAGACTTATCGCGAGGCGCTGCTGGCGGAACTCTCACGGCTTGCCGACGAGGACGCGGCATCAGCCGAAGGCCGCGGCACGGTCATTCTGGACCAGCAATCGGTTGGCCGCCTCAGTCGCATGGACGCCATGCAGCGCCAGGCCATGGCGCAGGCGACAATGCGCCGACGTGCGGCACGGCGCGCGAAAATCGATGCGGCCCTTCGGCGCATCGATGAAGACGAATTCGGATTCTGCCAAAAATGCGGCGACGACATCGCGCAAGCGCGTCTCGATCTCGACCCTACAGCCCTTACTTGCGTCTCCTGCGCGACCGGCGATTGAGTCGACCGAGAATTAGGCGGATCTTCATTTCCAGAATTGCGCGAAACCCCTTTCCATCAGCACGATTGCTGATTCGGTCCTGGACTCAACATGTAACGGTCCCGGCGCGTCACGGCAGGAACTTGGCGGGGTCGATCTCCAGCAGGTCAAGGGCCCGGCCCTGCAGCTCCGTCGGCTGCGCGAAGACCGGAATGCCGTGGTCGGGTCCGTCCGGAACCGTCGCCTCGTT
>JAJEFO010000134.1 GCA_022820365.1 Silicimonas sp.
GTCTGCGGTCTCGTGCTTGACCGCGACGTCAACGCCGCCCGCAACGTGCTGCAGCAGCTCAAGGGGCCGGGAACCGGCCTTCGGTCGCGAAGCGTGCGGGTTGCCGCGTAGCTTGGCCGAGAAGCCGTCGTCTTCAGGCGAGGGAGTGTTCACCGAACAAGCAAGCATTCGGGAAACTGCGTCATTCTAAACTTGGCTGTCGGACTTGGGAGTGGAGTCCAGCACTGCCGCAAGAAGCTCAAACATTGCCATCGGCAGGCTCTCAAGCGGCCGTTTCACCGGCTGAAATGGAGGCAATCGTTGATGTGACGCCTGCACAAGTGACGACTTCCACGCAAGCTTCGATGCGGAGCGCTTTGCGCGACTTGCGATTGGAACTTGGCGATTCACTTCTTGAAACTCTGCAGATGCTCCTCAAGCCGATCTGAGAAATGCAGGATTTCAATGCGGTGCTGCTCTTGCTTGCGGACCCAAAGCGCGATGTCTCTGCGGATCTCTGGAAAGTCCGACTGGACAATCTGCGCCCCGCCGAGGTCACCAAGCATCCCGATGAGCCGTTCCGGCAATGCGACCAAGGCATCGGTCGTCTTCAGCAAGTGCAGGGGGATCATAAGGTCGCCTGTAATTGAAATGTTCTGTTTCTTGGGTTCAATCCCTAGGAAACGGAAGATTTCGGACTCCGTTCCGTGGATGCCCGCGCGTGCTCCAGCGATCACCCATCGCGCCCTTTCAAGTCGTTGCTTGGTTGCGGCCACTCCCTTTCGAGCTAGTTCCGATCGGGCGCCAGCGACAATCACCAGCCTGTCAGGGAAGATCACTTTCTGGGTCAGGCTCCCCTCGTGAAGTCGCAACTGTGACGGCGCGAGAACAACATCAAGCCTGTTGTCGATCAGCCGCCTGATCAAAGGGGCAGCTGAGGCACTGAAGACGAGAAGGGCATAGGGCCATGCGCCACGGAGCGATTTCTCGACGAGGCCGGGGATGATCGTCGCTGCCAGAAACGGGCCAACCCCGAGGCGCAACTCGGAAATGATCCCCTCTCGCCATCGCCGAAGGGCGTCATCCGCGGCATCGGATTCCGCCAGTATCGCCCGGCCCCGTTCCGCCAGTCTTTCACCGACGTCCGTGGCAGTGACGCCATGGCTTTCGCGGATCAGGACGGGCGCCCCGACACGGTCTTCGATGATCTTTATGCTGCGGCTGAGCGTCGGCTGAGTGACATTGAGCCGCTTTGCGGCCCTGTTGATCGAGCCAAGATCGATCGCAATGGCAAGTTGGATCAGGAGGCGCGGATCCATGGGTATGCGAATTCCTATAACTGGCTTCGATTTTCTGATTTTATTTTTATCTCCTGTTTCTGCAAGCTGGGCGCGCAGACAATTGGGAGGACTCCATGAAAACGCTTCGAATGGCGGCAATTGCCGCCGCACTTGCAACAGCACCGCTGACACTTGCACAGGCCGACACCCTGAAGGCCGAAGGTGGCTCGGCGGCGGGTCTGAGTGCGCTCGTTCCTCAACTTCTCTCGAAGTATGCGGCACCTGACCACGAAATCCGGGTCAACGTTGACCAGACCCTTACGCGGGCCGCGCTGAAGGTTGCCACAGGCGCGATCGACATGGCCAGCACGCCAGCTGGCGCATTCTCCCGCATGCGGGTTGGCAAGGGTCCGTACAAGGACCTTGGGCAAGAGGCGATCGATGCTTCCGAGAACATCCGGTCCCTGTTCTCCTTCCTTGGCGGGCACATCCACGTCATGACCTATGAGGACAGCGGCATCGAAAGCTGGGAGGACATCAAGGGCAAGCGCGTGTTCGTCGGGCCGCCTGCAGGATCGGCGTCGGCCCAGACGACAAAGCTGATTCAATCGATCACCGGCTTCAAGGCCAACGAGGACTACGAGGCGATCAAGCTCGCATGGTCCGCGGCAAGCCAGGCGTTCGAAGATGGCAAGTTCGATGTCTTCATGCGTACGGGGACCATGGGCTCGGCGGCGGTTGACCAGTACGGCGCGGCCAAGAAGTTCCGCCTCCTCGGCATTCCAGAAGAGGTCATAGGCACCGATGCGTGGAATGACTACCTGAGCACCCCGGGCTACGCTGCCGATACGCTCCCGGCAGGGTCGTACTCCAACCAGGTCAACAACGATGAAGACCTTCTTGCCACGGCCTACGTGATGTTCCTTAGCGTAAACAAGGACATGGCTGATGACGTTGCCTATCAGTTGACCAAGGCGATGTTCGAGAACCTCGACGACGCGCATTCGGTCAATCAGGGCCTGACACCGTTGACGCTGGACAATGCCTTTGTCTCGCTTGGTGCACGCCTGCATCCGGGCGCGATTCGCTACTATGAAGAAATGGGTGTGTCGATCCCGGACAATCTTCGCGGCGGTTCGTAGGACACTCGCGTCGGGCCGGGCCCTGCGCCCGGCCCCTCACTCATCTCGTCCGTCCCAAGCTCCTGGAGTCAGGACATGGCCTCGGTGAACAATTCCGCGCGTCCCCTCAGGGAACGCATTCTGCTGCTTATCGGATTTTGCTTCGCGGCATTGGGGTTCCTCAATGCCGTTCCGGATCTTGGGCCATTGCCGTCGATTGGCGTCATTCCGGCGGTTGACCTTCATCCAACGGTCTTTGCCAGCGGGTTCATCATTTCCTTTCTTGCCATTTCGCGGTTCTCAGGCGGATCAAGCGCAATTCTGACGACCGCCTTCAACGCAATTCTGGTGTGCGTCGGCCTCTATGCGCTTTGGTCCTTCAACGTCTCGGTCTCGCGGATCGAGGACGTCGGTCTCTTCTTCTTCGAGGATTTCCACGCTTGGATGACCGTGATTGGTTGCGTGATCATACTGTACTTCTGCTGGCGGATCTGGGGACTGCCGCTTGCCGTCGTTGGCACCTTGGCCCTCCTCTATTTTTTCTTCGGCGAGCACCTTCCTGGAATACTCGGCCACGCAGGCATGGACTTTGTCCAGGATACACCGGCCGAGCTCTGGTACAACACCGGCGACGGGGTCATGGGTAACATCCTGGCGATCCTCGTGAACACCGTCTTTCCATTCATCATCATGGGCGCGGTGCTTGAGGGGACAGGTGGCGGAGCCTCGATGATCAAGTTGAGCTTCTACGCCATGCGAAGGTTTCGCGGCGGCCCCGCGCACGCGGCGATCATGGCATCGTCGCTCTTCGGCACAGTGTCCGGTTCGGCCGTGGCCAACGTGGTCGGAACGGGGGTCATCACGATCCCAATGATCAAGAGGCGCGGCTTTCGCCCGACATTCGCCGGTGGCGTCGAGGCAACGGCGTCGACGGGCGGTCAGATCATGCCGCCGATCATGGGTGCCGCTGCCCTCGTCATGGCAGATTTCATTGCGATCGACTATCTCATCATCATTGTTGCGGCGGTTGTGCCTGCCGTTGCATATTATGCCTCGCTCTTCACGACGGTGGTGTTCGAATCCCGGTCTCTCGGCGTCGAGGCGACGCCCGATTCCGACATGGATCCGATAACGCTGCAGGACTGGATCAGTCTCATTTTGGTCATCGTTCCGATCTCGATTGTCGTGATTGCGCTGATTCTAGGCTTCTCGCCGGCGGGATCGGCGATGATCGCGCTGAGCGTGCTTCTCGTCCTGAGCTTCCTGAACCCCGAGATGCGCAGAAAGCCGATCCTGGTTGCCGAGAGCTTTGCCAAAGGCGGTGTGACATTTGGCCGGCTTCTCATGGCCATCGGCACAGTCAGCGTCATCATTGCCGTGCTCGGGTCCACGGGATTGCCGCTGGAATTTGCGAAGGTCATCAGCAGCAACGCCGGTCAAAACTTGCTTCTTGCCCTGATCTTTGCCGCGGTCGCGGCGCTAATACTGGGTATGGGAATGCCCACATTGCCAGCCTACCTGACGATCATCATCATCCTCGGGCCGTCGCTCACCAGCCTTGGTCTGACCGACCTTACCGCGCACTTCTTCGTGTTCTATTTCGGGGTCGCTTCGGCAATCACGCCGCCTGTCGCCATGGCCGCCTTTGCCGCGGCCTCAATCTCGGGCGGCGGGGCCATCGGGACGGCGGTTCAGGCGACCCGGATCGGCATCGTCATCTTCGCAATCCCGTTCTTTTTCGCCTTCAACCCCCAGATGCTGATCGTGGCCGAAGCCGGCGGTGTCTTTGCCATTGGCGGGTTCGTGTTCCTCCTGCTCCGTCTGGCGCTGCTCATCTACATGCTTGCGTCCGCGGCCTCGAGATTCGACCGGGGCAAGATGTCCGTCTGGGAGGCCATCGCGCGGGCAGCGGCCGGGCTCTTGCTGATCCACCCATCCGCAATAGTCTGCGGAATTGCGGCCTTGGCCTCCCTTGGCTTGATCGCACTGCACTACGGTGTTCTGAGCCGAAGAGAGGCCGCAGCATGAGCAAGCGGCCCAACATCCTCTACTTCATGACAGACCAGCATCGGGCGGACTGGCTCGGGCATGCTGGTCATCCGGTGGTGAATACGCCCAATATCGACGACATCGCGGCACGGGGCACCCGGTTCACCAACTTCTATGTGACGTCGCCCGTCTGCATGCCGAACCGCGGTGCCATTTTCACCGGAAGGTACCCTTCGGTGAATGGCCTTCGTCACAACGGTCTGCCCCTTCCGGCAGATGCGAATACCTTCGTAGACGTCTTGCGTGCGGGAGGGTACCGAACGGCCTCGATCGGCAAGAGCCATCTCCAGCCGTTCACGAGCCAGCCGATCAAGCGCGAAATCGAGTGCCATGTCGCAAATCCGGATGTCCCGGAAGCGCATAAGCCAAACGGCATGCGATACGAAAGCGAGCAACCTGACACGTACGAAGGGACCGAGTATCATGTGTTGCCGGTCCCCTACTACGGGTTTGACCATGTCCGGATGGTTACCAACCACAGTGACGAGTGCGGAGGTCACTACGTGCAATGGCTTAGACGCCAGACCAATGAGTGGGCCTTTCTGAAGAATCGCAAGAACCAGTTCCCGCATGACTACGCGAATCCGCAGGCCTTCCGCACGCGATTACCCGAGGAACTCTATCCGACGTTCTACATTCGCAATGAAGCGCAGGCTTTCCTGGAATCGCGTGCGGGCGAAGACGCTCCCTTCTTTGCGTTCGTCTCGTTTCCTGATCCTCACCACCCGTTCACTCCGCCAGGCAAGTACTGGGACATGTACGATCCCGACGAATTCGAGATCGATCTGCCCTATTGCGCGCACAAGAATCCGCCGCCGCAGTTGCGCGAGTGGAAGCGGCTCATGGACGAAGGCATCGTTCCGTCGAATTTGCAGCAGGCATTCATGGCGTCGGAGCGGCAACTCCGGGAAGCCATGGCACTTACCGCCGGGATGATCACGATGATTGACGATGCAGTGGGCGACATCCTTGGAACGCTCGAAGCTTCCGGTCTCGCCGAGGACACGATCGTGGTCTTCAACTCGGATCATGGCGACTACATGGGGGCGTTTTCGCTCTTGCTGAAAGGCCCATTTTCGCACCGCTCTGTCAATCGTGTACCGTTCATCTGGGCTGACCCGCAAAGGGCCGGTGGACAGGTGGCCGACGGACTAGCCGCCTCGATCGACATTGGGCCGACAATGCTCGAGCGCTGCGGGCTGCTTCCCTATTACGGGATGCAGGGCAGGTCGTTTCTGGACCAGCTCGACGGTGGCCCTCCCACCCGCGGTGCCGTTCTGATCGAGCACGAGGAGAACAAGATCTATCCGGGTTTCGAGAAGCGCCCAAACTTGCGAAACCTCGTCACGCCTTCGCATCGGATGACGGTCTACAAGGGGCTTGATTTTGGAGAGCTCTACGACCTTCGTGTCGATCCTGACGAGACTCGGAACCTCTGGGACGCGCCGCAGGCGGCAAGCGACAAGGCCGAAATGATGATCGCCCTGAACCAGGCCATGCTTGACGCCATCGCGCACGGCCCGCGGCCCAAGAGGATTGCATGAGCAAGGAAATGAAGAATTTCGTAGCAGGGCAATGGATCGGCTCTGACGCGACCTTCGACAAAGTCAGCCCGTTCGACGGCGCTCATGTGGCGAAGGTCCACGAAGCGAGTGCAACCCTGGTCGATGAGGCGGTTGTACGGGGTCACGATGTCTCCATTGGCGGCAACGCAGCCCTTTGGGGCAGCCTTCCAAAGAAGCAGCGGTTGGCGGTGATCTATGACCTGGCCGACAGGTTGGTGGCGCGTGCCGAGGACTTGGTCGAGGCGGAGGTCGCTGACACGGGTCGCAGCTATTGGCAGGCCTCGATTTTCGACGGTGCGCGTGCCGCACGGCTGTTTCGGGCTTATGCCGATACCGCTGCAACGTTGGAGAACCGAAGCATGCAGTTCTCCGGGGAGATGGGTTTCCAAGGCATGTGGTATGCGACGCGACGCCCCAAGGGGGTCATCGCCTGCATCTGCCCCTGGAACGTACCTCTTCTCATGGCGTGCATGAAGGTCGCGCCGGCATTGGTGATGGGCAACTCGGCCATCCTGAAGCCATCTGAAGAGACGCCGTCTTCCGCGACAGTCTTGGCCGAAGTGATCGCCGCCTCGGATGTGCCCGACGGCGCATTCAGCCTCGTTCACGGTTTCGGGACCGGCTCGACGGGCGAGTTCCTGACATCGCATCCGAAAGTGGATGCAATCACCTTTACGGGCGAAAGCGGTACGGGCTCGGCCATCATGAAGGCGGCAGCGAACGGCTTGCGAGAAGTCTCGTTGGAGCTTGGCGGCAAGAACGCAGCCCTTGTCTTCGATGACGCGCGCATGGATGCCGTGGCCGAGGGCATGACCAGGTCTGCCTTCTTCAATTGCGGCCAGATCTGCTTCTGCACCGAACGCGCATATGTTCACCGCTCGCGCTTTGATGAATTCGTGGAGATGATGGCGGGGACCGCAAACGGGATCATCATCGGCGAAAAGAGCCACAATGGGTTCAACATCGGCCCGCTGATCAGTCACGGGCACCGTGACAAGGTTAAGGCGCTGCTGGATACCGTACCGACACATGGCGGCGAATTTGTTGCAGGCGGCGGAATTCCGTCCTTCGGAGATGAACGCGACAACGGGGCCTTCATCCAGCCGACGGTCGCCATCGCGTCGCCAGAGGACTCGCCCTTCGTGAAGCAGGAGATCTTTGGCCCGGTATTGCATGTCGCACCGTTCAGCGACGAAGACGAAGCCGTCGCCCTGGCCAATGACACGCAATACGGTCTTGCCGCCTGCATCTGGACCGAGAACCTTAGCCGCGCCCATCGCGTCGCCCCTAAGGTGCGCGTCGGTCACGCCTGGATCAACTCTTGGCAAATCCGCGATCTGCTGAGCCCGCTCACCGGAGCAAAGGCCTCTGGAGTTGGCGATCAAGGCGGGCGGCTGAGCCTTGAGTTCTCGTCGCTGCCGCAGACCGTAACCACCCGAATCTATGACGAGGACCCCGCATGACCGTGATGGTGTCGGCCGGAGAGGCCATCCTGCGTTCACTGAAATCGAATGGGGTGGATACGCTCTTCATCAATCCCGGCTCGGACTTCGCGCCGATTATCGAAGCTTATGCAAAAACGGGTGGGGTCGACGTGCCTGAAGCCATAGCCGCGGCGCACGAAAACGTCGTGGTGACGATGGCGCACGGCTACTTTCTTGCGACCGGGAAAATGGCGGCGGCCGCGGTGCATGTGAACGTGGGGCTCGCCAACGCGGTGATGGGGCTCTTGAACGCGCGCTCCGATGACGTGCCTATCTTCATGATCTCTGGCCGCAATCCGTTGACCGAGGGCAGCCGCATGGGCAGCCGCCATACGCCCATCCAATACGGACAGGAGATGTTCGACCAGACGGGCATCGTGCGAGAAGCCGTGAAATGGGACTATGAGCTGCGCTATGCCGAAAACGCCGCCGACCTGGTTTCGCGAGGCTGTTCGATTGCCATGACGGAACCCATGGGTGCGGTTTACATGTCGCTCCCGCGTGAGCCGCTTTGTGAAGAAACCGAGGTGCCGGGTGCGCCCACCCAAGTGGCTCCGGCCGTATCCCATCCCGACCCGCAAGCCATTGCAGACGTCGCGGCCAAGCTGACAGCGGCCAAGAACCCCCTCATCGTCTGTTCGCGCGGCGATGTAGGAGGCGAAGTCAGCGCCGAGCTGATGGCGATGGCCGAAGAGAACTCAATTGCGGTCAGCGAAGTCTTCGTCACGCGCAACTTATTGCCAACACGTTGGAAGAACGGAGTTGGCGGCAACATCGCGGCGCATCTTCCGGAGGCCGACGTGGTTCTGGTGGTCGATGCATCGGTCGCCTGGATCGAAGCCAAGGCCAGCCCGGCCCCGGACGCCGAAGTGATCCATCTTGGCCCAGACCCTCTGTTCGCCCGCATCCCCGTTCGCGGCTACAAGACGACGCAGGCCATCCAATGCAATGCGGTTCAGGGGATCAAGGCGCTGCGGACTGCCCTTCCTGGTGCGCCCGATCCGGCGCGGCAAGCTGGCATCGAGGCACGCCATGCCGAGTTCCGGGCCCGCATGACGTCGAAGATCGACGAAGGTTCAAGCGGGCTCGCCAACAAGCCATGGATTGCCAAGTGCATCTCCGATGTTCTGGGCGACGGCGCGGTATTCGCCGAACGGGGCGGGCCGCGGCCCTTGTACGATGTCGTCGGCCCGAACCAGTGGTTTGGCAACACGCAGGCCGGAGGGCTCGGTTGGGGTTTGCCGGCCGCGCTCGGCTATCAGCTTGGAAATCGCGACAAACTGACGGTCTGCGTGATCGGCGATGGATCATACATGTTCGCGAACCCGATCGCGTGCCATCAGGTGGCGGCCGCTCAGCAGTTGCCGGTGCTGACGGTGGTCTTGAACAACGGCTCATGGGATGCGGTGCGTATATCGACGCTGGACATCTACCCCGATGGCGAAGCAGCCAAGGCGAACCACGTGCCAATGGTCCCCTTCATGCCAAATCCGGTTTACGGCGATATTGCGGGCGCTGCCGGTTGCCATGCCGAGACCGTAGAGTTGGCCGAGGATATGCCTGCCGCATTGGACCGCGCCCTCAAGGTAATCCGTGACGAAAGGCGTCAGGTCCTGCTCGACGTGAAAATCGGGATGGACGACGGCGAAAAGTAGATGCGGAAACCCGAAAGAGATCACGGCACATGCGAAAATGCGCATCTCGGCCACGACGCGAGGAGCCATTTCACGGAAATTGGTCCAATCGCGGCACAAGTCGGCCATGGCACACGTAGCGCACGTCATGATCCAAGGCGCGAAAAATCAGGGAGGAATGAATGCCAAGCTTGAACGATGAGTTGAAGAAACATGCCAACCCGGTCGAGATGCTGAGGAACAGCAAGGCCGGTATGTATGTCTATCCGGTCGTCGCGCCGGAATTTCAGAACTGGCGGATCGAACAAGCCGCGTGGCGCAAAAAGGCAGTTCTGTTCGACCAGTCGCATCACATGGACGAAGTGATCGTCGAAGGTCCGCAGGCTGAAGAGTTTCTCGCCCGTCATGGCATCAACAGCTTTGTCAAATTCGACCTCAATCGGGCCAAGCACTATGTGCCTGTCACGCCAAATGGCCACGTGATCGGCGACCACATCATATTTCGCGAGCGCAAGGACAAGTTCGTTCTCGTGGGACGTGCACCGACGTCAAACTGGCTGATGTTTGCAGCCGCCTGGGGGAAGTGGAATGTGCGGTTGCGGTACGATCCTCGCTCGCCAAGCCGTCCTGACGGGGAACGTGTCTTGCGCGAACACTACCGCTATCAGATCCAGGGACCCGACGTGGCGAAGGTCATCGAGAAGATGAACGGCGGGCCAATCCCGGAAATCAAGTTCTTTCATGTCGACTGGATCAATATCGGGTCCAAGCGCGTTCAGGCGCTGCGCCATGGCATGGCCGGTGCGCCCGGTCTGGAAATCTGGGGCCCCTACAAGGACAAGCACTACATCCATTCGACAATCCTTGAAGCTGCGCGGGATGCAGGTGTCGACCTGGTTCAGTGCGGGAGCCGCGCCTATGCCACGAACACGCTTGAATCCGGCTGGATCCCGTCGCCTCTTCCCGGCATCTACACTGGCGACGGAATGCTTGCTGACTACCGCGACTGGCTCGGCTCCGACAGTTACGAGGCCACTGGCGCAATTGGCGGCTCATTCGTTTCCGACAATATTGAAGATTACTACGTGAACCCGTTCGAACTCGGATACGACTTTTACATCGGCTGGAAAAAGAGCGACTTCGTCGGCAAGAGCGCACTTGCGTCAATGAAAGACGCTCCCACCAATCGCAAGAAAGCCACGTTTGAGTGGAACCGCGAAGACGTTCTCAACGTGATCGCTTCAGCCTTCGAGGACGGGACACCATGCAAGTGGATTGATTTTCCGATGGTGAACTATGCCTCCTCCAGTGCCGACATGCTTCTGCAGGACGACAAAATGGTCGGGATGAGCATGTTCACCAGCTACAGTTGGAACGAACGCTGTGTGCTGTCTTTGGGTGTGATCGATCAGGATGTCGAGATCGGGGATGTCCTGACGTTGAAGTGGGGCGAACCGGAACCGACGCAAAAGACTTCGACCGAATTGCATCGTCAGGCCGATATCCGGGTGCGGGTGTCGCCGACGCCCTTTGCCAGTGAGGCGCGCGAAAACTATGCTGAAAGCTGGCGGACCAGAAGCGCCTGAAGCCATCGACAATTGGATCCATGCCTGGAGTGATTCACTTTCGGCATGGGGGCTGGTCCTTTGGCACCGGGTTTCACAATGTGCCATCCGAAAGGTCGTGCGATCCGGTTCGGGCGTGTTTCGTGCCGACAGCAGTAACCAGCCGCGTCTGAATCTCGGTCCGCGGCTGGCAGAACTTGAGCGCCGACAGTTGGAGAACATGGAACGGCCGAGCCGTTGTTGGCAGGCTGCAACGGCACTGGCCGCGCGACCGGGCGACGGCGTTGACGAGGTCGACCGACGCTGAGGCCCTCGTTCAGGGCGTTGGCATCGGCCAGCCCGACGGTCCACTATATCAGTGCTTTCGCCACTTGATCACAAAGCAGCTTCAGAACGGAGCAACGATTCCTAACTCCCCAGCCTTGTCGTGGAGTTCTTTGGCGGTGTCTTCCGGCAATCGAATACCGTCCTGGCGCAGCCTCGCATCTGACCGCGCCTCCATCTCGCCAGGGTAGTATATTTCGTCGACACCTGGCTGGCGTGGCGTTGCCTTCAACTCGTCGATCAGTCGCTCCATGTCTGCCTCGAAATCCACCAGAGGTCGCGTCGCCTTGATGTCGATTGCAAGGGCAAGATGGCCAGCCCCGCTGACGCCGTCCGGCACGTATGGACCAACCACCGAGCTGCCAAATCGGCTTCCGGGCAGGATCCCCGACAGCACGTCCATGATTGTCGAAACGGCATATCCCTTGTGGCCCGCCATGGGCAAGATTGTTCCGGCGATGCCCGCTTCCGGATCCGTAGTCGCATTGCCGTCAGAGTCCATGGCCCAACCGTCCGGGATGCGTTCGTTGCGCTGCCGGGCCAGGTAAAGCTTGCCGCGGGCAACGGAGGTGTTTGCGATATCCAGCATCATGGGCGCATGGCGGCCTGCCGGGGCGGACCATGACCATGGGTTCGTCCCGACCCGCCTTTCCTTGCCACCCCAAGGGGCCATCGCCGGGCTGGCATTGGTCGAGATGAAGCCGACGCACCCGGCCAAGGCGGCCAGCCTCGTGAAGTACATCGCGGTCCCGAAGTGCCCCGAATTCCGCACGGTGACTGCGCCGATGCCAAACTCCTTTGACAGCGCGATCGCCTTGGACATTGCCGAGTGCGCAACCACCTGACCAAGCCCGCCCTGGCCGTCAATGGTAGCGATCGCGCCGAATCCACCGTCTGTCAGTGGCTCCGCGTTTCCGCGCACGGCTCCGCTCTTCAGCCGCTCTGCGTACCAAAAGAGACGCATAACGCCATGCGACTGGTGACCCCAGAGGTCTGCCTGAACCAATGTATCAGCAACAATGTCCGCGGCCTGGCCGTTCACTCCAAATGCTTGAATGCAAATTGAAGCAAATCCACGCAGGGCCTAGTGAGGAACGCTTTGAACCATCCGGGTCAGCCTATCTCATGCCCAACCGGAAGGAGTCCAGGTTCTCCGGCGTCGACATTCGTCTGAACTGCTTCGACCAGGGCGTCTGACCAGAAGACGCGCAAGTCCTCGGTTCTTGACTGATCAATGAACCCTTGGGGCAGGCGTTGCGGCAACTAGGTCACGTGGCCGGGAAAGGCACCGCTGTCCGTGACGCCGGTCAACGACAGCCATCAATCGCTTCCTCCCTGTTGCGGAGCACGTCCAGTCCGCCCGGATCCCTGTCCAGCAACAGGAGTGCGCTGGTGATGGCGCCGCTCGCAAGAACGTCACCGCTTTCGTATTTCTGGAAGGCATTCGGTCCGCCGCCGATCAACCGCCCCGCGTCCTTCTGCGTGAGTCCGAGTTTCTTGCGAATTCGCCGGACGGCCTGTGGGTCAAGGCGACCGTCAACCTTTGCTTTGAGGCTGGCAAGCGCCTTGTTGGAGACCTTCATGTCGGCTCCTTCGTGAATGCTCTCTCCGCTGGCTTCACAGTACCAGCCGGGCATGTCCACGATGGTCGATTCACCTTTGTAGACAATCTTCATCGGCCGTGTGTTGCGGTGCATCGGCGCCCCGGTTTCCGGGCAGACTGGATTACCCATTGTCGTTCTCCTTGAAGGACAGCAGAAGGAACTCGTTCTCGGCATCAGCCGTGAATTTCACATAGAGCGGACCGGCCTCCGACGGGACATTATAAACGTCTTGCCAGACGCGGTGATCCGCATAGGAGGTCATGGACTTTCGAAAGTCGTGACTTTCAATGGACTGAATGACACAGACAATCTCTTCACTCCCAAACCCCAATTCGGCGGCGGTGCGAATTGCCGTGCCCGTCGCCCTGAGTCGATCCGACGTGCAGAAAGTCGATTTGATCGCATCAAGATCATGGGTCGGCTTCAGCTTTTCTGTCATGGTACCCTACGCAACCATTATGGTGTTTTGTCAAGTGGTAATTTCGGGGCTGATTTCCCATCCATGACAATCAAGCTAGGGCCCTTTATCTCATTAGCCGAGCCTCGGACGGAGCAACCAGATATGCCATGGTCAGGACCTGTCGGCATAACGAGCGCGGAGTTCCGTGAGCACCTGATCGGCCGGGATGTCAGTCCCATCGCCAATGCAGGCCTCGATTGCGTCTTGCAACGCTTCAAGCTCGCGCCGGTCCCCGTGAAGCAGCCCGAAGTTCACCGATGCCCATCCGAGATTGCGATCCTGAGTGTCAACTGTCCCGCTTCGCGGCATGGACTTCCCTGGAATCGGCCTGCTCCCTCTGGCGCTCTTCGAACAGCGCGTATTGATCCGGGGTGTAGCTGTGTTGCCGCAGTTCCCGCAGGTTCGGGCCGAATTCGAGATCGATTTCCTTGCGAAAGACCCGGAAGATCTCTGCCATGTAGTAGTCATGGCGCAGCAGCGAAATTGCCATCTTGACGATTGCATGGCTCTCGGTGTGCGACGCGGTGACTGTATCGTCGCAGTTGGCTGTCAGCATTTCACGGTGATCGGCCGTCAACGTGAAGTGGTTGTCGGCAAAACCCATGGGAAAGCCCGTCCCCTCATGCTCGTAAACCTCGCAGAGGTCGTTGAAGCGAAACTCGTCCGCGTCGTCGCCGTAGAGAATGATCAGGAGCCGAACGCGTCGGACTGTCACGGCCTCGTGCAACGCTGAGGCGTGCCGGCGCAGAATCTCGGCATCAGCCTTGAACCAGATCGAGGTCTCTGAATTGGCAATCATCTCATCGACCTTGGCATGGACCTCTGCGTCGCCGCTGAGATTCCAGACAAAGCGCTCGCCCGGTTCGACGGTCATCTCCGACAGCCGATTTGCCACGCTCTCGCATAACTCGCCAGTCTTGGCAGCAATTGTCCGGAACAACACGTCGGGGGGCTGGGGCACGTATCGCACCGGGTTGGTGCTGACGGGCATTATCGCCTTGCGCGTGGTCAGTGCGTTCAATGCGGAATAGGTGTTGGGGCGCGGCACTCCGGATCCGTTCGAGACCTCGTACGCCGTGGCAGGCGATTTGGCGAGCAGCGCCAGATAGACCCGCGCCTCGTAGTCAGTGAAGCCGAGGCCTTTCATGTTGCTCAACACCGTCAGCGTTTCGGTATTCAAGTGCTGGTTCATCGCGACCGCTTGAGTTGCCAGCTGCCGCAAAATGCCGCGACAGCATGAGGATGTGTAGTTGCTATTGCCACTACACTCATTATCAGCTAACAGTCGCCCGCAGGTCAAGTCGCTTCCATGGTGGGACGCTTGGTCATTCTGGACCGAATTGGGAGGAACCAATGAGACTTACACGCAGATTGGCACTTGCTGCCGCGTTTGTTGCAGCACCGTTCGCGGTGCAGGCGCAGGACGATTTTCCGTCCAAGCCGATCGAGGTGGTGATCCATTCAAGCTACGGCGGCGGCACCGACACAACGGCGCGCATGATGATGATTCGCTCGCGCCGCAACCTTGAGACCGACATGTATGTTGTTTCCAAGCGTGGCGGCTCGGGTGCCGCGGCGCAGGAGTACGTGTTGTCGAGACCGGCTGATGGCTACACGATCATGGCCTTGACCCAGACGCATCTGTATACGATCGCGCAGGGCAAGTCGCCGATGAAGATCGATGACATCGTCGGCATCGCCCGCGCGATGGATGATCCGACGTTCATCACCGTAAGAAACGACAGCGATGTGACTTCGCTTGAGCAGCTTGTCGCGCTTGGAAAGGAGCGCGGGCTGAACTGGGGCGTGGCCAACATCGGAGGCACCGAACATATCGGCCTGGCCAAGTTCTCGGATGCGGCGGAAATGAAGTACAAGCCCATTTCATTCGGTTCGGGTCTGCAGATGCTTCAGGCCCTCCTGTCTGGTGAGATCGACGCAACGCTGCCGAATGTCTCCGAAGCCGGCCAGATGATCGCCGACGGTTCGGTTCGTCCACTTGCCGTGATGTCAGAGGAGCGGCTCGCCGATTACCCGGATGTTCCGACGACCTTCGAGCTGGGCTATCCGGTCAGGACCTCGACCACCCGCGGTTATGCGGTGCGTGCAGGCACGCCGCCCGAGATCATCGCGAAGCTCTCGGAGGCACTGGTCAAGGCGATGAAGCACTCAACGTTTGCGAACTATCTCATGAGTGCGGGCCTTGATCCCGAGACTTCGCCGGCAGGTTGGGAAGTTTGGGACACGCAACTGAAGGCGGAATACGAGACTGCCGCCGAAGCGCTGAAGAAATTGGCCAACTAGGCCGACGCCCGTAGGGGCAGAGAAATGCGCGGCCGGCTCCATCCGGAGCCGGCCCGCAGGCAGGGCTCATGACGATCGAGGGATGTGATGAACCAGGATGCGAACGGACAAGATGCGCGCGAAGCGGGATTGCAGGACGGGCCAAAAGGGCTGCTTGACGGCCCGGATACCATCCTGGCACTGGTTCTGATCGCGCTCTGCGGGCTGCTCTACTGGGTGTCCGCCGGGTTTCCGGAGCCAGGGCTGTTTCTAGGTGAGAACGTCCTGCCGGAGCACTTCCCGCGCTTGCTGCTGGTTGCCATCGGCGTGCTTGCCTTGCTCCTGCCATTTGAACATCGGCTGGAGGTGGACCGCTGGCCATTGATCCGCAAGGCGCGAAGAGCACCCATCGGGGCGTCAACCTTCGTCACGATGGGCTCGTTGCTGATCCTTGTTGGCATCGGTGAATGGATCGGCACAATTCTGACGATTGTCATCGCCGCCGTCGGCCTGCCGCTGCTGTGGGGCGAGCGGCGCTTGATGCTGATCATTCCCTATGCGGCGATCTTCACCGGGATCGTTACCTACCTCTTTTCGATCGTTCTCAGCGTCTATTTCGAGCCCGGCGTGTTCGGGCTGACGCTGCGCTAGGGGGCGGACATGGAATTGATGCTGACCGGTTTCGGGATGGTCGCCGACCCCGCAATCATTGGCGTCATCCTGCTCGGCGTGATCATCGGCGTGCTCGTCGGCGCTTTGCCAGGGCTATCATCACCAATGGCGATTGCGCTCTTGATCCCGTTCACCATATCGATGACGCCGATCGCCGCAATTGCGATGCTGGCCGGACTCTACTGCGCGGGCACGTTTGGCGGGTCGATCACGGCGATCCTGATCAATGCGCCGGGCGCGCCGCCCGCTGCGGCCACCGCGCTTGACGGCTATCCCATGGCCAAGCGCGGAGAGGCCGGCCGGGCGCTCGGACTTGCGACGATTTCCAGTGTCACCGGCGGAATTCTCAGCTTGCTGATTCTGCTTCTGGCTGCACCCCTGCTGGCCAGGATCGCCATCACCTTTACCTCGGCGGAGTACTTTGCGCTGGCTCTCTTCGCTCTCTCCATGCTGGCCTCGATCAGCGGCAAATCGTCCATCCGCAACCTGATCGCCGGATTCGTCGGCGTGTTTCTCTCGACGATTGGCATTCACCTGACCACCGGTGTCGAGCGCTTCACTTTCGGCGTTAACGAGCTCTATGACGGGTTGCCGTTCGTGCCGGTCCTGATCGGCCTCTTCGCAGTTGCAGAGCTCCTTAGACAGGCCCGGGTCGGCGAAACCGTCTTTGAACGTGTCCGCGCCAACGTGATGAAACTGCCAAGCCGCGGGGACATTCGGCGGATAAAGTACACAGTTTTGCGTTCCAGCGGACTAGGGACATTCATCGGCATCCTTCCTGCCGAAGGCGCAACCGTTGCCGCCATCATGGGCTACAACGAGGCGCGGCGCTGGTCGGACCGCAAGGAGGAGTTCGGAACCGGCATACCCGAGGGAATCGCCGGGCCCGAAGCTGCGAACAACGCAGCCACTGGAGGCGCAATGGTGCCAACCTTGGCGTTGGGGATCCCAGGATCGGTTTCTACGGCGCTGATTCTTGGCGCGATGGTCATGCACGGGCTGAAGCCAGGACCTTACCTTTTGGAGAATCAGCCGCAGTTTCTCTACGCGATCTTTGCAGCCATGCTGATCGCCAACTTGGCGTTCATGGCCATCGGGATCGCTGGCGCCAAGCTGTTCAGCCAGCTAACGCTGATCCCGCGCACGATCCTTTGGCCATCGGTGCTGGTGTTTGCGATCATCGGGTCGTATGCGCACTCTTCATCTTTCTTTGACATTTGGGTCATGGCGATAGCCGGGATCGTTGGCTATTTCATGCTGCGTTTCGGCTTCGGGCCAGCACCCCTGATCATGGGGCTGGTATTGGGCCCGATCGTGGAAGAGAATTTCTCGAAGGCAATGATCATCCATGACAATTCAATCCTGTCGATGATGGAGCGGCCGTTGGTGCTGCTGTTCTTCGGCCTGACGATTCTGTCGCTGGCCGGTCCGGTCAGGAGCGCGATCAAGGCTCGGCGCAACAAGAAAGTGCTCTTGGCGACCAAGGAGGGAGAGTAGGTGGGCAGCATGCGAAAACCGCTTGACGGTGCCGCCGCGATCGTCACCGGCTCGGCAATGAACATCGGTCGCGAGATTTGTCTGCATCTGGCGCGGATGGGCGCCAACGTGGTGACGCATGCGGCCGGGAACCGTGTCGGAGCCGAGGAAACCGCTGAACTGGTTCGCACCGAGGGCGCGGGCGCCGCAACCTGGGTCGGCGACCTGACCGATCCGGCAGGCGCGCGGGCGCTCGTGCAAACCGCGCTGGATTCTTTCGGCACGCTCCATGTCCTGGTCAACAATGCGGCGATTCGCGGCAACCATGCGTTGGCCGACATATCGTTGGAGAAGTTCCAGGCGATATTGCGCACCAATGTCGAGGCGCCGGTTCTATGCGCGCAAGCCGCCGCGCCACACATGGCCGCCTCGGGATGGGGCAGAATCGTCAACATCGGCGGCTTGTCGGCGCATCGAGGTTCCAAGGGTCGGGTGCATGTCGCTGCCTCGAAGATGGCGATGGTCGGTGTGACCAGGGCCTTGGCCGCGGAGCTTGCGGACGACAACATCACGTCGAACATTGTCGTTCCCGGAATGATCGATACAGTGCGCGGCGCTTCGGCAGGAGCCTCGCCGCACGGCGGCCATCCAAACCTACTGGGCCGACAGGGCACGCCGACGGAAGTCGCGCACGCCGTGGCGTGTCTTTGTCACCCTAGTGCCGCCTACACCACCGGCCAGACAATTCACGTCAACGGCGGCAGTTATCTCGACTGATCCGATTCGATGGCAGCAATCGCGGAAACACTCGCCGGCTGGGGCAATGACCTGACCGCCCCGGAGATTCCGAATGGCGTCGCGGCAACGCTGCGTCGCGCGATGCTCGATGCCGGAGGACTGATGGTTGCGGCGCGCGGCACAGACTACGTCGCCGCCGCTTGCGACAGCGTCGAGGTGGCTGGCGCATGCACCGCCATCGGGCACGACGGCGGCTTCAGCGCCGGGGACGCGGCGCTGGTTTCGGGGATAGCCGCGCACGGCGAGGATTTCGACGACACGTTTGAAGGCACGCCGATGCATGTCGGTGCGGTGCTGGTTCCCGCGCTTCTTGCAGTTG
This sequence comes from Silicimonas sp., assembly GCA_022820365.1. Classification (GTDB taxonomy): domain Bacteria; phylum Pseudomonadota; class Alphaproteobacteria; order Rhodobacterales; family Rhodobacteraceae; genus JAJEFO01. Next base: position 18,614 of record JAJEFO010000134.1, read on the forward strand.
TCGAGCGAGACGGGCTGTCGGGAGAGGAGCTCTTGCGCGGACTAGCGGCCGGGGGAGAACTGGCTTGCCGCATGGCCGTCGTGGCACCAACGGCGATCCATCGCGCGGCCTTCCACCCCACTGCCGTCGTCGGCGCACTTGCTGCGGCTTTCGGTGTTGCCGTTGCAAAGAGGCTGATCCCGGAACAAACGGCCTGCGCCATGGGCATCGCCGGTTCCATGGCGTCCGGGATCATCGAGTATCTGGCCGAGGGCACCTCGACCAAGCGGCTGCATCCAGGTTGGGCGGCGCAGTCCGGCATCCGCGCCGTCGCGTTGGCCGAGCGCGGCTTCACCGGCCCTCGCACCGTGCTTGAAGGTGAGCATGGATTCTTCACGGCCTTCGCCTACCCCGAGATCCCGCGCGATTTTGGACGGCTGACGAATGGGCTTGGCGATAACTGGGAACTGGAAGGCCTTGCATTCAAGCCCTACGCATGCGGGACAATGGCTCAGCCATTCATTGACGCCGCGATCAAGCTGCGAGCGCAAGTGCCCGATCTTGAGGCAGTGGAAGAGATTGTGGCACCGACTGCCGAAGCGATCCTGCACAGGCTTTGGGAACCCAAGGCGGAAAAGATCGCGCCATCGACGCCTTATTCCGCAAAGTTCAGCGTGCCCTATTGCATCGCCTTGGGGCTCGTACGGGGCGCTGCGGGGCTTGGTGAGTTCACCAGCGACACGATACGCGAGCCGGAACTGTTGAAGATTGCTTCCAAGGTTCGCTACGAGGTCGACCCCAATGACCCGTACCCCGACAACTATGTCGGTGCCATCACTGTTCGGTTGCGGGACGGAACGGAATTGAAGGCGGCGCAGTCCTGCCTACGCGGTGGCCGTAGCGATCCGCTGAGCGATGCCGAGCTCGAGGCAAAGTTCCGCGCCAACACGGAATTCGGGGGTTGGCCTGATTTGCTGGCCGACCAGTATCACGCATTTTGCGCTGCCGCATTCACCACAGACCAGCCAGGTGACCTGACCCGGTTCCGCGGTTGAGAGGAGATCGACATGCCACATCAGCCCGCATCATCTGCGCTCTCGCATATCCGTGTGCTTGACCTGACGCGTGTTCGCTCGGGTCCTACCGCCGTGCGACAGCTTGCCGATTGGGGTGCCGATGTCATCAAGATCGAACAACCCGCATCGCTTGAAGCCGATGGCGCCTTGGGTGCGGGCCGTAACACCGCCGACTGGCAAAACTTGCAGCGCAACCGACGTTCGCTAACGCTGAACCTGAAGGATCCCAATGGCATGGAGCTGTTCCGCAAGTTGGCGGCGACGGCGGATGTGGTGGTTGAGAACTTTCGCCCCGACGTGAAGGACCGGTTGGGGTTCGACTACGAGAGCCTGAAGGCGATCAATTCGAAGATCATCCTCGCCAGCATTTCGGGATTCGGCCACACCGGGCCCTACGCCAAGCGCCCGGGCTTTGACCAAATCGCTCAAGGAATGGGTGGCCTGATGTCGATAACGGGCGATCCCGACGGCGGTCCGATGAGGGTGGGCATCCCCATTGCCGACCTGTCGGCGGGTCTCTTCGCCGCGCTAGGTATCTTGACAGCGCTGATCGAGCGCGAGAAATCGCATGAAGGCCAGTGGCTGTCGACGTCGCTTTTGCAGTCGCAGATCTTCATGCTGGACTTTCAGGCTGCGCGTTGGTTGATGCAGGGCGAAGTCGCGCCGCAAGCAGGCAACGAACACCCGACGAGCGTGCCGACCAACCGCTTTCCGACCAAGGACGGAGCGATCAATATCGCCGTGGCAGGTGATCAGATCTGGCGGCGGCTTTGCAGCGCTCTTGGTCGGCAGGATTGGGCCGAGGATGTGAGCCTTGCGACCAACAGCAAGCGCAAGGCACGGCGCGACGAATTGAATGCGGCGATTTGCGAGATCGTCAAGGAACGGACCAGTGCCGAATGGGTCGACGTCCTTACCGAAGCAGGCGTGCCCTGCGGTCCGATCTACCACATCGACGAGATGTTTGACGATCCGCAGGTTCAGCATTTGGGCATTGCCCAGCCGCTCGACACAGAACCTTTCGGTAAAACCCGCGCCTTGGCCCAGCCATTCCAGCTTAGCCGCACGCCAAGCTCATTTTCAGCTTCACCGCCGACGCGCGGTCAACACACGATGGAAATCCTGGAAGAGCTTGGGGTCGATGTGGACGACATTGCCACGCTTCAAGAACAGTCCGTCGTGTGACGGGAAGACAAGGAACCGCAAAATGACCGCTGACACCGCGCTTGCTCTGCCGACCGACAAGATCCTCGCCCGTGTCGAGGGTGCGGCCGGACACGTGATCTTCAACAACCCCGAAAGGCACAATGCCGTCTCGCTGGAAATGTGGGACGCAGTGGAACAAGCTTTGTCGGCCTTCGCCGAGGATGAAACGGTGCGCGTGACGGTCCTTTCCGGCGCCGGCGGCAAGGCCTTTGTTTCGGGTGCCGACATCTCGAAATTCGAGAAGGAACGCGGCTCGAAGGATGCGACCGAGCGCTACGACTCCCGGCTCAAGTCAGTCTATGGCATCATTGAAGACTATCCCAAGCCCACTATCGCCATGATCAACGGTCATTGTATTGGCGGAGGGTTGAATCTGGCGGCATGTGCCGACATACGCATTGCCTCGGCCAAATCGCGCTTTGCCATGCCAGCGGCAAAGTTGGCGCTGGGCTATCCCTTTGATGCGATTCGGAGACTGGTAAATGCCGTGGGCGCCGCCTCCGCGAAGCAACTGATGTTCACGGCTAAGTCGATCGATGCGGAAACGGCCCTAAGGATCGGTCTGGTCCAGGAGGTCGTGGCCGAGGATGCCCTGGAAGCTCGCGTGGCGGCGCTGGCGGAGACCATCGCCGGCAACGCACCGCTGACCATTCGAGCGATGAAGTACATCTCGACCCAAGTGATGCACGCAGACCCGTCGACGCGCAACCTGGCGCGCTGCGAAGAAATGGTTGCCGAATGTTTCGCCTCGGAAGACTATGTCGAGGGGCGCAAGGCCTTCATGGAAAAGCGAAGACCTGAATTCAAGGGCCGTTGACGGCGTGGAATACGGCACCTTGCTATTCATCTATCTGGCGGCAGCGGCCTTCGGCACTGCGGTGCTGCACAGCGTCGGCGGCTTTGCCGGGGCGTTGTTGATGGCAATTGCGGTCGCGCCAGTACTGGGGGTTAAGGAGACAGTACCCGTAGTGGCGACCGCCATGATGATCAGCCATGCTTCACGGGCCTGGCTCTTCCGCAAGGCGGTGGACTGGGGCGCATTTCGCATGCTGATTTGCTTCGGGTTGCCGTTCATCGTGCTGGGTGTCCTGTTCTATGTCGAACTCTCTGAACAAGCGGTCGCATTGTTTCTGGGCATGTTCCTCCTCGTGACGATGCCGCTCAGGCGCTACCTGACGGGCAAGAGCATCGCAGTACCACGCAGGGCAATCGCGGTGGTCGCAGTGCCTTACGGATTCATTTCCGGCACCAGTTTCGGTGCTGGCATGATCCTTGCTCCATTCATGCTGGGAGCTGGTATCGTTGGAGAAACGCTCCTGGCGACTGTTGCGGTAAGCGGGGTGATGCTGAATGTCACCAAGACAATCGCTTTCGGCCTGTCGCCGCTCTTGACCGTGGAACTGGCCGGACTGGGTGTGGTTTTGGGGTTGTGTACGTTCCCTGGTCATGCAGTCGGTCGCTGGATCGTGAGACGAACTTCGATTCGGGTGCATACGCTTGTTCTGGAGACTTTCGTCGGCATCGGCGCGTTCTACATGCTTTGGAAAGGGCTATCGGGATGAATCCAATGGCAGACGCACTAGTTTCGCCACTTGAACTGCGCGGGGACGCGGTTCTGATCCGGCCAGACGGAAGCGAGATGTCAGGCGGCGCCCTCCATCGCCTGTCCGGCCGGATCGCCAACGTGCTCACGGAGGCCGGAGTGCAGCCCGGCGACCGGGTGGCGATGCAGACGGAGAAATCGGCCGAGGCGCTTGCCCTGTACCTTGCCTGCCTGCGCACCGGCGCGCTGTTTCTGCCGCTCAACACCGCGTACACGACCGCCGAACTCAATTACTTTCTTGGCGACGCAGAGCCGCGCGTTGCGGTCTGCGCCCCTGCCGCCGAGGCAACGCTGCGACCCGTGGCTGAGGCAATGGGTATCACGCTCCTGACGCTCGACGGGGCGGCGACCGGCACGCTGGTCGAACGTGCGGCCGAAGCGCCAGAGGAATTCACAACTGTCGCGCGCCGCAGCGACGATCTGGCCGCAATCCTTTACACCTCGGGCACGACCGGGCGCTCGAAGGGTGCAATGCTGAGCCATGAAAACCTCTTGTCAAACGCAGACGCTCTTGTTGAGACTTGGCGCTTTTCTGCGGCGGACACCTTGCTCCATGCCCTGCCGATCTTCCACGCGCACGGGCTGTTCGTGGCAACGAACGTCTTGTTGCGAGTTGGCGGACGGATGATCTTCCTGCCGAAATTCGACGTCGACACAGTGTTGGCGCAGTTGCCGCGGGCCACTGCGATGATGGGAGTGCCGACCTTTTTCAGCCGACTTCTCGGCGATGTGCGCTTCACGCGAGAATTGACCGGACACATGCGGCTCTTCATTTCGGGATCCGCGCCTTTGCTGGCCGAAACCCATCGGGCGTTCGAGGCTCGTACGGGCCACCGCATTCTTGAACGCTACGGCATGAGCGAAACAACGATGAGCACGTCGAACCCTTACGACGGCGGGCGTCGGGCCGGCACGGTTGGCTTTCCGTTGCCTGGCGTAGAATTGCGAGTTGTCGACACAGAATCCGGCGTCGAGGTGCCGCAGGGCGAGATCGGCATCTTGGAAGTTCGCGGTCCCAACGTGTTCAAGGGATACTGGCGGATGCCGGAGAAGACGGCGGAAGAGTTTCGCGAAGACGGGTTCTTTGTCACCGGCGACTTGGCGCGGATTGATGCGGACGGTTACATCACCATTGTCGGCCGCGCCAAGGATCTCGTGATTTCAGGCGGGTACAACGTCTATCCAAAGGAAGTCGAAGGGGAGATCGACAGGTTGGAGGGGGTCGCCGAGTCCGCGGTCGTTGGCGTGCCGCATGCAGATTTCGGCGAGGGGGTTGTGGCGATCGTCGTGCGCGAGTCTGGCAGCGGACTCACAGCCCAGGAGATCCAGGTGGCGCTGCAGGACCGTTTGGCAAGGTTCAAGCAGCCCAAGGCGATCTTCTTCATGGGCGAACTGCCGCGCAACACAATGGGCAAGGTCCAGAAGAACGCCCTGAGGGAGATTTTCGACGACGCATTCACGGAGCCCTAGGTACGCGTGATGCCATGGGACCATGAAACGACATTTGTCGCCGCTTAACCAAGATGGGGCTCGCAACAGGCCCGACAGAGGGCTCTAAGAAGCGAAACGCGGGACAGGTCGACTCTCCGGAAAGGACTTCCAAAAGTGCTTTCGTGCAATGTGCTCCAGGGGGCGCTGCGTGCAAATTACACGTGGCCGTTGCCGGCAATGGACTCTTGGCTCAGCAAGGACGCACTTTGAACGGAACCGCAGCTCTGGGCCGGCGTGAACATGAAGATCGTTGGCGGGAGGCCCGACGGTGCGCAGAGTGTTCAATCGGACGAAGTGGTTGAAGTTGAGTGCCACCATATGGTTATTGCTCCGAACGGACAAAAATAAGGAGATTATAGTGTCTTGTCGTATCGTAATTCTGGGCGCGTCCTACGGATCGCTTCTCTCGACGAAGCTGTTGATGGCCGGCCATGCCGTCACGCTCGTCTGCCTGCCGGACGAGGCGGAACTGATCAATTCGGCGGGAACGATCGTCAGGATCACCTTGAAGGGTGAAAGCGAGCCGCGCTTGATTCGGTCTGGCGAGCAGCCCGGACGCCTGGATGCGAAGACTCCGAATGAAGTGGATCCGGACGAATACGATCTCGTGGGGCTGGCCATGCAGGAGCCGCAGTTTCGTGCACTGCCGGTCTGGGGGTTGATGGACAAGATTGCCGAAGCCGAGAAGCCGTGCCTGTCGATCATGAACATGCCGCCGCTTGCCTACCTTCGGCGCATTCCCGGGCTCGACACGGAAGCGCTGAGGCACTGCTACACCGAGCCGAGGGTATGGGATGCATTCAACCCGGACTGCGTGACCCTTTGCAGTCCGGACCCGCAGGCGTTCCGGCCGCCAGAGGAAAGCCTGAATCTCCTGAATGTTGGGCTGCCCACCAACTTCAAGTCGGCGACGTTCGCGTCAGTGGCGCACAACGCGATCCTGAAACGCTTGGCCGAAGACGTCGCTTCCGTCCGATTGGACGGGCAGGACGTGCCAGTGAAGTTGCGCGTGCACGACTCTCTCTTTGTGCCGTTCGCGAAGTGGTCGATGCTCCTGACAGGAAACTACAGGGCGATAACGCCAGATGCGCCCCGGTCGATCAAGGAGGCGGTTCATTCCGACATCGAACTGTCCCGGGAGATCTATGCCTGGGTGGATTCTGTTGCTGCACGGCTCGGAGCCGGCCCGGATGACAGTGTGCCGTTCGAGAAGTATGCCAAGGCAGCGGAGAGCCTTCTTAAGCCGTCGTCGGCCGCACGGGCCGCATTTGCGGGAGCTCCGCATATCGAGCGCGTGGACAAGCTCGTTCAGGCAATCGGCAAGACGCTCGGCCTCGAGAACGCAACCGTGGACAACACCGTAGAAATCGTCGACGCCCGGCTTGCACTGAATCGATCCGACTAAGGATCAGGCACGAGAGAGCAGAAAGATTTGCGGACCCTTTCGATTGCCCGCGGAGATGGACGAATCCAGGCATGATGGAGACCGCGATGAAGTCGGTCTTGCTGATGCCGGGGAAGGCTCTCAGCCTCAAATGAGGGCCGCTTGTTTCCCGTTCGCCTTGCCCTCACCAGGTGCGCCGCTGACCGCGCATGACCTTGCCACTCACTGGCACCCGTCAGTTTGGCGCACTTGCTGACAGCTTGCGGGACAGGGCATTCAATGGGCGGTCAATTTTGAGGCAACTTGCCAAGGCGTGCCCTCATCCGGCAGAGCCGGGCCGCGCGTGTAGTCATCAGTTTCTGCTGCGTGTCGCGTTGCGGTACCAGGCAACGATTATGGCGCGGCTGCCCGCGTCCATGGTTGAAATCGCGTTAGGCGGCGGCATGGCATGGGTCACGCCCGCTTGGAGAAATATCTGCCTTGCGTGGCGCGCGACGTCGGATTCCGTTTCCAGGACCACGCCGTTCGGAGGCCAGTGCATGCCTTCCCAAACCGGCTCGCGCGCGTGACACATCGAGCAGTTGCCAAGCACCACGTCAAACACATCGCCAAACCCGTCGGCCGAAGCGAATTGCCGCTCAAGGGGCGTGAACGCACGCGCTTCGGCCTCTTCCAGGCTGTCGAGCATCGGTGCCACCGAAAGCCACGCCATGATGACGAAGAGAATGGCCGTGGCTGCCCAGGTCCAGTGCGGCCCCGATCCCGTCGCGTGCATCGTGTTGAAGTAGTGCCGGATCGTGACGCCTGTCAGGAACACCAGGCTCGCGATGATCCAGCTGTATTCCGTCGCGAAGGCAAGCGGATAGTGGATCGAGAGCATCAGGAAGATGACTGGCAGGGTCAGGTAGTTGTTGTGCGTTGACCTGAGCTTGGCGATCTTTCCGTATTCCGGATCGGGGGTGCGACCTGCCTTCAGATCCTCCACGACAATCTTCTGGTTTGGAATGATGATGAAAAAGACATTCGCAGTCATGATCGTCGCGGTGAATGCCCCGAGATGAATGAGTGCGGCACGGCCCGTGAAGAGCTGGTTGAGGCCCCAGCTCATCACGACGATTATCAGGAAGAGGGCCAGCATCATCGCAGTGGGATGGTCGCCGAGCCTGGACTTGCAGAGAAAGTCGTACAGAAGCCAGCCCACGCCGATCGACGCGGCTGAGATCAGGATGCCCTGCCAAAGCGACAGGTCCGCCCTGGTCGGGTCGAGCAGGTACAGCTCTCCGCCGAGCCAGTAGATGATCATGAGGAGTACAGCGCCCGACAGCCACGTCGTGTAGCTCTCCCATTTGAACCAGACCAGGTGCTCCGGCATGTTCTCTGGCGCGACGAGGTATTTTCGGATGTGGTAGAAGCCGCCCCCGTGCACCTGCCATTCCTCGCCATGCACGCCTGCGGGCAGGTTGGGTGCTTTCTTCAGCCCGAGATCGAGCGCGATGAAATAGAACGACGAGCCAATCCAGGCGATCGCCGTGATGACGTGAAGCCAGCGGACCGCGAAGGCCACCCAGTCCCAGATTGCGGCGAGGTCGTACATGGCGTGCGTCCCTTGATGTCGGTTCCAGGGCAGACTAGGCGGGCGAGCATTGTTCTGGTATTGAGGTAAGATACCAAGCTGCATCAAAAAAACCAGAACAATGTCCTATTTCGACAACATCCGGACCTTCGTGCGTGTCTACGAACTAGGCAGCATGTCCGCCGCCGGGCGCGATCTCAGGATTTCGCCTGCGGTCACATCCTCGCGCATTTCGCAGCTGGAAGAGCATCTGAGCGTCCGTCTCTTTCAGCGCACGACGCGAAGCCTGACGCCGACCGAGCAGGGCCGGGCGTTCTACAGCGGGGCTTGCGCGGTTCTCGAGTCTGTCGAGAATGCCGAAGCCCAGGTGGTCAACATCACGGAAAACCCGAAGGGGTCGCTCTACGTCGCTGCACCACTCGGTGTCGGGCGTCGTCTTGTTGCGCCGCAAGTCCCGGAATTCCTGAAGCTGTACCCGGAAGTGAGCGTCAGGTTGCGCCTGACCGATCGCAAGGTCGACCTGACGACGGAGGGCCTAGATCTCGCATTCTTCTTGGGCAAGCCTGAGGACAGCAATCTCCGCATCCGCAAGTTCGCTGATGTGGAGCGCGTCCTCTGCGCTTCTCCCAGGTATCTCAGGAAGCGCGGACATCCGTCTGACGGGGACGAACTCATTGCCGACGGGCATGAGTGCCTCAACCTGCGGTTTCCCGGCGCAACCGAATTCCAGTGGCGCCTGACAACTTCAGAGGGTCCCAAGCGGTTCCGGGTGACCGGGCGCTATGAGTCGGATGACGGGGACGTGTTGACCGACTGGGCACTCGCCGGACACGGCGTCGCGTTGAAGCCAGTCTTCGAGGTGGCCGAGCACCTGAAGACCGGACGCCTTGTGCCGGTGGCGACAAAGACGCCGCCCGAACCGATCCAGATGGCTTGCCTGTTCACCCACCGCAGGCGGCAGGATCCGAAGACGCGGCTCTTCATGGAGTTCATGATCGAACGGGTCAGCGCGATTGTCCGCAATGCCGAGAAGCGGGTTCAACTGCCTCGGTAGGTCGAGTAGCCGAAGGGCGAGAGAAGCAGCGGCACATGGTAGTGCGATGCCTCGGGCATGCAGAACCTGACTGGAACGACATCGAGAAATCGCGGTCTTTCGGCCGACGCTTCGGCGGCGGCGTGATAGTCTCCTGCGTGAAAGACGAGTTCGTAGACGCCGGTCGCGAAGCTGTCCTCGGGCAGGATCTGTTCGTCCGTCCGCCCGTCGCTGTTCGTCACGAGCGTCTTCAGGTGCGTGCGCGTGCCGCCCTCGATCTTGAAAAGCTCGATTTTCAGCCCCTCGGCCGGACAGCCACGGGCCGTGTCAAGCACGTGCGTTGTGAGGTATCCCGCCATGTCAGTCCCTCCTGAATTCAATGCCTTATATCCTCGGACACCGCCGGGCCGCAAAGCGCACCTGTCAGAAGGCACCTTCAAGTATATTTTGAAGTGCAATTCAATTGTCTTGGTTTACAAGTGGCAAACCTTGGAGATGGAGGCCATCCATGACGCGCTATCCTCGTGACATGACCGGCTACGGCGCATCACCGCCCAATGCCAACTGGCCAGGCGGGGCGAAGATCGCCGTGCAAATCGTCCTGAACTACGAAGAGGGCGGCGAAAACTGCATTCTCCATGGCGACGCGGCTTCGGAAGCGTTCCTCTCGGAAGTGACCGGCGCCCAGCCCTGGCCGGGACAACGCCACTGGAACATGGAGTCGATCTACGAATACGGCGCGCGCGCCGGGTTCTGGCGGGTCCACAGGATCCTGAAGGAAGTTCCGGTTACGATCTACGGCGTGGCGACAGCGCTTGCCCGGGCGCCCGAACAGGTCGCGGCGATGCAGGCGGCCGGATGGGAGATCGCGAGCCATGGGCTGAAATGGATCGAGCACAAGGACATGCCCGTTGAGGAGGAACGCGCGCAAATCCGCAAGGCGATCCGCCTCCATGCCGAGGTGACGGGAGCACCCCCGCGTGGCTGGTACACCGGGCGCTGCTCCATGAACACGGTCGATCTGGCGGCGGAGGAAGGCGAGTTCGCCTACATTGCCGACAGCTATGCCGACGATCTTCCGTACTGGATCCGGGCGGGCGGAAAGGACCAGTTGATCGTGCCTTATACGCTGGATTGCAATGACATGCGGTTCGCGATCCAGGCAGGTTTTGCGTCCGGAGACGATTTCGAAACGATGGTGAAAGACGCATTCGACGTTCTCTACGAGGAGGGTCAGGCTGGTGTTCCGAAGATGCTGTCGGTCGGGCTTCATTGCCGGCTGATCGGTCGCCCAAGCCGTGCGGCCGCGCTGCGCCGGGTGTTGGAGCATTTCCGGAGCCACGACGGCGTCTGGTTCGCGACGCGGCTCGAGGTCGCCGAGCATTGGGCAGCGGAACATCCTCCGGTGCACAAGGTACGGCCCTCGGAAATGGACCGGGAGACCTTCGTGGCCGAATTTGGCGGCGTTTTCGAGCACTCGCCCTGGATTGCCGAGGATGCACATGCGCTCGAACTTGGGCCGATGCATGACAGCGCAGTCGGCGTTCATGCCGCGCTGGTTCGCATTTTCCGCACTGCGCCCAGAGACAGGCGCCTTGAAGTGCTGGCTGCGCATCCAGACCTTGCTGGCAAGCTGGCCCAAGCCAAGCGGTTGACGGACGAGTCGACTGCCGAGCAGGCCTCTGCCGGTCTTGATGCGCTGACCGACGAGGAGCGAGCGACGTTTACGAAGTTGAACGACGATTACACTTCCAAGTTCGGATTTCCTTTCATTATCGCCGTGCGTGACAACACCAAGGCATCGATCATGGAGGCATTCCGCCGCCGGATCGATAGCGACCGGGACGCCGAGTTCGCGGAAGCCTGTCGGCAGGTCGAACGGATCGCAGAGCTCAGGCTGCAGGAGAAACTTGGCGCATGAGCATGACCCTCTTGGCACAACCCCTCACATCGGAGGCCTTCGCGCCGTTTGGCGATGTTCTCGAAGCCAGAGGCGTTCCCGACAGGATCATCAATCGCCGCCGCTGCGGCCGGTTCCACGACCGTGCCCGTCTCGACTTCGGAACGGATGGGCGTGCGGGCATCAGCGTCTTTCAGGGAGAGCCTGTTGCATGGCCAGTAGAAATCGCCCTCGTCGAACGGCATCCGGAGGGCAGTCAGGCCTTTGTTTCAATGTCCGGCCACCCGTTCTTGGTCGTGGTCGCGCCGGATGAGGGCGGCGCGCCGGGTATGCCGTGCGCCTTCATCGCCGCGCCCGGTCAAGGCGTGAATTTCCATCGTGGAACATGGCACGGGGTCTTGACGCCCCTGCATGCGCCAGGACTGTTTGCGGTCGTGGATCGGATTGGGGACGGCCCGAACCTCGAAGAACACTGGTTCGAGGCCCCGTATCTCGTCGAGCCAGAAAAGGAAAGTGCCGAAATGGGGTCGGCATCGGCACCGTAGCAGGGAGGAAACTCTTGTGGCTGATGCATCGATCCGGACTTCGAAGCAATCCCACGACCCAAACCAATTATTTGAGTCCACAGCCTGGCCGACATCTTCGGCAATGAGATCAGCCGCGATCTGCCGGCCTGGCTGTGCAGCAAAGACCTGATCGCCCGCGGTCTGCGGTCGTCGCGACCGGTGGCGCCGCATACCTTCGTGACGACGGAGACGCTTCTGGCGACGTTTGGTCTGCAGAGCCTGCGCGATCTTCGGGACCTCGAACCTTCGGAGTTGTAATGAGTTTACAGGTCGCAACCATAAATTGGTTACGGGCTCTCACGTTGGATCTTCAAACGAATCCGTACGCTCGTGGCGCGGGAACGCCGCCTCCTGAACTCGCTGCCACGACTCCACACTGGACGAAGCCAAAATCGCGATTCAGCGAATTCGGTTTGGCAAGTCGGCAAGAAACTTCATCTTCGTTGGGCCTCTGAGTGTACATTGTCGTGCCGGATTGCCGCCGGGGCCAAATTTCGGTTGTTGAGGTTGCACGCACCGTGCCTGGCTTGCCCACCGAAGGAAATGGGTGCGCCCACCTCGCCTGAACGCCTGCGATTTAGTAGATCGCTTGACATGAGGGGCAGCGCCCCATATAAAGTAGTTCCCGTTTTGGGAGCATTATACTTGACGTGTATTCGGGAACGGTGCATATTGCCTATGCGGATCATCGCCAAGAAGACGCTCCGGGAGTTCTGGCAGCGTCACTCAGATGCCGAAGAGCCACTTCTCGCCTGGTATCGGGAAGTGAAGCAAGCGGAATGGGACACACCGGTCGCCCTGAAGGAGATGTATGGCAATGCGAGCATCGTCGGCGACAACCGGGCGATCTTCAACATCAAGGGCAACGATTATCGCCTTGTGGTGAAGATCAATTACCAGCACCGGGTCGTCTACATCCGCTTTGTGGGTACGCATGCCGAGTACGATGCCGTAGACGTGAAGGAGGTGTGAGATGGGAAATGTCAAGCCAATCCGGTCTGAGCAGGACTACGAAGCGGCGTTGGGCCGAATCTCCGAGCTCATGGATGCGGAGCCCGAAAGCCCGGCAGGCGACGAGCTCGATGTGCTGGTCGATCTCGTAGAACTGTACGAAAGCAAAAATGTGCCGATGGGCTATCCGAGTCCGATCGCCGCGATCGAGTTTCGCATGGAACAGGCAGGTCTGCGCCCCGCAGACCTTGCCACATTCATCGGAAGCCGCGCCAAGGTCTCGGAAGTTCTTTCCGGTAAGCGTGCAATCACCATGTCGATGGCGCGCGCGCTACATGAGCATCTCGGGATCCCGGCGGACGTGCTGCTGCAGGAGCCGGATGTCGACCTGGACGATCCGTGGGCCGAAATGGATTGGAGCCGGTTTCCCGTCAAGTCGATGGCAAAGTTGGGCTGGATTCCGGAGACACCCGAACTAGCGGGACGCGCCGAACATGTCATGCGGGATCTGATAAATCGAGCAGGGGGAATGGATGTCGCGGGTGCCGCGCTCCACCGAAAGAACGATCACGCGCGCGCAAATGCCAAAATGGACCCGTATGCGCTCAAGGCGTGGTGCTGGCAGGTCCTAGCAAAGGCCAACGAACACCTTCCGAAGGCGCGATATGAACGTGGCACCATAACTTTGGATTTCCTGACGAAGGTCGCACGGCTGAGCTGGTCGGAGGACGGTCCGCGACTGGCGAAGGAAATGCTGGTCAAGCGAGGCATTTCACTCGTGATCGAAAGGCATCTGCCGAGGACGTATCTGGACGGGGCGGCACTCCGGCTCGGTGATGGCAGACCAGTAATCGGACTCACACTACGCTACGACAGAATCGACAATTTCTGGTTCTGCTTGCTGCACGAGCTGGCCCATGTGGGTCGACACATGGACAACGACAGGGGCGAAGCCTTCGTCGACGACTTCACGCTTCGGAAATTCGAAGGGAGACGGGAAGACCCCAAGGAAAGGCAGGCCGACGAATGGGCGGAGGAAGCCCTTATTCCGCGCTCGGCCTGGGAAGCGAGCGCAGTGCCGGACCGACCGACAGCCATGGCCGTGATGAATCTCGCCAACGCCCTGCAGGTGCATCCGGCGATCGTCGCAGGAAGGGTTCGATACGAACGGAAGAACTACCGGCTGTTATCGCAATTCGTCGGGACCGGCGAGGTGCGGCGACAGGTTGGCATGGGATCCTGAGGTAGCGGGCCGACGAGCATCCATGACTGGCTGGGAGCTGGACTTTCCTCTTCATACGGCAATCGTGCTGGCCGCGGGCTTGAGCGCCATGTGACGGTTGACGTCCTTGTAAAGAAGGTACCGGAAGCGGCTAGGGCCGCCAGCGTAGCATGCCTGCGGGCAGAAGGCGCGGAGCCACATGTAATCTCCGGCCTCCACCTCGACCCAATCTTGGTTGAGCCGGTAGACGGCCTTGCCTTCGAGAACATAGAGCCCATGTTCCATGACGTGGGTTTCAGCGAAGGGAATGACGGCGCCGGGTTCAAGTGTCACAATATTGACGTGCATGTCATGGCGCATGTCTCCCGGATCGACGAACCGTGTGGTGGCCCACTTTCCGTCCGTTCCGGGCATCGGTGTCGGCGCGATGTCCTGCTCGTTGGTGATGATGACGTCGGGGTCGGGGAGACCGTCGACGCGTTGGTACGCTTTGCGGATCCAGTGAAAGCGGCATGCGGCGTCGCCCTCGTTCCTGAGCGTCCAAGTTGTTTCCGGCGGCAGGTAGACATAGCTCCCGGGCTTGATTGCGTGTGCCGTTCCTTCGATGGTGATCTTGGCCGTGCTGTCAACGACGAAGATGACACCCTCTGCATTGGGGTCGGTTTCCGGCCTTTCGGATCCACCGCCCGGGGCGACCTCCATAATGTATTGGGAGAAAGTTTCGGCGAACCCGCTGAGCGGACGAGATAGAACCCATAATCGCGCGCCTGTCCAGAAGGGCAGGCAACTCGTGACGATGTCCTGCATGGTGCCCTTGGGAATTACGGCGTACGCCTCCGTGAACATGGCGCGGTCCGTCAGCAACTGGTGCTGCGGCGGGTGCCCTCCGGTCGGGGCGAAGTAGCGTGAGGTCATGACAACTCCGGGGATGGCGACACTACGACAGAATAGGACGTGCACGCCAGCAGCGAACATACGGAACTTCGCGACAGCACCTTTCGGAAAATCAGGCAAATCCCGAACGCCCGTCGAAACATGCAGATTCGGCAATGCTGCGAACCGCCACCGACAGTCACCGCCGAGTTCAAGGTCTCGTCTGGACGCTATGCACCTTCTTTGTCGCCGACCAGCAGTTGGTCGATTTCACGTCGTGACGGCATTGATGGTGCGGTCCCAGGACGCGTGACCGAGATGCCCGCCGCCGCGCAGGCGAAACGTACGGCGTCGACGGGTGCCTGTCCCTCGGAAAGTGCGGTTGCAAACCCGCCATTGAATGCGTCGCCGGCCCCGGTGGTCTCGACAACTTCATCGGCGGCGAATGCAGGCACGTGGACTGATTCGGACGCATCCTTGTAGTATGCGCCGCTTTCCCCAAGCGTGATGATGGCTGCGCCTGCTCCGGCAGCGAGAAGCGCTTTCGCCGCGCGGTCGGCATCCTCGACGGAAGCGACCGGGATGCCGGTGAGTCCCTCAGCCTCGGATTCATTCGGTGTCACGAAATCGCAGAGCGCGAGCATTCCGGGCGGCAAATCCGCGGCCGGAGCCGGGTTGAGTATGGTGCGGACCCTGGCGCCTCGTGCAATCTCAAGCGCCCTGAATGCCGCGTCGATCGGCTGCTCAAGCTGCGTGACGAGGATGCCGGCACCCTCGATCAGGTTTCTGCGCGCCTCGATGTCCTCCACGGAAATTTCCCGCGCGGCACCCGGGGAGACGATGATCGCGTTGTCGCCGGTGTTGTCGTCCACATAGATGAAGGCTGCGCCCGTGTAGCTGTCTTCGTGCTGGGTGACGACCGGCGTGACCCCCGCGTTTCTCCAGGTCTCCAGCGCAATGTCGGCGAAGGCATCCTTGCCAAGCCGGGTCACGAAATGCACGCTGCCGCCCGCTCTCGCTGCCGCGACCGCCTGGTTCGAGCCTTTTCCCCCGGGGCCCAGAACGAAGCTGTTGCCAAGGATCGTTTCGCCCATTCGTGGCATTCGCTCGGCGCGATAGGACGTGTCGGCGACGAAGACGCCAAGGATCACGATTTCCCCGCTCAACGGTTCATCACGCGTCTGGCGGAATCACGCCCTTGCGGAACATGAAGCATCCGTAGAATCGCCGCTCCCCGGTCTGGATCACGGCATAGGCTTCACGGGCAAGGTCGTAGAAGGCGAAGCGCTCGATGCCGATCAGCGCGCGGTGCCTGCCTTCCGAGGAGTCAATTGCGGCCTGCACCTCCTTCTGCACGGGCGGCACATCGTCCGGCGCATCGACAACCTCCATGCGCCCGGCGAAGTCGTCGACGAAGGTGTCGAGAGGCAACACCGACAGCACGGCCTCGGCTGCTTCGGCCGCCGTCAGGTTGTCCATGCGCAGGAGTTCGCCCAGCGTCGTGCTGCGCGCGATCGAATCCGCGGGAAAGTTCGTGTCCGAGATGATCAGGACATCGCCATGACCCATGGCCCGCAGCGCGTAGAGGACGTCGGCGTTCAGCCGGGGGTCGATTCCTTTCAGCATGCATTCCCTTTCAGCAAGTTGGTCGTTTCGGCGGGATGGACATTTCGAACCGGACGTCCTGAACAGGTTGACTCAATTCCGCGACATGTCAATTCGGCAGGCACGCCAACATCAGTCAAGCGGCCTTGAGATTTGCCAGCACCTCGCGCGCTGCCGCGACAAGCGGCGCCTCAACGTCCTTGAGTATCTGCACCCGGTCGAACTGGTCGGGATCGCGATTCACGGATTCTCGAAGCGCTTGCCCAAAGGCCATGCGCAACTCGGTGCCGATGTTGAACTTGCAGATGGCAGATTCGCGGGCGAGTCGCCTGCGTTGAGCGGACGGGACACCCGAGCCGCCGTGAATCACCAGGGGAATGTCCGTCAATGCCTCGATCGCCGCAATTCTGGCCTCGTCGATTCCGCCGGACTGCTCCTGCTGCAGATGCACGTTGCCAACCGAGACTGCCATCGCGTCTACGGCGGTATCACGGGCAAACTGCACTGCCTCTTCAGGGTCGGTGCCGGCAGAAGCTTCTCCTTGGTCATGTCCCACAAAGCCAATTTCGCCCTCGCAGGAGATGCCGGCGCCATGCGCCAGTTCGGCAACCGCTGCCGTCTCGTCGATGTTCTGCGCAAGCGGCTTGCGGGAGCCGTCGAACATCAGGGAAGTGAAACCCGCATCCAGCGCCGCCTTGCATTCGTCCATCGTGTACCCGTGGTCGAGATGCGCGACCACCGGCACGTCCGCTTCGTTCGCGAGGTGACGAAACATCCGACCCAGAATCGGCAGCGGCGTATGTGCCCGGCAGGACGGTCCCGCCTGCAGGATGACAGGGCAGTTCTCCGCTTCCGCAGCTTCGACGTAGGCTCGCATGTCTTCCCAGCCCAACGTCACGAGGCCTGCAACCGCGTATCTTCCGGCAAGCGCCGGCTGCAGCACCTCCGAAAGCGTCGCCAGCGTCATTTGAACTTTGCGATCATGTCCTTGATGCCCGGAATCGTTTCGAGCTGGTCGGCATGCGAGGGTTGAAAATACTGTATCAGCGATCGCTGGCTGAGCCCGCCGAGGATGGTGAAATAGTACATTTCGTATCC
Organism: Silicimonas sp.; assembly: GCA_022820365.1. Taxonomy (GTDB): domain Bacteria; phylum Pseudomonadota; class Alphaproteobacteria; order Rhodobacterales; family Rhodobacteraceae; genus JAJEFO01. The sequence continues at coordinate 36,174 of JAJEFO010000134.1, forward strand.
CGGCAGCACGCAGCAAGGGTGGTACCCGCGGTCAAGGCAGATCGTGGAGCCGTCGACGATGTGATAGGCGTCCCCCGGCTTGCCGTCCTCGCGCTGGAGCATCTGCACGCCGGAGCCGTGCTTCGGGCGGAACCGAAAGTTGTAGGTTTCGTCGTGGCGTGTTTCGTCGGGAAGGCGGTCGGTGTCGTGCTTGTGGCTCGGGAATCCCGACCAGCCGCCGGAACCCACGGTGAAGAGTTCGCTGACCAGCAGCCGGCCCACCTTGCCGTGCTGCTTCTGGCCCAGGATGTGCTTGATCTTGCGATGCGTCTTGGTGTCGTCGGAGCCGTACTGCACGAGGTCGAGCTCGTCTGAACGCACGGCAAATGGTTCAAGCACCTCGTCGAACTTCGCGCCGGCGACAAAGACCTCGGCGCTGTCTGACTTGCAGACCATTTCCGCACTTGCGCCTGTGGGCACATAGACACCTTCGGGCTCGCCGTCCCAGACGTCTTCGACGCGCCCGCCAAGGGCATCGAACCCTGCGCCCTCTACAACGACATCGACTGTGCCCGTCGCGGGAACGATGCAGGTCTCGTATCCCGGGACAGCGTATTCGAAGGCGTCTCCCTTCTTCAGCTTGACGATGTTGAAGTAGTTGAGCGGCACCGTCGTGTTGTCGGCATCGACGACGGGCTTGTTCTGGTTGTCGTAGGGGGCAATATGCATGTTTCCTATCCTTCAGTCGGGCCGGGGTGATCGGCCAGGAATGCTTCAAGCGTTGGGGCGTCGGGCAGGGCCGGGGCGCACCCGGGGCGAGAGACCGTGATGGATGCGCAGGCGGATCCCCGCAGGATCGCGGGTTTCAGGTCATGCCCGTCGGCCAGCGAGGTCATGAGGCCGGCCATGAAGCTGTCTCCGGCACCTGTTGGTTTCAGCGCGTCGACGGGATAGATTCCCGTCCGGATTTCCTTGCCGCCCGCGAAGGTGATCGCGCCTTCATGGCCCATCTTGTAGACCACGATGTCAGCGGAAGTCTCCGAGAGGCTCCGGGCCTTGTCCAATCCCTTGTCGTAGTTTCCCGCCACGAAACCGAATTCCTCGTCATTCCCCACAATCATGTCGCATCCCGCGGCCGCACGGCTCAGCACTTCGGCGGCGACCTCAGGAGATGGCCAGGAATAGGGGCGGTAGTCGACGTCGAATATGATCGGAAGTCCGGCCGCCCTTGCAAGCTCGAAGGCCCTGAACGTGGCGGATCGTGATGGCTCCGCCGCAAACACCGTGCCTGCCGTGATGAGTGCGCCGAAGCGCTCGTATTCCACGGCTTCGACATCGCCCTTGTCCATCTGGAAGTCCGCTGCACCGTTTCTGTAGATGACGTTCCTGTGGCCTTCGACCACACTCTCGTAGACCGCAAGCGAGTTGCGGAATTCCCCGCCCACCTTGGCGACATGGGTCGTGTCAACCCCGTAGTGTCTCAGCCGATTGATGCAGTAGCTTCCGATCGAATCGTCAGACGTCCGCGTCACGAGAGCAGCCTTGCCGCCGAGCTTGCAGATTCCCGCGCCTATGTTCGCCGAACTGCCCCCGAGGTCGACCGTCATGCGCTCGGCATCCTCCAGCCGTATCCCTGCATCGGTGAAGAAATCGATGCCGGCGCGTCCAACGATGATGAAGTTGTTCTGACGGATCCCGTCCAGCAGATCCGGCATCAGACACCCTTTCGCTGCCGGGCACGAGCCGCCTCGATCTCGACATGCTTCTCGCGGACGCTGGCATTTTCCGTGACATGGGGGGTGCCGATTTCCCACCATGCGTGGCCTTCCGTGGTCCAGCCCTCGTAGGCGTCCACCTTCATCACGATGACATAGGTCCCGTCGCTGGCCTGCGCCCGCTTGAACGCCTCGCCGAGATCCTTGGCGTGTTCGACCGTCTCCGCCTCGGCTCCCATGGCGCGCGCATGCACCTCGAAATCGACTTCAACCAGGTTAGTGGCGGTCGGCGTGTCCGCAATGAGGTTGTTGAAACTCTCTTGCCCGACGTTGTTCTGAAGCTTGTTGATGACTGCGAAGCCGCCGTTGTCGAGGACCAGGATTATCAGTTTCCTTTCCGTCAGGACCGACGAGAATATGTCCGAGTTCATCATGAGATACGATCCGTCACCGCAGAAACTGATCGTGTCGCGTTCGGGTTCGCGTTCCATCTGGGCAATGCGCGCGCCCCAGGCGCCGGCGATCTCGTAGCCCATGCAGGAAAAGCCGAACTCGACATCAACGGTGCCGGTGGCCAGCGTCTTCCAGTTCGCGGTCACTTCCGCAGGCAGGCCGCCTGCCGCCGCCACGATCCTGTCTCGCTCGTGGCAGAGTTCGTTCACGATGCCGATGGCCTGCGCGTAGGAGTTCGGCCGGTTTCCGACACGCGTGTTGTTCGCGACGTAGTCGTTCCACTTGGTCCGCTCGGCCTGTGCCGTCAAGGTCCATTCGCCGGGCGCGACATATCCTGCGGCGGACTGAAGTTCGGGAAGGGTCCGCTTGCAGTCTCCGATCACGGTTGCTGCCAGGTGCTTGGCGGCATCGTGCCGGGCCACGTTCAGGCCGACGAATCTGGCGTCTCTTGCAAATGCGGTCCAGGAACCCGTGGTGAAGTCTTGAAGCCGCGTGCCGACGGCCAGCACAAGGTCAGCCTTCTCGGCGATGGAATTTGCGCAGTCGGATCCGGTCACGCCGATCGGTCCGATGTTCAGCGGGTGGTCGTTCAAGAGATTGGCACGCCCGGCGATCGTCTCCACGACGGGGATTTGGGTGGCTTCGGCAAATGTCGTGAGTTCAGCAACGGCGTCGCCATACTGAACGCCGCCGCCCGCGATGATCATCGGTCGCTTCGAGGATTTGAGCAGCGCGGCCGCGTTGGCGATCTCGGAAGAATCAGCGGGCTGCGACCGAATGCGGTGCACGCGCCTTTCGAAGAGCTGAACGGGATAGTCATATGTCCATCCCTGGGTGTCCTGCGGCAGCGCGATGAATGCGGGCCCGCAATCCGCCGGGTCAAGCATCGTGCCGACAGCCGCCGGCAGCGACTGGATGATCTGGGCAGGATGCGTGATCCGGTCCCAGTACCGGCTCACCGTCTTGAAGGCGTCATTCAGGCCGAAGGCGGGATTGCCGAAGTGCTCGACCTGCTGCAGCACGGGGTCAGGCAGCCGTGTCAGGAACGTATCTCCGCAAAGCATCAGGACGGGCAACCGGTTGGCATGGGCAAGGGCGGCGCTGGTGAGGAGGTTTGCGGTACCGGGTCCGGCGGATGCGGTGCAGAACATGAAGCGCCGTCGCAGCCACGCCTTTGCGTAGCCCGCCGCGGCGAAACCCATCCCTTGTTCGTTTTGGCCGCGATAGAGCGGCAATGTGTCCTTGACGTCAGCCAGCGCCTCGCCGAGGCAGGTGACATTGCCGTGACCGAAGATGCCGAATCCGCCTCCGCACAGCCGGTATTCGGCGCCATCTATCTCGATGAACTGGCTTTCAAGAAAACGCACGATGGCCTGTGCCACTGTCAGCGTCACCGTTCTTTCAGCCATCCCTGGCCTCCTTGCAATTCTGATGTTGACCGCTTGCGCGAAAGAACAGAAAAGATACGGGATTTGCAACCGGTTGCAACAGGCAACGAGAGGGCATGGGCATGTCCGATCTAGGCATAGGCATCGTTGGCGGAGGCTATATGGGCAAGGCCCGTGCCGTGGCGTTTTCTGCAGTTGGAGCGGTTTTTGACACCACGCTTCGGCCACGGCTCGAGATGGTTGCCGCGTCCTCGCCTGAGGCCGCCGAGCGTTATCGGAAGCAGTACGGCTTCAGGCGCGCGGTGGCGGACTGGCGCGAACTGGTTGATGACGACCGGGTCGAGGCGGTCATTGTCGCCACGCCCCAAAGCCTGCACAGGGAAATTGCCTGCGCGGCGCTTGCGCTTGGCAAGCCGGTGCTCTGCGAAAAGCCGCTCGGCGCCTCGCTTGTGGATAGCCGCGCGATGGTTGCGACGGCCGAAGCGTCAGGCGCCGTCAACATGATGGGCTTCAACTACATTCGCACGCCTGCCGCGCAATTTGCGCACAAGCTTTTGCAGGAAGGCCGGATCGGCGACGTGACGTGCTTTCGGGCCGAACATACCGAGGATTTCCTCTCTGACCCGGAGGCACCGGCCACTTGGCGAACCCAAGGCCTCGCAAACGGCACCATGGGAGATCTTTCGCCTCACATCATCAACGCCGCACACAGGCTGATGGGGCCGATTGCGCAAGTCATCGGCTTGGTCGAGACGGTTCACGCCGAACGCTCAGGGAAAAGCGTCACCAATGACGACCAGGCACTGATGATGGTGCGTTTCGAAAGCGGAGTGACGGGCAGCATATTCGTCAGCCGCGTGGCGACCGGTCGCAAGATGGGCTACGCCTTCCAGATCGACGGCACGCGAGGCGCGATCCGGTATGACGGAGAGGACCAGAATGCGCTTTGGCTGTATGCAGCGGAGGGGCCGGATTCGGAGCGAGCGTTCCGCAAGGTACTGACCGGGCCTGACCATCCGGACTATCTTCCCTTCTGCCAGGGGCCGGGACACGGAACCGGCTTCCAGGACCAGATCATCATAGAGGCCAAGGACTTTCTCACCGCAATTGCGCAGGGCGAGTCCCTTTGGCCGGATTTCAGGGAGGGGCTTCAGGTGAACCGCGTGATCGCTGCGGTCCATGCCTCGCATGCCGAGAGATGCTGGAAGGATGTCAGTGAATTCTGAGAATGGAGACAGGCCAATGATCCAGATTGGCAACGCGCCGTGCAGCTGGGGCGTGGAATTCGCCGATGATCCGAGGAACCCGCCATGGCGCCAGGTCCTGGGGGAAAACAGGGACGCCGGATACACGGGCATCGAGCTTGGTCCCGTCGGGTACATGCCCGAGGATCCGGCGGTGCTCTCGGAAGCCCTGGACGAGTTCGGCCAGTCGCTGATTGGCGGCGTCGTGTTTCGTCCGTTCCATGATCCGGCCCAGTGGGAGAACGTGCTGGACGGCTCGATCCGGACCTGCAAGGCGCTCGTGGCGCATGGGGCGAGGCATCTGGTCCTGATCGACTCGATTTCAGAACGCCGTGCGGCCACGGCGGGCCGAGCCGACGAGGCCGAACAGATGGACAAGGCGGAGTGGAAAGCCTATCGCGACCGGATTGTTGCCGTGTCGAAGATGGGAGCCGAAGAGTACGGCCTGACTGTTGGCATTCACGCGCATGCCGCAGGGTTCATGGACTTCGAGCCAGAACTGGAGAGACTTCTGAACGAGGTTGACGAGAGCATTCTGAAGATCTGTTTCGATACCGGGCACCACTCGTATGCGGGCTTCGATCCAGTGGCCTTCATGGAGCGGCATATGGCGCGCATCAGCTACGTGCACTTCAAGGACATAGATCCTGCCGTCAAGTCTAGGGTGATTGCAGACAGGATCGGGTTCTATGACGCCTGCGGGCAAGGAATTTTTTGTACGCTGGGCAACGGCGATGTGGACTTCCCGCGTGTCAGGGACATTCTCCTGGAGCACGGATTCGACGGCTGGTGCACTGTCGAGCAGGACTGTGACCCGGCCGGTGCGACGTCGCCGATCGAGGATGCACGCTACAATCGCGAGTACCTCGGGTCCATCGGGTTCGAGGATCGCTGAACACGCGCGAGACTGGCGGGGAAGCCCTGTGCATCCAACCGCGTTTCCGCCGAGGACAAGAAGTTCCGGCATCGCCGTGATCTCGTTCGACCGGTCATCGAACCTGACTTGGCCGAGTGTCAGGAGCGCCTCCTCAGCGAAGGATGCGGCGAGATGCAGCGGCCATTGACGGGCAACACGAATTGCAATCTGGGTCTTGACGGGCTTCATGGTAGGTTGAGGGGCGCACAATGACTTTTCTGACGTTTGTACTGCGCAAGGCTCGGGCCCTGTTCGCCAGCCTGTCGTCCGCGTTGCTGATCGCGGCGAGCGTGCCGGGTCCGGCGGTGGCGCAAGACATCCGGGACGGGACACCGCGCATCGCCGTGATGTCCGCCTTTGCCCCGGAACTGGAAATTCTCAAGGGGGAACTGCGGGACAGCTCGGAGCATTTTGCGAACGGCGTGAACTTCGCAACCGGCACGCTGGAAGGACATAGAGTCGTGCTGTTCCTGAGCGGGATCAGTGTTGTCAACGCTGCGATGACTGCGCAGCTAGCGTTCGACCGATTTGACATCGACAGGATCGTGTTTTCCGGCATCGCAGGCGGTGTCGACCCTTCGCTCGGCATAGGCGACGTGGTGATCGCAACGCGTTGGGGGCAGTATCTGGAGATGCTGTTCGCGCGCGAGGTCGACGGCGGCTGGGCGACATTGCCGTTCTTCGAGTATCCTTTCGGGAACTTCGGCATGATGTTTCCCCGCTCGGTCACGGTGCTGCGTGCCGGAGCCGACGGGCCCGAGACTCGCTTCTGGTTTCCGGTGGACGGGGCGTTGCTGGACGCGGCGCGTAGCGCAACGGACATGGTGACGCTTGCGCGTTGCACCGCAGACGGCCGTTGCCTCGACAGGCCTCCACGCATTGTGGTCGGCGGTTCCGGGGTCTCGGGTGGGGCCTTTGTCGACAATGCGGCTTTCCGGACGTGGGTCTACGAGACGTTCGGCGCGCAGCTCCTGGACATGGAGAGCGCCGCAGTTGCCCATGTCGCCTATGCCAACGACGTGCCGTTCGTCGCGGTGCGCAGTCTCGCCGACCTTGCCGGCGGCGGGGAAGGTGCGAACCAGATGGAGACATTCCTCGACCTTGCGGCGGGCAACGCGGCCGCAGTGGTCAAGACTATGTTGAGAGAGATGCCGGATCGGCCCTGAAAGGCAGGTCCGGTCAGTACAGAAGGTTCAGGACGCCGAGCGAGACGACGAGGAACAGGATCGACATGAATACTCCTGCCCGCATGAAATCGACGACCGAATAGCCGCCCGGTCCCATGATAAGCGCGTTGACCTGGTGCGTCGGGATCAAGAAAGAATTCGAGGTGGATATAGCGACCGTCAGGGCAAAGAGGGCTGGGTCTGCATCCGCGCCGAGGGCTATGTTCACGGCCAGGGGCACAAGGAGAACGGTGGCTCCGACGTTTGACATCACGAGCGTGAAGAACGTGGCCAAGACCGCAATTGCGGCCTGGAGAACCCAGAGCGGCATTCCATCCATGGCAAAAAGGATTAGGTCTGCGACCCAGGCGGCCGTTCCCGTCGCCTGCACCGCTTGTCCCAAGGGAATTAGACTGGCCAGCAGAAAGACGGTTTGCCAACTGACTGCGGCGTAGGCTTCCTCGACGGAAATCACTCGACTGAGGATCATTCCGACGGCGCCGACCAGCAGGCAAAGTGAAAGAACGAGATTGGAAAACAGGACCAGCGCGATCGCAATGGCGAAGAACAGGAGCGCCCAGCCGATCTTCTTGGGCCTTATGTCCTCGTGAGGAAATTCGGTTGTCACCACAACAAAGTCGCGATCCGCCTCCAGCCGCACCAAGGCCTCCCAAGGCGTGTGACAGACCAGCGTGTCTCCGGCCGCGAGCGGCATGGTGCCAAAGTCCGGGCTGTCCTGCGTGACTGCGTTTCCGCCACGGTAGACGATCAACGGCGAAAGCCCGTAGACCTTGCGGAGCCAAAGCTCCCGCATGCTCTTGCCGATAATCCCGGATCCCGGCGGAATCACGACCTCGGCAATGCCTGCCTTGCCTGGATGGAGCGTTTCCGCAAAAGTCTCGAGTTCCGATGCCTCGGGGAGCTCGAATGCGTCCTTGAAATCCGCTATGTCCCGGGCGTCGGAAATTATCGCGAGCTTGGCTGGCGCCTCAATGAGAACGTCCCGCGGCGGGGCGGTGTAGGTCCGGCCCTGGAATGCCGTCGCAATGACCTGGACATTGAATGCGCGCTGGAGATCGCCCAGCGTATGACCGGCGAGAAGGCTGCCGTGAGGCACGTCGATTTCGTGGATGACGCCGTCAAGCCCGTATGTCGCGTTGAAATACTCAAGAGTCGACTGCGCCGCACCGGAGTCGTCGCGCGCGGTGCTCGGCAGCACGAACTTGCCAAACAGGATGAAGTAGAGGAGGCCGGTCGCAACCAAAGCAATTCCGATCGGCGTGACGGAAAAGAGAGAGTAGGTGTCCATTTGGGCGCCTTCTCCCAGCGTCTCGTTTATGGAGACGAGCAGATCGTTCAGGAGGATCAGAGGCGACGAGCCGACCAAGGTCATGGTGCCGCCGAGGATGGCGCAGAAGCCCATCGGCATCAAAAGCCGTGACATGGGCAGGCCCGTTCTCGTGGACACCCGGTTGACCACGGGCAGGAAGAGAGCCGCCGCGCCGACGTTCTGCATGAAACTGGAGATCACGCCGACCGTGGAGGAGATCAGGAAGATGATCCGGGACTCTGTTTTGCCGCCGACCCTTGTGATCCATGCCGCCACGGTTGACATCGCACCGGTTCGGTCAAGGCCCGCGCCAATGATCATGACCGCGATGATCGAGATTACAGCGTTGGAGCCAAACCCGCTGAACAGCTGACGGAGGTCAGCAAGGCCTTCAAGTCCGGGCACCATTGTCAAGAGGCCCAGAAGCACCATGATCGAGAACGCGGCGACATCGACACGCACGATTTCCGAGACAAAGAGCCCGACGGTAATTGCTAGGATCGCCAGAACGACAGTCATCTCGAATGTAAGGCCAAGTGCCTCCACGTTGCCGCCTTTCGTTCGCGTTGTTCAGAGCGTTATGTCTTGAAACCGGAATTCCTGTCCGGATCAATGGGGTCCGGGGAAATTTCCGGATTCAGGCGACATTTGCCTGACTTTCGAGACTAGGGCGGATGTCTCGCAAGGTGACATGTTCTTGCCGGAAGCGGCTTGACGATTCCATCGATCGTGCGCCTTGGCTCTTCAGTCGGGCACATTGCAGATAGCCTGACGCTACGATCCGATTCGGGCTGACACGGATCGCTCACGGGCCTCGCGGTCAGCCAACCAGTCCTCAAATCCCAGGATCGTTTGTCCGGCGGCTACGGACGCACGCCAATCCGCCTGATGGTCAGGAGCTACCCGTTCCGAATCCGGAAGGATGACTCCGTTTACCATCCATGATGCGACGGGGATGCCCCTCAACCAGTCCGAGACAGAGGGAATTCGTCGACAATCTTCTCGGACATGCTGTTCCGCGACAAATCGCACCGGCACCGCCCGCCCGTCAGAATTGACGAGCGAGCGGCCGAATACCTGCTGCGCCTCAAAGATGCCGTGGCTGTGATGTCTCAGGGCCCGATGGACCGGAAGCGCTTCATGAGCCTTCGAAGCATCGAACCAGTCATGAATCGCATGATAATCGGCAGGAACCCCACCGAATTTTCTCGCGGAACTTTCCGCATGGTGATTGGGATGCGCCACCTCAGACGTCCTCGTGGACCGATTCAATGCTATCATAGATGAACGCGACGTGATTGACGTCGATCCGATCCTTGCCAATGTCCCACGTCAACGTGCCTTCGCCCCCGTCATCGATTTCAAAGCCGGGATTCAAATTGTATGCGATCGCCCAAATGAAGTCTGCAAGCCTGGTGGCCAGTTCCTTGACCTCGACGTCCGTCGGCGACACGGTGACATGGTTTACATTGCCGGAATCGCCGTAGCCGTCGTAACCGGCTTCGACCCGCTCCACGCCTTTGGTGCGCAGCAGGTCCCGCAGTTCGACACGTTCCCTTTGCCGCACCTCTTCCGCCTTGCGCTCTCTCTCGGCCCAATCCGCTGCCGCAGATGTCTTTGGGCGGCTGTGCCCGTTTGGGGTGCCTGGGTCATTGGTCACTGTCGAAATCCTCCTTTGCAAACGAATGAAGACCTGCATCAAGACACGTAATGTTCAATTTATGTTCCGACTTTTGCTTGAGATTGTTCATCATATGTTCCATGATGCGCATGTCAAGCCAATCTCTTGGAGCCTTGTCCACGATGGATCTGCAGACCAGCCCGTCAGTTCGATCGCTGCAAGATTTGTGTGTCCATTCAATCCATTGCGCGGCCTGCGGGCGCATCCTGATCTGGCGGAGTCCCGTAGCGGCCAGTGCCGTCCGGCGACGTGTCGCGCCGCAGGGACGAATCGGAACACTCCGCCGAATCATGAAATTCGGGCCCCGCGTGAATGATTCGGACGGAAGGACTCCCGAACGGCAGAGCGGAATGAAGTTCGTCCAACTCTGGGGTGCCGCATGCGCGACCCGTTCAGATCTTCTCTGCAGATCTATTGGGAAGCGTGATCTGCGCAATTTCGAGAGGGAGTCGTGCCAATGTCGATGAAGATCATAACGTCCGGGGTCGAAACCCTGGTGAATCGGTCCGGCGAAAAGTGCCGGTCGATCCGGTTCAATTTCAGGGGGCCGTGTCAGGAACGTGACGATACGGTCGAACCAGGAGTCTGGCTCCATGTAAGGCACTCCAACACTGCGGCAAAGGCTGAGGTCGAGGAAGGCGCGGCAGCTTCCAGCGGGTCCAAGGGAAGCCGCAAATCGAGGAAGTCGCCAGGAAAGGTCAGCAGGTCTCGCGAGATTTGCGGATATGTGACCGACGCAATTGTCGATGCCTTGACACGAGGCTCCCCGCCTTGGCGGACCCCTTGGCAACCCGGGCGCGGTGCGGCCCTGTTGCCGCTCCGGGCCTGCGGTACGCCGTACCGAGGGATTAACGTGGTCATGCTTTGGCGCAAGGCAATTTCCATGGGATACTCAGCGCCGTTCTGGATGACCTATCGTCAGGCAGCGGTACGCGGGGGACAGGTTCGCAAGGGTGAGCGCGGAACGACGGTCATCAAGGTCGGAACCGTGATGCGCGAAAGCGACAATCCGGATGAGGAGCCGACAAGATACGGATACTTGCGATCATATCGGGTCTTCAATCTGGATCAGATTGATGGCTTGGACGATCAGTTTCGCGCAGCAGCTGATCGGCCCAAGATCTCGGGAGCAGGCATTGACCCCGACTTGATGGCATGGTTCCGGCGGCTCGGCGTGGGGATCGAGACTTCCGGGGCGCCGCGCGCGTTCTACGATGTTGCCCGTGACGTGATCCACATGCCGCCCGAAGACTGTTTCCAGGACGGCGCAACCTACGCCGGCGTGCTGTTGCACGAAACGATTCATGCGACCGGGGCTCCGCATCGGCTCGACCGGCGCTTGAGCGAGGCATTCAGCGACACCCGATATGCGCACGAAGAGCTCATTGCCGAACTGGGCTCGGCCATGGTGGGAGCATTGCTCGGCATTGAGCCCCGTTTCGAGGAGAACGCGGCCTATTTGAAGGAGTGGGTCAAGATCCTGAAATCGGACCATCGAGCGATCCTCAAGGCGGCCTCGGCAGCCCAGGCGGCTTGCGACTGGCTGATCACGCAAGCGGGTGACCTTGCCGGCAAGCCGATTGCTACGAAACATCCAGAGGAGTCCGAGGCGACGACCATATCCCACGGCCATTAGGCCTTGTCGCCGAAAAGCGTGGCCAAAGTGTCTCATGCGCTGGTCGGACGCGTCTCGGTGCGACAAGGCGGGGCAATTGACGGTCTTGCGGCCCCCTTTACCACGATGCACACATTGCCGCCATGATTGAGAAATTCGGCGTCACCGCATCGGGCCGGGAGGTTCATCGACTGACCCTTCAGGACGGCCCGCTCGCAGCACGTGTCATTACGTTTGGTTCCGCGCTTCAGGATGTTCGCCTGGAAGGCCTGCAGCACAGCCTGACCGTTGGGAGCCCTGACATCTCGGCATATGAGGGTCCGCTCGGTCATTGCGGAACGATCATGGGCCCGGTCGCCAACCGCATTGCGGGTGCCCGTGCCAGGATAGACGGCATAGAGTACCGATTTGAAAAGAATTTCCTCAATGCCCACACGCTCCATGGCGGCGGCGGCGCGTTTCACAAGAGAGTATGGGAACTGGTCGACCATTCCGAGCGCCACGCCACGCTCGTGCTCGTGGCACCCGACGGCGAAGGTGGTTTCCCGGGCACACGCCGCATCGAGGCGAGATTTGAAACGACAGGCAGGACCCTGTCCCTCACGCTCACGGCAAAGACCGACGCCCCGACAATCCTGAATCTCGCAAACCACAGCTACTGGCGGCTGGGCGAAGCGTCCACGACCGGAGGTCACGTGTTGCAGGTTCACGCTGACAGGTATCTGCCCAGCGATCCAGGCACCACGATTCCGACGGGCGAGATTGCGGATGTCGCCGGCACGCGCTTCGATTGCCGCGATGGGCGCGCATTGAGAAACGGCGCTGATGGCCTTCTTGACACGAATTTCTGCTTGTCCGGTTCTCGCCAACCGCTCAGGGAGGTTGCGCGCCTGACCGGTCCCGACGCCATGATGGTGATGGCAAGCACCGAGCCCGGCCTCCAGGCGTTCGACGGGCACATTCTTGACTATCCGGACCAGCGAACAAACGACGGGTTTGCACCGGTTCCGTATTGCGGCCTTGCCCTCGAAGCGCAGTTCTGGCCCAACGCGCCGCACGAACCGGGATTTCCAGACATCACGCTGTTCCCTGACCAGAATTGGCGGCAGGTCACGACCTGGACGTTCAAGACTTGAGACGGTCAGAATCGCGCAAGTCGATGCGCATCAGTCGCTGAACTGCCGGAGTCATGTTGTCCCCGCCGCCACTCACTTCAAGTGGAAGTCCGACGGCGTGTTCGTCGTGCACCCTTGAGAGACATGATTGGCTTCGTGGCGCGAAAGTCGCAATGCGACCGCATTGCCGGAGTGGGAGGACCGAACGCCTGTCCCCGATCATTCGAGTTGCGCGGCTTAGGCATTTGCATGGATATTGTTGTCGTCGTCGAATGATATCACGGGGTATGACAACTGGCCGGGTCGAAGAAGGTCCCCGAGCACCGCCGGGTCAATCGTCGTCGTCGCCATTCCGAGGCATCATGACATGCTCTCTCAGGAATTCTCGAAGTCGCGATTCCTGCGCCTCGGAAAGAGGCCAGGACGATGGCGGACGCGCCGGTCCGCAATTCTCGCCCATCAAGGCCAAGGCTGCCTTCACGACCGAAACGTTCGTTCCGCCCATTTCCTCCGCGCGGAGTTCTTCGAAGGCGCGAATGCCGTCAATGAGGGCCAGCGCCTCATCGTCGTTCCCCATATCGAGTGCGGCATGAATCTCAGCAGAACGTTTCGGCCAAACGTTGATGAGGCCGGACGTGAACCCTCGGGCTCCGACCGCGTAGAGCTGCGGCGCCCAGATCTCGGCCAGGCCGCAGATCCAGTCGATGTGATCGGGCGACGCGGCAATGGCTTCCGCTAGCTTCTCGGGTGATGGCGTCGCCCATTTTACGCCTACGACGTTATCAACTTTACAGAGATCGGCGATCGTACGCGTGCCGATCATGTCATTGCGCAGGTAGAGCAGGACTGGTGTTCCTTGGGCAGCATCCGAAATATGTGCGACGTAGTCTCTCAGGCCCCTAGGCGAGACGAACGGGTCGGGCGGCTGGTGAATCATGATTGCTGCAGCGCCTGCCGCAACTGAAGCTTGAGCCAATGCACAAGCCTCATTTACTGAACGTCCGACTCCGCCGATCAAGGGTGCGCGCCCGCTGATCGTTGCAGCGGCGGCATCCACCATCGTCAATGCCTCGTCGATCCTCAGGCCATAGAATTCGCTCGTGTTTCCATTGATCGTCAGGGCGTGAATGCCTGCCTCGACTGCCCGATCCACGATGGGCGCGAGTCGACCAGCGGCGATATTCCCGTCCCCGTCAAACGGTGTGACGAGGATTCCGGAGATGCCGGTCAGTTGGATGGTGGTATACATTTGCGCACACTCATAAAGATTGAACATGCCGTCAAGATTGGCGGTGCGGTCTGTCTTTCCCGGAACCGCGGTCGGCCATCCAAGTGAGCGCTTCCGTCACATCGGCGTCGTGACCCGTCACGATCTCCGTGAAACGCTGATGATCGCGCTTCCTTGCATCATTTGCCGCACAACAGGAATTCGCTTATTCCGCTGTAAACAAGCGTTCAGACCCTCGGGAATGCCAACCATTGAGATGCGAAGTTCAGACATGCACGAATTGGGGCGCCGCAGGGCTTCCGCGTTGTTCTCATCCAGAAAGAGATCTGAATGGTGTGCGGACGGAAATGTAAGGGGCTTACAAAGAAAGGTTGACGCAGGAGAGCACCAAAAACCTGGGGGTCAATGTGCGTTGTGGAGAAAAAAGTCTCGTGATCCACCGACTGACTCAATGGTGCTTCGGAGTGACTTGAAGCGGCCCTTGCTCGGCGGTGTCGTCGATTGACCCCCAGGTTTTTGATGCTTCCCACGCACGGGAAGCGCCCAACCGATGAAGGTTGGGCGCACATGTCCTGAGAAGCGGACTTTTGCGTGGAACTACGCTAGGGACGCGGATCGGCT
>JAJEFO010000084.1 GCA_022820365.1 Silicimonas sp.
AACGACCTGCAGATCGGCATCCTGCACGATGCCAGGCGGTCGCGGACGTTCGGCCTGCCAAGCGCGGCGTCGTCCGACGCGCGAAAAATCTACCGCACGCTGGGGCTGAAGTGGAACCCGGCGCCGTTCGTCTACGAGCGACGGGAGCGGAAGAAGCCGAGCTGACGGGCCGGCCGGCCCGGACCGCGGCGCCGGGAGCGCCGAAATGTAGTGCCCTTTCTCGAAAGCGGGCTCAATGATTTCAGACGCTTGCAAGCAAATAGGTCTGAACTCAAGGGCCGCCGGTCGCACGCGGTGGTGTACTGGGAGCCTCTTGCACGTCCCCGAAGCGGAAACGAACAAGGAATTGGCTGTTGATGGCTGCGTATCGCCGTTGTCCGGCGCATGTTTGCCGGAACATTCTCCAACGCGGCATCGCGTTGGCCGAGTGGGACATAAGGCCGTTGGGTTGTCCTGGTGCGTCCAAGAGTGTTCCTGAACGATATGTCGCCGGGTTGCCGGGCAGGACGCGGAACGGCATCCGGCTGGAGAAATTCAGTCATGGATGTGAGCCCCCACGATCTTTTTGCGGATTGTGCAATGTCCTGGGCCGGCAGTCTGCCTGTCTGCAGACGGTCGAGCATTCGCTGACCTCACCGCACACCCTGAATCAAGCCCATTCACGGCCGAAGCCGTCAAGCCGCGTTTCCGTGGTCCGTGCGCGGTTTCAGGTGCGCGCCGTTCCGATAACGCCGTCCATCCACCGCCCTGCCCGGAAAAGGATTGACGCCCCGGGCTTGCCGTGGCCGAATGGACCCGATCCGTCGCCATCCCTGCAGGATGGACGCAGCGGCGGGTCACCGCCCGTTCGGGTGCGGTCGCGGCCGCGCGTCCCCATGAGCGGGGCCGCGACTCAAATGGACGACTTCACTCCTTTGGCGGAAACTCATCGTTCCTCCAAGACCTTCTTGCCTTTTTGCAATGTCTTGGGCCGTCTGCCTTCCAAAGGCCTGCATTCACAGGCCTTTCCGGCCTTCCTGCACCAGCGTCCTCTTCGCCCCGCAATCGCTCGATTTCGAAGGTCTGTCCTTCGATTTCCGGTCATGGCGCCCGCGCCGCCGGATCGCCTCCTGTCGTCCCTACGCGTTCCGAAATGCCTGGGAGATTCGGAAATGTGTACATCATGACCCGCCGCGACGGCAGAATTTCCTCAGTTTCCCCGACAAGCGCCAACCTTCCGTTTGCGGGTCCCGGGGCGGGACGGAAAGATTATTTTCGATCAGCGAGAAAGCAAATGCTGCTCGGCGATTTGACCACGACCCCGGCAATTCGTCGTACGATCGGCTCAGGGAGGAAACTGATCGCGAACAGGATGCAGCTGTCACTGTCCTGGTTGGCTGAGACCAGCCAGCGCCCGCACGGCGAAAACCCGAAATCCCGGGGCTTCCTTCCGCCACACGGAAACGTCAGGCACCGCTTGATCGACCCTGTACGGGAATCCAGCCGGAATATGGAAATAGAGTCGTCACCTCGATTGGTCACACCGAAGTGAACGCCGTCAGGATGCATTCTGAGGCCGGATGCGGTGTTGTCTGTCCTCCCAGACGTTTCGGACGCACCGCGGGAAGTCAGCCTGGCCATTTCCTTGATGGCACCGTCCCGCCATTGCAGGCTCGACACTTCGGATGACAGCTCACTGACCAACAAGATGGCATGGTCGCAGTTGCTGAAAGCGAGAGTTCTCGGACCGGAGCCTGGTGGTGCCTGCCATGTGAACGGAACGCCGCAGGCACCGGTTCGGTGATCGAATGGATATGCGGCCAGTTGGTCGGTTCCCAGGTCGGGAACCAGCAGCCACCGACCGTCCGGCGAGAAGTATGCGCCATGGGGATGGGAACGGGTCTGCCTGACGGGATGGGGCCCGCTGCCCGTCCGCAGGATTTCGCCTCCCGATCGCGCATCAAGATCGCCGCTTTCGGAGAGACCCCTCACGAGCACAGTGCCCGTGCCGTAGCAGGCACATGCGATCCATTGGCCAGATGGATAAAGATCGATGTGGCACGGAAGTCGGCCTTCGATGGGAATCCTGGTTGAAACGCGCAGCCAAGCACCCGCCCGGGGCAACTCCAGGGAAACGAGCGCCGCCCGGTCATCGGGAGTTTCTAAAGTCGCGTAGACCCTGCGGTGACTCTCCGAGTGGCGAAGATAGCTGGGATTTGGAAGAGTTGCAGAGCCGATATGCTCAAAGGCGCCGTCTTCGGACAGTTCAATCACCGATATGCCGTTTCCGCAGGCCCGGAAGTCACCGTAGGACTCGGTATAGGATCCTACCGCAAGCCGTTGGGAACGATGTGGCGCAGGAACGGTCAATTCCGGATGTCCCGTCAGCTGTCCCGGCGAACCTTGAGCTTCGAAGGTGCGCCTGTCGACCCATAGACACTCAGGGTCGGCCTAAGTGTCAGATGAACCGAAGGTCCATTGTAAACGCCCGAAATCCTGTCGCTGAGCGCACGGAAGGTCAGGCTGCCAAGCGTTCTTGGCTGAACATTGACACTGGTCAGCAGAGGGTCCATCGACCGGGCGATGACGCTGTCGTTGACGCTGACCACAGACACGTCACCTGGAACGTTCAGTCCGGCGTTTCGCAACCCCCGCATGATCCCGATGGCCGTTACGTCGTTTCGGACAAAAACCGCGGAAAACGCCGTATTTTCCGCGACGAGCGCTTCGATTGCATTCTGCCCTGCCAATTCGGAAGGTTCATCCCGCATGCGAACGAGCGAGCGGTCGCGCGCGATGCCGGCCGACGCCAGGGCATCACGGTATGCAGGCAGCATCGAAAAGCCCTCCAGCCTCGGCGCCCCCTCGACATAGGCGATCCTGTGGTGCCCCAGTTCGACGAGATGCCGGACGGCGATTCGCGCCGCTTCATCGTAGTCTATCCGGACGCCGTCGGCTTCGATGTCGTTGGGCCACCGGCCGAGATACACCAGCGGCTTGCCCGCACTGACGAATTCAAGGGCCCCTGCGACCGGCCGTTCGACCATGCTCGGGACAACGATGGCGCCGCGTATCGATGGATCGTCGGCCATCGCCGAGAGTCCGGCGTTCTCGCTTGCAACCTGGTAGTCGGACTGGCTCGTGATCAGGTGGCAGCCGCTTCCCCGGGCGGCGCGCTCGATCCCGTCGATCACCTCGGCGTAAAGCGGGTTGGAAAACGTGGGAACGATCAGGGACAGGACCCTTCCGGACGATGAACCGGCGGACCGCGGACCGTTTTCCGCCTTGCGCACGTAGGTGCCGCTTCCGGCACGGCGGACGACGACCCCCTCGTTCACGAGCAGCTGGATTGCCCGTCGCACCGTGGTTCGCGAAACCTCGTGCTTCAGCATGAGCTCACGTTCGGACGGAATCGCCGTCTCGGGTCCGTACACCTTCCCGACGATGTCGTCGCGAATGGTCTTGGCCAGCCATCTGGTCTTGTCCCGGATCCCAGGTGGTACACTTATGGCCTGTTCTGTGGCGATAATTGACATTGGTATCAAACCGGTTGTAAGTTTATGAGACGCTACCGGACCAAATTCTAACACGGAGGTACTTATGATGAAAGCCTTGATGACGGCAGCTGCCCTGGCCCTGATTGCAGGCACCGCAAGTGCGCAGGATTCCTATACCTTCAGGATGCCAAGCTGGATGTGGGAAGAGGGAATCGTCGGAGATTGGAACAAGGATCGCGTGGCTGCGTTCGAAGCCGCCAACCCGGGAATCACCGTCGACAAGACGCTCATTCCCAACACGCACTACGAGCAGACGCTGATCACGCAGATTGCAGCCGGCGACGTGCCCGACTTCATGCCGGTGTTCACGAACATGCTGGCGCCCATGATTGACGCAGGCATCCTCGCGCCGATGGACGAGTGCATTGAATCGTCCGGATTCGCCGACCGGATACTTCCTTCCGTCAGTTTCGCCCAGGTTGACGGGGCGACCTATGGCGTGCCGTTGACGATGAGCCCCCAGTCGCTGCTGGCGAACACGCAACTGCTGGAGGAAGCGGGAGTCGGGATCCCCACGAACCTGGACGAGTTCTATGCCGCGGCCAAGGCCGTGAAGGACAAGACCGGTGAATTCGGGTATGGATTTCCGAACGACACCGCGAGTGCCATCCACGTCTACATCAACAGCATGCACTGGTTGATCGGCATGGGATCGGACTGGTCACAGCCTGACGGGACGATCACGGCAAACGATGAATCCGCCATCGCGGCCGTCAGCTGGATCAAGCGGTTCCTGGACGAAGGGCTCAGCCCGAAGGGCCTGGGCTCCAAGACGGTTCGCCAGATGTTCGCGGATGGCAAGGTCGCGATGCTCTTCGACGGCCCTTGGGTGGTCAGCACGGTCAAGACCATCAATCCCGATCTTGTCCCGCATGTCACCTTCGAAGTCATGCCGACGCCAACCCATGCGGCGATCACCGGCGGCGCATTCTACGTCATTCCGAAGGATTCGCCCCATCCCGACGATGCCTGCAGGATGCTGAACGTCTTTTACGATCCTGAGGCGCAGCAGAGATACCTTGAAGACCTGGTGCAGATTCCGGGCACCATCGTCGAGCCCAGCGAGGCGTTTCTCGAGGAGGTGCCTTACGCTGGCAAGATGGCCGAGATTGCGGCAAAGTATCCGGGTGGAATTGGCTACGCTCCTCCAGGTTACGAAATCCAGGCTGCCGAGTTCCGGCAGATCGTGGTCGACGGGCTGTCCAGGATCTACTCCGGGGAGATGTCGGTCCAGGAAGGTCTCGATGCCCTCCAGAGGCAGCTGGAGAACTGGACCAAGACCCTCTGAGCTCTCCCGATGTCACGGGACGCGCCCTGGCCGGCACATCGCGACCGGCCGGGGCTTGCCGGGTCCGCTCGCACCCGAAATCGTGAGGGGTTTCGCGTGAGGCGTGTCTTCGCTCGCAGGTTCAGGCATCTTGAACTGCTGCCGATCTGGCTGCTGACCCCGGCGGCAATCGTGATGTCCGTGATTCTCATCTGGCCCATTGCGCAGGGAATACTGCTCGGATTCTTCAACACGCGCATCCTGAACTACAATGCCGGGCGCTACATCGGACTTGCGAACTACGAGGTCCTGCTGTCCGATCCGTTCTTCTGGAATTCGCTGAAGGTGACGGTCTACTACGGCATCGCCTCGATGAGCTGCACGTACGTGCTGGGCCTGTCCTTCGCCTTGCTGCTGAACCGGTCCCTGCCGCTTCGCGGCATTGTCCGGACGATTTTCATCCTGCCCTGGGCGGTCCCGGAGGTCGTGGCGGTGCTGATCTTCATATGGATGCTTGACGCCCAGTACGGGGTCGTCAACTACTTCCTTGTCGAAGCGGGGTTCCTTGATGCGCCCGCGGCTTGGCTGGCGCAGGCGGACCTTGCCATGCCGGCGCTCGTGCTGATCACCAGCTGGCACCAGTTTCCGCTTGCGCTCCTGATCCTGCTGGCCGGCCTTCAGACGATTCCGCGGGAAGAGTACGAAGCCGCGATGGTCGACGGTGCGGGGGCATTCTCCAGGTTCATCCATGTCACGCTGCCGGGACTTCGCTCGGTGAACGTCATCCTGATCCTCATCCTGATCCTGAACTCGTTCCGCCGGGTGACCATGATCTACGCGATGACCGGCGGCGGTCCGGCCCGGGCAACCGAAACGCTGTCGATCCTGACCTACAACACGGCGTTCACCTACCAGAAGATCGGATACGCTGCCGCGATCGGCACGGTTCTGCTGTTGATACTGCTGGCGTTCAGCCTCGTGTACTTCTTCACGATAATCCATGTCAGGAGGGACGCTTGAACCCCCGTACCGTCACCATGCTGATCAGCGCGTCACTGTTCGTGCTGACCTTGGCATGCGCAGCCATCGTGTTCTTTCCGTACTACTGGATGATCGTGTCGTCGCTCGAGGCCACGAGCCTGTTCGAATGGCCGCCACGCCTGGTTCCGTCAAGCATCACGATGGATGCCTATGTCAGGATCTTCACGGAGCGGGACGTGTTCACCTGGTTCAAGAACACCGCCTTCGTCGCAAGCACGACCTCGATTTTCTGCACGCTTGTCGCCATCAACGGCGGATATGCGCTGTCCAGGTTCAGGACGGGCAGCACGACCGCGTTCTCGATCTTCATACTGTTCTCCCAGCTCCTTCCGGCAACGCTGATCGTCGTTCCTCTCTACGTGATCTTTCGCCAGACAGGCCTCTACAATTCACTGATCGGCCTGGCCATCGCCGACGCGGCGTTCGTGCTGCCCCTGGCGACCTGGCTGATGAAGGGGTTCTTTGACCGCATTCCCGTAGAGGTCGAGGAGCAGGCGATGGTCGACGGCTGCACGCGCCTCGGCGCATTCTACCGGATCGTGCTTCCCCTTGCCTTGCCGGGACTTGTGGTTGTCGTTGCCATGAGCTTCATCACGGGCTGGGACGAGTTCTTCCTCGCGCGGACCTTGATCTCGTCGCAAAGCAACTGGGTCTTTTCCGTCGGACTCACGTCGTTCGAGACCCAGTATGCCATCGCCTGGGACGAGATGATGGCTGCGGCCGTGGTGTTCGCGTTGCCGGCGGTGCTCTTCTTCCTTTTCGTGCAAAGATACCTTGTCTCCGGGTTGACCAGCGGAGCGGTGAAAGGCTGACCGATGACAAACCCTGCCAGCCATGAACGCCTTGTCCTGCATTGCGACAACGTCTGGATCGACCCGCCGGGCCGGTTCGAGCCGAAGTCCGTCGAGGTGGTCGGGGGGTGCATTGAAGCCGTGCGCGACCGGATGGCGGCGCCGGCTGCCGGAATCGCCAGGCCGGAGACCGATCTTGGAGATGCCTGCCTGATGCCGGGCCTGATCAACACCCACGTCCACCTGGAATTCTCGGCCAGCCCGGATCCGCTCCGGGACTTCAACGGCGAAACGATTCCGGAGCGGTTGTCGCGTGCCGTCCGGAACGCGCGGTCGATGCTCCTGAGCGGGGTGACCACGTTGAGGGATTGCGGTTCCAGCCTGGACCTGCTTGCCCATCTCCGGCGCCGCCGGGATCTGCCGGACCTGCCGCGCCTCCTGCTCTCTGGCCCGCCAATCACGGTTCCTGGAGGTCACCTGGCCTTTTTCGGGGGCGAGGCACCGAGTCCGGACGATGTTGCCGCGGTCGTGTCACGTCTGGTTTCCGCCGGAGCCAGGTCGCTGAAACTGATGGGCAGCGGGGGCGTGATGACTCCGGACACCCATCCGGAAACCGCTTCCTTCCCGCAGGAGACGTTTTGCCAGGTCGCCGACGCTGCGCGGGCGAACGATGTCGCGAGCGTTGCACACGTGCTCGCCGCGGAAAGCGTCCGGCGCGCCGCCGTGGCCGGGTTCGACAGTCTCGAACACTGTGCCTTCTTCTTCCGGGCCAGCAACGGACGCCTCGAAAGAAGGTATGACCCGGAGATTGCCGGAATCGTGGCCGAAAGCGGCGTTTCGATCATGGCAAACCTCTCGACCGCCACGCGCTCGCATGGAACCCTTGCCCGGCAAGGGATGCAGGGAAACCTGGATTCGCAACACGCGCTGGACCAGCACGACGTCATGCTGGAGAATTTCCGAAGACTTGTCGAACTGGGCATTCCGATCGTGTGCGGGACGGACGCCGGCGTAAGGGATACGCCGTTCGAGGACACATGGGTCGAGCTTGAACTGATGGCCCGGTCCGGACTGTCGAACATCGAGGTCATCCGTTCCGCCTCCCTGAACGCCGCACGGGTCCTGAAACTGCAAGGCAGGGTCGGGAGGATTGCCGCGGGACATTCGGCCGACTTCGTCGTGCTGAAGGACTCGCCGCTTGCGGATGTCTCGTCCTACCGTGAGCCGCTGCACGTCTACCGCCGCGGTCATCTGGTCACTTCCCCGTCTTCCGCTGGAAAGGAATGAGCATGTTGCGCAGCCTGCAATGCCTGGATTGCGGAGAGGTCATGCCACTGTCGGAACACTACAGCTGTCCGGAGTGCGGTGGTGAACTGAGGCTGCAATATGATCACGCAGCGATCCGCCGCCGTGGCAGGTTCGCACGAAACTGGCAGGCACCGGCAGACATGTTCACTCGATTCGGCGAACTCCTGCCGCTTCCGTCCGCGTCATCGGCAATATCGTTGGGAGAGGGGAATACGCCCTTGATCCGGGCCGGGAACCTGGAGCGGGCGCTGGGACTCCATGAACTCCACATCAAGCTGGAATGCTGCAATCCGACGGGTTCGTTCAAGGACCGGCAGGTAAGCGCAGGCATCTCGATGGCCAGGCATTTCGGTCGAACAAGCCTCGCCGTGACGTCGTCGGGCAACGTCGGGAATTCCCTTGCGGCGTACGCGGCACGATCAGGTGCCAGCGCGCATATCTGGGTCTCTAAGAACACGCCGGCATCGAAGCGCCAGCAGATAGACGTCTACGGATCCCGGGTCTACGAAATCGAGACCGGCCCTGTCGATGCCGCTGCCGACGCGTTCAATGATCCGTATGAGGTCGCGGTCCGCGAACTGCCGGCCTTGTGCAGGGAGCACGGACTGGTGCCGATGACATCCGCGCGATCCGTCAACCCGTTCATGGTTGAAGGCGCCAAGACGATCGCCTACGAGATCTGCGCGGACCAAGGGAACTGTCCCGACGTCGTGGCGGCACCGGTCGGCGGCGGCGGCCTGGTGGGAGGCCTGAGCGAAGGATTCCGCGACCTTCGGGAAATCGGGTTGACTGACCGCGTGCCGAGGATCGTGGCCGGACAGCCGCAGGACCACTTTGCCGGAATCGACGTGGCAGGCGATCCCGATTGCAAGGGTGCACGTCCCCTGGATGCGGCCTGGGCCAATGCTGCGATAGGCAACTCAGGCGGGCATCTGCACCGCTTGACCAGGAGCGAGATCCTTGCAGCGCAGGCCGAACTTGCCGGAAAGGAAGGAATCTTCGCCGAACCGCGAGGGGCCTACGCGTTGGCTGCCTTCGCCGCCGAAGCCGGAGCGGGTCGCATCCCGGACGACACCGTCGCGGTCGTCATCGTGTCCGGTACAGGTCTCAAGGACATGACGGCCGCGGCCGAGTTCGCGACCCTGCACGACCTTGCCCGCTCCTCAACGGTGTCCTCGGTCTGGGAGTCGGAACTGGATCCCGTGCCCGAGAGTCGCGAATGGCACCACTCTGAAGGACGGTGACGGATGGCAAGCGTTGAATTCATTGAAATTGCCAAGTCGTTCGGGCAGGTGGAAGCTGTCAAGGACATCAGCATTGCAATCGAGGACGGCGAGTTCGCCGTGCTTGTCGGCCCGTCGGGATGCGGAAAGTCCACCCTGCTCCGGATGCTTGCCGGCCTCGAGCGGGCGACAAGCGGATCGATCAGGGTCGGCGGCAAGGTTGTCGACGACCTGCCTCCGAAGGACCGGGACGTTGCCATGGTCTTTCAGAACTATGCGCTCTATCCCCAGAAGACCGTTGCCGCGAACATGGGATTTCCGTTGCGGATGCGCGGCGCCGGCCGATCGGAAACGGAAAGAAAGGTGCAGGAAACCGCCCGGATACTCGGGCTGGAAGACCTGTTGAAGCGCTATCCGAAACAGTTGTCCGGGGGTCAGCGGCAAAGGGTGGCTATGGGCCGGGCGATCATCCGGAATCCGAGCGTGTTCCTGTTTGACGAACCCCTCTCGAACCTGGATGCCAAGCTTCGGGTCAGGATGCGGGCGGAGATCAAGGAAATTCAGCAGCGGCTGGGAACCACGACCGTCTATGTCACGCATGACCAGATCGAGGCGATCACCATGTCCGACAAGATCGTCGTGATGCGGAACGGCCGGGTCGAGCAAGTAGGCAGCCCGCTCGACATATTCGACAGCCCCGTGAACAGGTTTGTTGCCGGATTCATCGGATCGCCAGCCATGAACTTCCTTGAAGGACGAATCGTGCCGACTGACGACGGCCCGGAATTCAGGACCGAGAGCGGCCTGACCTGCAAGCTCCCTGAGGACAGTCTTCGTCATCTCGGCCAATGTGCATCGATCGGAATCCGGCCGGAACACGTCGACCTGGCGGAGGAGGGGACCAACGACGCTTTCGGCCTGCGAATATCGGTAGTGGAACCGACGGGAGCGGACACGATGATCATTGCGCGCAGCGGAAGCGACGAACTGTCAGCGTTGATCAAGGGCCGCCATGCGTTTGCTCCCGGGAATTCCATTCACTTGAGGCCCGTGCCCGGGCTGCTTCATTTTTTTGCGGCGGACGGTACGACTGTCCAAACGTAAATTCGGAGGGCAGCAGTGGGTTCGCTTCGACTGTTCCAAATCTTCACTGGCGCTTCCCTTGGCTTGCCCGACCCGGTTCCACACGCACGAAGCTGGCGTCAGAGGCCGCAGGCAGGCCTTGCCAAGGCCGGATCTCTGTTGTGCGGTCGCCGTTTCTCCAGGGAAAACTCGATGTTTCTGGCATGTTCGATCTGCAGCGGAATTTTCGTTGACGGCGCCTGGGGCCTTCATTAACATATTTAAGCATCGAATAACACAATTATGGAGGTCAAGATGTTCTCAATGACAAGTGCCCCCGCAAAGATATCTCTCTTCGGCGCATTGCTGACGGGTGCCGTCGTGCTGGCGCCCGCACATGCGGAGACGATTGACGTTGCCATCATCGGCGAGGCCGACACGTTCGATCCGATGATGTCCACCAAGGATGTCGTCTCGATCGTGACCCAGCATTTCGTCGAAACGCTGTACACGTTCGACTCGGGCTGGAACATCGCGCCGCTTCTGGCGACCGATCTGCCGACGATTTCCGGGGACGGGAAAACCTACGCGATCAGTATTCGCGAAGGCGTCACCTTCCACGATGGCTCGACGATGGATGCAAATGACGTGGTCGCATCCCTTGATCGCTGGCTGGAGGTTTCCCCGCGCGGAAAGGGCGTGGCTGACAGGGTCGCCGGTGTCGAGGCCACTGGCGGTCACGAAGTCACCATAACGATGAACGAGCCGTATTCGCCTCTCCTGTCGCTGCTGGCATTTTCGAACTCCGCCGCCGTGGTCTATCCCGAGGAAATCATCGGCGACACGATCGACACGATTGTCGGGACCGGTCCGTACATGATCGCCGAGCACGTCCCGGATCAGTACCTGCAACTGGTGCGCTTTGACGGCTATTCCTCGCGCAGCGAGCCTTCGGACGGCGCGGCGGGCGCGCGCACACAGGTGCCGGACGAGATTCGGTTCGTGCCGGTGCCTGACGCCAGCACGCGGGTGGAGAGCCTTCTGGCCGGTGAAGTGGCATTCGCCGACGGATTGCCTGCCGAGAGCCTTGCCCGTCTGGAGTCCTCCGACACGGCCGACCCGATCCTGCTGAAGCCGTTCGGCTGGCCGATCTTTGCGATCAATCACAAGGACGGACTCTTGACTGACAGGACCAAGCGTCAGGCGCTGCAGGCCGCCCTGCCGATCGACGACATGCTGTTCGCCGCCTTTGGCGACGACAATTTCTTCATCGTCGACGGGCCGATGTACCCCGAGGGCTGGGTGTGGAGAAGCGACGCTGGAACCGACATGTTCAACCAGAACGACCAGGCCAGGGCGGCGGAGTTGCTTCAGAGCGTCGGCTACGACGGGACTCCGCTCAGGATCCTGACGTCGCGCCAGTACGAGTTCCACTTCAAGATGGCCGAAGTCGCCAAGGTGGCGCTCGAGGCGGCAGGGTTCGAGGTCCATATGGACGTGGTTGACTGGGCAACCCTTGGCCAGCGCCGCAACGATCCGGCGCTCTGGGACATCTACATCACCCACTCGCCGTTTCTGCCGGAACCCGCTCTGACCAGCCTTTATTCAAGGACGTCGCGCCTGGGGTGGTCAAACCCGGACAAGGACGCGATCCTTGCCGCGTTCACGACGGAAACAGATTCAGGGACCCGCCGCGAGCTGTTCGCGCAGCTGCAGAACCAGGTGTTCGAGGATGTGGGATTCATCAAGATCGGCGGCTTCAACGCGCTGATGGGCGCGGCGAAAGGGCTTGACGGCGTCACGGCGACGCCATGGCCGTTCTTCTGGAACGCACAGGTGAATTGACGTAAAGTGCCGGGGGTCGGCCTGACCGACCCCCGTAACCGCCGGATTCTCTCATGCGCAGCTACCTGGCACGTCGGCTCATCGGGATGGCTGTCGTCATATTCCTTGTTCTGACGATAGCGTTCTTCATTGTCCGGCTCGCCCCGGGCGACCCGGCTGCACTGATGCTCGGACCCGAGGCGACAGCTGAGGATGCCGCTGAACTGCGCCAGCAGCTCGGGCTCGATCAGCCGATATTTGTCCAGTACCTCAAGTTCCTCGGAAACGCAGCCCGTGGCGACCTAGGGACGTCGATCTTTTTCAAGCAGCCGGTCACCCAGGTGCTCTTGGGCCGCGCGGAACCGACGGTCTTCCTTTCTCTCTTTTCGCTGACGATTGCGTTGATCATCGCGGTGCCGATCGGAAACTATGCAGCCTATCGCCGCGGATCGTTCCTTGATCAAGCCTCCATCAGCACGGCCATGCTGGCCGCATCGGTGCCAAGCTTCTGGACCGGGCTCATGCTTCAGAGATATCTGGCGACCGACCTCGGCTGGTTCCCGGCATCAGGCTACGGCGGGCCGGATGCAGATTTCTGGGAGCGGATGCGGCACCTTCTGTTGCCGTCAATTGTGCTCGGCATCGTCAATTCCGCCCTTGTCCTGCGTTTCACCCGCGCGTCGATGCTGGACATCCTGGGCGAGGACTATATCCGGACTGCACGGTCCAAAGGCATGGGCGAGGCGCGCGTGGTGCTGCGCCATGCGTTGAAGAATGCCGCCATTCCGATAATCACGGTGATCGGGCTTACCTTTGCATTGCTGGTGTCCGGTGCCGTGGTGACCGAGCGCGTGTTCAACATTCCCGGGATGGGCAACCTCGTGGTAAGCGCGGTCTTGCGTCGGGACTATCCCGTCATCCAGGGAACGCTGATTGTGGTCGCCTCGCTGTACGTGCTGATAAATCTGCTGACCGATCTTGCATATCTGCTGGTCGACAAGCGGGTGAGGTACTGATGTCGCGGACATCCTCTGCGCCCGTCGAGGCAAGGTTTCTCGACCTGCTCTTTTCGCGGCGGGCCGTTCTTCTTGCGACGATTGTCCTCTCGGTCGTTGCCCTGCTTTGCGTGTGCGCGCCCTGGGTGGCACCGGATGATCCTGCCCGGATGAGCGTCCGCGCGCGGCTGACCGAGCCCGGCATGACGTATTGGCTTGGCGCCGATGCATTTGGCAGGGATGTCGCGTCACGCCTGCTGTATGCTGGCCGCATTTCGCTCGGCGTCGGGCTGGGCGTTGCAGCCCTCTCTTCCCTTGTCGGAATAGCCATTGGCCTCTGTGCCGGCTTTTTCCAGCGGCTTGACGGGCCGCTGTCGCGTCTTGTCGATGCCATGATGGCGTTCCCCGACATCTTGCTGGCCATAGCGCTGGTGTCGATCCTCGGCGGGTCCGCCGTCAACGTGATCATCGCGCTGTCCATCGTCTATGCGCCGCGAATTGCCCGAATTGTCCGGGCTTCGACACTTGTCATTCGTGAACTTCCTTTTGTCGAGGCCGCAACCGCGCTGGGCGTGTCGACCCCGTCGGTCATGGTGCGCCATGTATTGCCCAACATCATTTCGCCGATCATCGTCCAGGCGACCTTCATCTTTGCCTATGCCATGCTGGCCGAGGCGGGGCTGAGCTTCCTAGGCGTGGGAATCGACCCGTCGACCCCGACGTGGGGCACGATGGTCAATGAAGGCCGGCAATATCTCGACCAGGCCTTGTTCCTCATTCTTTTTCCGGGTCTGGCCATCTCGGTCTCGGTCCTGGCACTTCAACTGATCGGGGACGGGTTGCGTGATGCGCTTGATCCCCGCTTGGCAAAGGATCTTTGACATGCCTCTCACGCTCAGAAATTTCCATCCGGTGGGATTTGATGCCGTTCCGTCGGAAATCCACATAGACGGGAACGGATTGGTCACGGAAACACCCGACCCTCGGGCCGACGTGATCGATGCAGGCGGCGCCTATCTGTCGCCCGGGTGGTGCGACCTGCACGTGCATGTCTGGCATGGCGGAACGGACATATCCGTTCGCGCGTCCGAAGCGGGCCGTCCGACAGGCGTGACCGCCATGGCTGACGCCGGATCGGCGGGCGAAGCGGCGTTTCACGGGCTGCGGGAACACGTGATCGAACGGCAGGCCGAAACGATCAGGGCCTTTCTCAACATCGGTTCAATCGGGCTTGTCGCCTGCAACAGGGTGCCCGAGCTGATAGATCTCAGGTTCGTCGACGTGGACCGGACGCTTGAGGTGGCCGAAGCCAATGCAGACGTCATCTGCGGCATCAAGGTTCGCGCGTCGGGCGAGGTCACGGGCGCCTGGGGACTCGGTCCGGCAAGGATTGCCAAGCGCGTGGCCCAGATTCTGAACTTGCCGCTCATGGTGCATGTCGGAGAGCCATTGCCGATGATCGACGAGGTCTTCGGCATCCTCAGCCCCGGTGACATCGTCACCCACTGCTTCAACGGGAAACGGGCGGGATCGATCTCGGACACCCCGGCGCTTTTCGCGCAGGCCAAGCGTCTGGCCCAGGATGGCGTCCTGATGGACATCGGTCATGGCGAAGCGTCGTTTTGCTTCGAAACCGCACGCAGGGCGATTGCTGACGGCCTGTTTCCGCATTCGATTTCAACAGATCTGCACAAGCGAAACATCGAGGGTCCGGTCCACGACCTGGCCACGACGATGACCAAGCTCCTGGCCGTGGGCCTGCCCTTTGAAGAGGTGGTTGCCGGAGTGACCGAGCGTCCTCGGTCGGTTCTGGGCCTGGGTGCGCGCAACGGACTGATGCCGGGAGAGCGGGCGGACCTGACCCTGTTTGACCTTGTCGACAGCGATTTGGCGGTCACTGACAGCCGGGGGGCCACGACGGCGATCACAAGGATGTTTGAACCTCGCATGACCATTCTCGGCTCTTCGGCAGAAGCCGCGTCGCGGAGAGGCACGTGAACGAGACCGTTCTCGACGTTCGCGGCCTGGAGGTCGAATTCCGCTCGCAGGGGGCGTCGGTCACCGCCTTGCGGGACGTGAGGTTTTCCCTGCAGAAGGGACGTACCCTGGCGCTTGTGGGCGAAAGCGGCTCGGGGAAGTCGGTGTCTGCGCTCGCGGTCATGGGACTGTTGCCCCGCAACGGGTCGGTTTCGGGCGGCTCAATCACGTACCGGACCCGCAGCGGCTTCCAGATGCAGATCGAAAGCGCCGGGCAGGATGCAATGCGCGGATTGCGCGGGGCCGAAATCGCCATGATTTTCCAGGAACCGATGTCGTCGCTCAATCCGCTCTTCACGATCGGCGACCAGATCGGTGAGATGCTGATCCTGCATACCGACCTGGATGCGGCTGCACGGAAGAAACGCGTTCTTGAGATGCTTGAACTGGTCGAGATCCCTGCCGCCTCAACCCGGTTCAACACCTATCCCCACGAGCTGTCCGGCGGCATGCGGCAACGCGTGATGATCGCCGTCGCGCTGGTATGCAATCCGGCGCTGCTGATTGCCGACGAGCCCACAACGGCGCTTGACGTGACCATTCAGGCGCAGATTCTCGACCTCATGCGGCGACTGCAGGAAGATCTCGGCATGTCGATCCTGTTCATCACGCATGACATGGGCGTCGTCGCGGAAATGGCCGACGACGTGGCGGTGATGTATGCGGGCGCGATCGTCGAGCAGGCGGATGCCAAGACGCTTTTTTCCACCACCAGGCACCCCTATACGTTCGGGCTGCTGGCCTCGATTCCCGACCCGGGACGGGCCGAGCGTGAGCGCCTGGTTCCCATCCCCGGCACGGTTCCGTCGCTTCATGCCTTGCCGAGCGGGTGCGCCTTCGCCCCAAGATGCGCGCGGGCAGGAGATGCCTGCGCTTCGCCGTTGGCCCTTCGCGAGATTGCCGACAGCCATCGCGTCGCCTGCGTCAACCCTGTTGGAGCATCCCGTGGTTGATGCGGTCGCCGGGGACGCTCTTGTGCAGATCCGCAATCTGTCAAAGCGGTTCCACACGCCTCGCGGTACGGTTCACGCGGTCAGTGACGTCAGTTTCGACATCCCGAGAGGCTCCATCACCGGGCTTGTGGGCGAAAGCGGATCGGGCAAGACCACCCTTGGCCGCGCGCTGCTGAGATTGATCGAGCCCAGCGAGGGGCAGACGATATTTGACGGCGCCGATCTGAACACGCTCGACGCCAAGACGCTGCGAACTGCACGCAGGCGCATGCAGATCATCTTTCAGGATCCGGTCTCGTCGCTGAACCCGCGCCTGAAAGTGGGATCCATTGTCGGCGAGGGGCTGCGGGCTCAAGGCATTGGCACGTCTGCCGAACGGAAAGAAAGAGTCGCCGGGCTGCTCGAAGAGGTCGGCCTTTCCTCCGACGCAATGCTCCGCTTTCCGCACGAGTTTTCGGGAGGCCAGCGGCAACGCATCGGAATCGCCCGTGCATTGGCGCTGGAGCCCGAGTTTGTCGTGGCGGACGAAAGCGTCTCGGCGCTTGACGTTTCGATCCAGGCGCAAGTCCTGAATCTCCTGCTGGAACTGCGCGAGCGCCGCAATCTGACGATGCTGTTCATTGCCCATGATCTGTCGGTCGTGGAATACCTCTGCGACCAGATCGTCGTGATGTACCTGGGTCGGATCGCCGAAATTGGCCCGGCGCGCCCGCTTTATTCCGATCCAGGCCACCCCTACACGCAGGCGCTTCTTTCGGCGGTGCCATTGCCGGATCCGGCGGCGGCCCGCGATCGCATCATTCTGACCGGCGACATTCCAAGTCCGCTCGACCCGCCCGCCGGCTGCGTGTTCCGTACCCGTTGCCCGCTGGGCGACAGCCTTTGCGCCGCAGAGATCCCGGCCCCCCGTCGTGCCGGTGCCGCCCATCACGTATACTGCAGGAAATTTGATGCGAATGACTGAAATCCAGACTCCGGAAGCCCGGCTTGCCCAGCTTGGGATCAAGGTTCCCAACGGGCCGCCTTCGCCAATAGGCGCGTTCTGCAATGTCCGATTGCATGCTGATCTGGCATATGTGTCGGGGCAGGGTACGGTGACGGCTGACGGCACGCTGCTGCGCGGCAAGGTCGGACGCGACGTTGATGCCGAGACTGCCCGCGAGCATGCCAGGCTGGTGACGATCAACATGCTTGCCGCGCTCAGATCCACGCTCGGAACGCTCGATGCGGTCACGGGTGTCATCAAGGTCCTGGGTCTTGTGAACGCCACGCCCGAATTTGAGGACCACCCCTACGTGATCGACGGAGCCTCCACGCTGCTCGCGGAGGTGTTCGGTCCCCGGGGCGTTCATGCACGTTCCTCCTTCGGGGTGGTATCGCTGCCCAACCAGATAACCGTGGAGATTGAAGGCATCTTCTCGCTGGAGGCCTTGCAATGACCGACACGCCGCCACTCGGGCTGACCCCTGTCATCAACGTGTCCGGGACAATGACCGGCCTCGGGGCCTCGATCGCATCGCATGCCGTCCGCGAGGCCACGGCCGCAATGATGGGCCATTACGTCAACATGCATGAATTGCAGTCCCGTGCGAGCCAGGCGATCCAAAGGCTGACCGGCGCGGAGGCCGGGTTCATGACGGCGTCCGCCTCGGCAGGGATAAGCCTGACCGTTGCGGGATGCATGACCGGCACGGATCCTGGTCTCGCCGAGGAATTGCCTTGCAATCCCGGCCCGAAATCCAGGGTCGCGGTGCAGCTGGGCCATCTTTGCCACTATGGCGCGCCGATTTCTCAATCGATCGAGCTGACCGGTGCCGACGTTCTTCCTGTCGGGCAATCGACCCTGTGCAGCGACCATTCGCTTCGGAGCGCTATGGGGCCGGAGGTTTCGTCCGCACTCTACGTCGTTTCGCATCATGTGGTCCATTACGGGCAGGTTCCCCTCAAGCGCTTTGCCGAGATCGCCCACGAAGCTGATGTACCCGTAATCGTGGATGCGGCATCGGAATACGACCTGCGGGGATTTCTGGCCGAAGGCGCGGACCTCGTCATTTATTCAGGCCACAAGTTCCTTGGCGGTCCGACGTCCGGCATCGTTGCGGGCCGGCGCGATCTGGTGCGCGCCGCCTACCTGCAGAACATCGGCATCGGTCGGGGGATGAAGATCGGCAAGGAAGGCATCGCTGGCGCGATCGCCGCACTCGAGGCTTGGCAGACGCGCGATCACGTTGGGATCAGGGAGCAGGAACAAGCGGCACTGGACCTCTGGAGCGCGGCGCTTGAAGGGATCGACGGGGTCACGGCAAGACCTGTGGCTGACCCCACCGGCAACCCGCTCGATCGTCTGGAGGTCACGATAGACGCCGGGATCCTGGGCGCGGATGCCTCTGGCGTCGCATCCGCCCTGGCCGGTCGGCAGACCCCGATCATCGTGCGCAATCACGAGGTGGAGCTTGGCTATTTCCAGCTCGATCCGTGCAATCTCAAGCCCGGCCAGGCCGAGGTCGTGGCAAACGCACTTCGCGAATTGCTGACGGATCATGCGGCGCTCGACCAGATCCCGGAAGACCTTGCGTCAGCGCGAAACGGCGGAACGGACGGGTACCTTTCCTGGGGCGACGCAGAGGAATAGGGTCCCTTGACGTTCATGTCGCCGCGATCACGCCGGCGACGAGATGAGGCGCCGCCGCGAGGTCTCCGTCCCTCTGTCATGCTCGCCGCCATCGACCGGAATGCCTTGAACAGCCAGATCGCCTCCCGCAGGAGCTGTGTGCCGCCCACCTATGACATCAACCCTCGTCGAAGCCCCTCGGTTACGCAGCGGCGTGCGGCAGCCCTGTCTGAAAGCCTGCGGCAGCTGGATTCCTTCGACAATCCGAAGACTCCCTCAAGTCACGTTTGCCCACCCAGATGAGCAAGCATTGATGCCCTTCAGCCGAAAGCGAGGGCTTCAACCTGGCAGCACGGTGCGGTCAACGTTTTGAGCGGCCTTGGTCACGGCCTGGATGAATTGCGGTAACTCCGCACGCGCCCGCGATTCCGGCAGCACGATCGAGATCGTGGCGACACATGCCCCTCGTAAGTCACAGATGGGTGACGCGATGCAGGCGACGGCATATTCCGACGCACTCATTTGAACGGCAACACGTGCCTTGAATTCGTCACCAGACATCTGGGTCAGTCGGTCGGGGTCGGTCTCGGCCAGGCCGGTTTCGGAAGGCCGAGCCGTATGGGAAAAAATCGCGCGTCGTTCGTCGGCAGGAAGATGCCCAAGCAGCAGACGGCCCGATGCTGTCCAGTTCAACGGAACTCGCGTCCCGACCTCGGACGCAACGTTGAAATGCCCTTTGCCGCGGACCATTCCAATGACGTTCATCATGTCCTCGTCACGCACGCAGATCTGCACCGTTTCCCCGATCTCCGCGCAAAGCCGCTCCATTTCCCGCTTGGCGTCGGCGAACGCATCCATCCTCGCGCGATAGGTCAAGCCGTACCGCATTAGCCGTGGCCCGAGCCACAGCATGCCAACGTTGTCGCGCACAAGCATCGCGCGGTCGACCAGCTCTTCGGTGATCTTGTAGACGGTCGAGGCAGGCGCCCCCAGCACGCGCGCCAGTTCGTAGGCATTCATCGGCTCAGCGCGCTCGGTCAGGAAATCGAGTATCTGCAATGCCCTGTCGATTGCGCCTACGCGTTTCCTGGGGAGTCCGCCGTCTTTCACATGTCACCTGAACGACTATCTGGTCGTGTCGGAACCTAGCAAGGTTTACATAGTTGTGCAATTCCTGTGAATCGATTGCGCGTGGTACAATCGCGCCGCTGAATGCAGATTTCCGCGTGGGCCATATACGTTTGCTGGACCGGATTCGACAACAGCTCCGCTGTCGCTCATTTGTACTGGAACGTCTGCGAGTTCGTGAACCAGCCCGACGGGTTGCATGCGGCAGCAATTTTCTCGAGACGTTCGGAATTGGCCGTGCCAAAGTAGAGTTCCCAAGCCTGTTCGACGTCCGGAGTCCCTTCAAGTCTGCTGCCGATATGGATGTCGGGATAGTTGAAGTAACAGCCGTCCGTGGTCACGACATCATCAACCGCCGGGTTGTTCTGGTTGACCGGGATGCCACCTGTCGCCGCATACACTTTCGAATACATCGTGTTGATCCAGTCAAGCTGCTTCTCTTCGATCTCCTTGTTTTCCTGATAGGGAAGCATGCCCGGCGTCTTCCAGTATGTCTGGTACTGCAGTTTGACCGTGGAACTGCGTTGTGGAATGGCGGTCTCCTCCGAACCGACCTCGTTTGTCTTGCCGCCATAGGAATCCATCTGGATTCGTGCCTGAGACAGGTCGATTCCTTCAACGCTCGTCGTCAGGCCTGCGTACATCGCCGTGAGCATCTCAGAATCAAAAATGTAGTTATGGTAAGCGGACTTGTACTTGCCGTGCTGGTTTTCTCCCGACCCGTTCAGTTGCTGCGTCCCGTCAAGGTAGCTGAAGAACCGAGCGGCAGGCTCTTCTGTCTCTCCGGGCATGGCGATCCCGATCAGGCTTCGTGAAGAGATGCAGGGATGACCGATGATTGGATGGTCCTCCGCCGAAAGCGGAACCACGGCATTGAAGCGATCTGTCCAGGCAGAAATCAGAAGATCAACTTCGTGGTGGAATTCCTCGTCACTGACTTTGGAATCTGCTGGATTGTAGATTATTGCTGGACACGAAAGCCGTTTTGACTCGACATGAGTTGCGTGAAACGCAGCCCATACCTTCCATGTCGTTTCATCTTGGTTGCAGAAGATCGAGTAGAATGTGGTCACCAGATCCGCAAACTGCTGCTCGGTGAGAGTGGTGCCGTCCTGATCCCAATCCCAACTGAAGGACGTCGTCGCCATCAGGCTCGGGGAAGTCGGGAGTTCGTCGAGCACGAAGTAGTACTTCGTGATCACGCCGATCTGGCCACCGCCAATTCCGCGAAGCGCCCAATAGATGTCCAAATCTTGCTGTTCAGTGCTGTCACGGGTCACGACTTTCGCTTCCGGGCCACGTTCGCTGTTGTCAATTACCACTTCAAAGCCATAAATGTAGTCTATGGTCAGACCCGCCAGGCGGGACAGGACCCCGTATCCCCCGCCAGTGAGATGACCACCCAAGCCGACTGAATAGCAGGAACCCGCCGGAAGAGTCTTTCCATAGACGTTCTGCATCATGCGGTACATGTCCCAGTTGCCGTACCCGCTGCCCATGTAGACTGCGTCAGCCTGGTCATCGAAGGAAACCGTCCCAAACTGCCGGAGCCCGGTAACGTCGATCATGTATTTCGTGTCACTGTTGTAGACGAAGCCTTCGTAACAATGACGACCGCTGGTGATCTGGACTTTGTGTCCAACAGCCGAGGGATCGTTCGCGGCAATTGTTTGCATTGCTGCAACCACGTCCTGGGTTGAAGTCGGCCTAAAGACAGTCAGATCCGGGTTGTCCGCATAAAATCGACGGTCAAATCCTTGCCTGTCACTTGCTGAGGCAGCTACGTTTTCCGGCATGGTTCTGTCCTTTTGAAGCACTCGATCTTGGAATTCGGGCGCGCGGTCTGCGAGAAAACATCTCCGGGTTCCAATCCGGAGCGACCGTTGGATTCCGCCCCGGGAACCTATGGAGACAATCCGACGGGCGCAAGACCTCGCCGACGGACAGACGGATCGAGGCACAGTCAGGGTCGGCGCGAGCAGGGAGGGCGTGGCCCGAGCCAAGGCCCGCTTGCCCTGACCGTTGCTCCCCCAGCCCGATCATGCCCGGACAGACCACGAGGAAGAAAGCTTGCCTGCCATGGGGCGAAGTGAACTTCCAGCGCGACTCTCTGAATGAGACAGCGGGCCTTCGCCGTGATTCTCGCCGTGCCGGTTCGTCACGGTCAGTTGGCTCCTTCACGTGGCGCCAAAATCGCCCAGGCTTCCGAAAATGCGTCCGCATCCGGCGAAGCGGCAATCACGATGAACCCGGTAGGCGCAGGCAATTCGCCCCGTGACCGATCCTTGACGATGTCTTCCGTGGCAGCGGCCAGAACGTTGTCAAATGCCAGTGATCATCCCGCTGGGAATCCGTCTAGCGAGCCCAATGAATCCGATCGCCCTGACTCATGAAAAAGTCCGCCAGTTTGGAGAAATTGGCCTCCTGCGGTGCCTTGCAGTCGACAGGCGATCCCTGCGGATCGCGCTTGCGCAACCTTGCACAGGCCGCGCGTTCGATGTGCACGACTTCTGCCAGCTTTGTCCACCTCAACGCCGATGGCCATGAACAGGATGCTTTCATCATGGTTTCAGTTGGCCCTCCCGGTGTCGATGCTATGACACGTGCATATTTCGGTCCAAACGATATTAAACAGGATGCCCTGATCATCGCTGTCAAGTGCGTGGATCAGGATCATGTCCCGCGATCTCGGCCCTGTCGCGTCGGCGGCTGTCTTGATGTCTTCAACGGCGCAGTTGTGGCAGCATTGCTTCGGCCCCGCATGCGAGAGGAACGATCAAGGCGCAAGACATCATACAGGCGAAACGAAGGCGGAGATCATTCCCAATGCCGGGAAGCGGCTATCTCGGCGCCGCCTCCGCACATCCTGGGGTGCTGACGCGATCCGACGGGGCATAGGAGCGCCACGCTTGCGACGACGAGACGACCGAGGTCCGGGATATCTCCGATACGGCGCTTGAGGTGTCGCGGCAACGGATCGACCTGTTCCAGGCACCGCATTCGATTGCCCGCGCCGGTTCGGGAGACGCAGGTGCACGCGACGCCCTGAAGGGATCGGCGCACGACACTGTCAGCGAAGCGTTCAAGCAGGACTTCGGCCGGGTGCAGGGGGATGTAACGTCAGCAATCAGGATCTCTGCCGTGTCGCTAGCCCATTCGCTTTCGCGCGTCTCCACGACCTTTATTTGCCGCTTTCGCAACATCATCGGGCCGCAGTTGCAAAATCCTGCGACACTTGACGGAAAATCTTACAACACTTGACGAAAAATCTTACGACACTTGACGGAAAATCCTGCCGGACTTGACGGAAAATCCTGTGACACTTGACGGCGAATCCTGCGGCACTTGACGGCCGT
>JAJEFO010000011.1 GCA_022820365.1 Silicimonas sp.
ACGGCCGTCAAGTGCCGCAGGATTCGCCGTCAAGTGTCACAGGATTTTCCGTCAAGTCCGGCAGGATTTTCCGTCAAGTGTCGTAAGATTTTTCGTCAAGTGTTGTAAGATTTTCCGTCAAGTGTCGCAGGATTTTGCACAATCATCGCGTTGCAGTGCGCGAACAAATTCTCTGCGCCGCCGCCGCATGAACGCGAAGAAGCAAGAGCTGAGGTTCGGGATTCGGAACCGAGGCCGAATGCGAGCCGAGATTCCACGTTGCTGGCGGGGACATGGCGGGCCACTGTCACCTTCAATTCTTTGCTAGCCTACGCGAGCTAGTTTCGACGCGGTGGCGCCGGCGGTGCGCTGTCGATGAAGCGGCGGGCCGCCCGGGCCTGGCGCGGGTCTGCATCAAGCAGAAGCCGGTAAGCCTCTTCGGCCAGTTCCGGAACGTCGCCCCATACGCCGGACTGGATTGCGATGCGGAGTGCCCGCGGATCATCCGGGGCCATCCCAATCAGCCATTGCGCGTGTTCGATCATGTCCTCGAACCTTGCGGCCAGCTGCATGGATGCAAGCAGCGACAGGCGTGCGTTGATCGAGTTCGGAGTCTGGCGGACGGCCTGCCCGTGGAGCGCGGCCGCACCGTCAAATGACCCAGATTTGGCAAGCATGCGGCCAGCTTCAAGGAGCTGGCCTTGATTGAACGCCGTCGAGCATATGTCCACAACCGTCTGTGGCTCGACCTTGGTGCCGCTTGCGGCGGCATCGATCTGGCCCGCACAATTGGCGTAGGCACGACCAAGCCATTCCGTCAGTTCGGGGGCCGCGTCGCTGTTGCGGCCATCGAGCAGCCTGGCGACCTGCGCCAGAGGGATTGCCTCGTAGCGTCCTTCGCCCCCGCCAACGGCAATGCCCACGAGATTGCCGTTCTCGTCCACCAGGGCTCCGCCACTGAAGCCTGGCTGCATTCGCGCCGTGACATGGATACGACCGAGCTCTGCTTCTTTGGCAGGTCCGGAAATCAGCGATCCGGGGTCAAGAACCCGCACTTCCTGGCGGCTGACATCGGCACCTACCACGTAGAGTTGCGCCGTTCCGGCAGCGCTGTCATTCAGGGTCGGCACATGCCCGCCGTCGGGCAGGCCATTGACGCTCAAGAGCACAAGGTCACCAAGGTAGTCCGACGCGACGACCTCCGCGCCGCGTGGACCGTCAGGCGTATGCACCACCGCGTCCGTCCTGTCGCCCACCACGTGGCGATTGGTGACCAGCAGCGTTGGAGCGATCCGGGTAGCGCTGGCCATCGGGTCGAAACTGGACACGGGAAAGACGGCCTGACGCATGATGCAGACCGATTCGGGATGGGGGCAGTCTGCATGGCTGACCTGCGGCGAAACGGCGTCATTTTCGAGGATTGCTTCTGGACGCAGTGGCAGTGTCACTTGCAGTTCGGCATTGCCGCGCACGATCGTCAGTGCGACCACGGGCGCGCTTTCGGGCAGGATGGCAAGGGCCGATACGGCGTCGCGCGGGCTCCTTGTGCGCCGCTCGCCGACGGCGACGACGAGATCGCCCCTCTGAACGCCCGCTTCTTCCGCCGGGCCTCCGACGCGGAGGGCTGTAACCACGGGCGCGGCCAGGTGTGCCAACTGGTCCCGGCGGGGCACATCAAGCCTCCAGCCCGGCGATGGATAGCTTGCCTTGCCGTCGGAGAGCAGGGCTTCGGTTACTCGCCACAGAAGCTCGGCGGACACGGCGAATCCGACCCCTGTGCTGGTGTCGCCCTGCGATGCGAAAATCGCCGAAACCATGCCGACCAGTCGGCCTTGCCGGTCCACGAGCGCGCCGCCGGATGCACCGGGATTGATTGCCGCATCGGTCTGTACGAAATCCTCGACCGCGTTGAATCCGGCGTTCGTGACTTGGACGGCCGAGACGACGCCGCAGGCTACGGAAAGTCCGAGGCCAAAGGAATTGCCGATGGAACAGACCGGGTCGGCGAGTGCCGGGTCGGACGCCGGATCGAACGGTGCGAGATCTGCGTCGGCGCTCAAGAGGGCGATGTCGCTGAGTGGATCCTTGGCGATCACGCTGGCCGGAAGAATGCGGCCGTCTGCAAGGCGAACCTCAATCCGGTCGGCCGCTTCGATGACGTGCCATGCCGTTGCGATGACGTCCGGACGAAGGGCAACGCCGCTGCCCTCGGGGCTTGCACCCGGAGGACCTCCGGATCCGCCCTGCGGGCGCCCGGGCCATTGCGGCAGGACCGACACAACGGAATTCACGGTTTCCGGGGGGACGGCTCCTGCTGTGCCAACGCCAGCGAATGCAATTGCGACCGCCAGACAGAGAATTGACGGCATTCGGAAATGCCGCGCCGCTGCGAAACCGGAAATCGTTCGTTTCCGCACGGCCAAGGCCGGTCAGTTCGACGTCTCGAGCCGAACGGCGCTGCCTGATCCGCGTTCCGCCGAGGAGAAACCCAGTTCCCCGAGAACGAAGTATGCCACGACGGTGATCACGACGACACCTGCAAGGCCTGCCCACATGGACTTCATTTCTTAGTTCCCATCTCCAGTTGCCACCCTCAAGAATTCTATCAGGTCCCGACGGTCCTCTGGCGCAGCGATCTGCTGCATCGGCATCTTGGAGCCCGGAATATAGTGGTCAGGGCCAAGATCGAAAAGGGCATCGATTGTTTCCTCGCTCCAGATGATGTCCGAGCCGTCAAGGATGTCAGAATACCGGTACCCTGGAACCGTTCCGGCGAGACGGCCAAAGACGCCGTTGAGGTTCGGCCCCGCCTTGCGCGAATTGCCGGCCTCGAGTGCATGGCAGATCGAGCATTTGCGCATGAACTGACGCTCGCCGTTCGACATCGATCCGGGGTCTTTCAGGAAGCTGTGCGACATGCCCATGGTTGGCTCGAATCGGTCCAGGAGTTCGATCGGCCAGCCATAGACGACGCTGTCGAGTCCGCCCGCCCAGATGACGGATCCATCGGGCGAAAATGCCAGCGCCCAGACCGGACCCCTCCGGGTCGCGTGGAAGTCGCGTTCGATGCGCCAGGTTTCTGTGGAAATCACCGAGATGTACCCATGCCCGTCGCTGATCGCCAGCTTCCCGGTGTCGCCGTGGTAGGCCATGGCAAGGATGGGCCGCCGTTCGAGCGTGAAATCGCGAAGCACGGTGCCGGTCTGGGTGTCGATCACCCGGGTCACGCCATCGACTGCGCCATAGGCCATCCACGACCCGTCCGGCGACAACACCATTTCGTTGATCGCGAACCCGTGACGCACCAGTGTCCGGAACCGGGCGCTGTCGGGCGCCGAAAGGTCGTAGACGCGGATATCCCCCTTGGAGGTCGCGGCATACAGCAGCCCGCCGTCCGGCGAAAATGCAACGTCATTGGCGCCGGTGTCGCGCAGGTCAAGCAATACGGGCGCGGCATCGGGATCAACAAGCGGCCAGATCCCGATCGTGCCGCCCCAGCTGGCCGAGGCCAGGATCGCGCCGTCATGGGACACCGCGAGGTCGGTGACCTTTCCCTTGTGGCGACCGAGTTCACGCCCATCCGAGCCGTCCCAAAGCCAGATGGAGAAGTCATCCGCCCCCGACGCGATGCGACCGTCGGGCAGGAAGATCAAGTCGATGACAGCAGCGGCGTGGCCCTCGAGCCATTGCGGCGTGCGGTTCTGCCAGCGCCCCACTGAATTGTCGAAACTTGCGCTCGCGACTTCCCCGCTCTCGGAGACGGCAAGACCCATGACCGGGCCACCGTGTCCTTTGAGCGTTGTGAAGTCCTGCGCGAGTGCGGGGTATGTCGAGAGTGCCAATCCGGCCAGCAGCGCGGAGACGGTTCGCATCTATTCGGCCGCGGTCGCGTCACCCGTTGCGCGCTCACCCTTGTCAGCGGCCTTCATGTCATCGAGCCAGATTGAATGGTGCTGATGCGCCCACGCCTCGTCCACCTCGCCGGTTCCCATGGCGTCGAACGCGCCCTCCATTCCAAGCGAACCGATGTAGATGTGCGCAATGATGATGCCCATAAGGACGAAAGAGACGATCGCGTGCCAGAGCTGGGCATACTGCATCTCTTCCTGCGGCGTCAGCTCCACAGGCAACGGATCAAGTCCCAGCAACCCGGTGATCCCGAGGTCGTTGAGGATCACGAAGGTCTTGGCGAACATTGGAATCTCGAACGGAAAGAGCAGTGACAGCCCCGAGGCCGAGATCGATGCGCCAAGAATCACGACCGACCAGAAGATCACCTTTTGACCGGCATTGAACTTCTTGGCAGGGGGATGCTTCGAGCCGATGATGCCGCCGAACTGCGCTATCCATTTGATGTCGGTCCGGTGGGGCAGGTTGTGCCAGACCCAGAAGACGAAAATCATGACCAGCCCGACCATGAAGGCCCAGGCCGCGTTGTTGTGCACCCATTTGCTTGCAATCAGGATGAACGAATTGGCCTCGCGCCCGAAGGCTGGAATCAGGACAGTGCGGCCGAAGAGCGTCAACAGTCCAGTAAGGCCCAGGAGAATGAACGATCCGGCCAGCAGCCAATGGGCGAAGCGCTCGACTGACTGGAAGCGAACAACTGTTCGGCCCGTCTTGGGCGCATCGATCCGTATGCGTCCGCGCAAGAGGAAGAATGCAACCAGGGCCCCGATCACGCCGAGCAGGAAGTAGCCGCCCCAGTTCTTGAGAGTCGTTCGCCGAAAATCAAGCCACCACATCCCTCCGTCCTGCACCAGCACTGCAGCGACCTCGCCGCCGGAAGAGACCGATACGTCCACGGAGCCGTAGCGCAGTGCGCGCCAGAGTTCAGGATCGGAAGAGCCGCCCAACGTGCCAAGTTGCTGTGCGATGCCAGCAGCCGTGTCCGGATTGCCCGTGTTTTTTCTGCGGAACGTGTCGTCAATCCCTTCGCCGCGCTGACGGGCCAGGATGTCCTCCAGCGTCTGTGCGCCCCCGGTGGCGCTGCGATCGGGCGCCATGCTGTCCTGAGCGACTGCGGGCGCGCCGAGACCAGATGCAAGAATCAATGCGAAAATGTACAAACGCAGCACGTCGGCAATCCTCCGGATCGTAGGCGGCCGTTGGAATGGGGGGAGGCGGCCCGGGAAAAGGCCGCCCCGTAAGTGAACGGCTTCAGCCGCCCTTTGCTTCGTATGCCGTGCCCCAGCCCCAGGCGCCCGAGCCGAAGCCGCGGGATACCACGCGCTCGCGGTAAATGGCCGAGACGACATCTCCGTCACCCGCCAGAAGCGCCTTGGTGGCGCACATCTCGGCACAGATCGGCAGCTTGCCTTCTGCAATCCGGTTGCGGCCGTATTTGGCGAATTCGGCTGTCGAGTGAGTTTCCTCCGGTCCGCCAGCGCAGAAGGTGCACTTGTCCATCTTGCCGCGGCTGCCGAAGTTCCCTGCTTGCGGGAACTGCGGCGCACCGAAGGGACAGGCGTAGAAGCAGTAACCGCACCCGATGCACAGGTCCTTGGAGTGCAGGACGATCCCTTCTTCATTCTGATAGAAGCAATCGACCGGACACACCGCCATGCAGGGCGCATCCGAGCAGTGCATGCAGGCAACCGAGATCGACCTTTCACCCGGCGTGCCATCCTGGATCGTCACCACCCGACGGCGGTTGATGCCCCAAGGCACTTCGTGCTCGTTCTTGCAGGCCGTGACGCAAGCGTTGCACTCGATGCAGCGCTCGGCGTCGCAGAGAAACTTTGCTCTAGCTCCCATGTTTCATTTCCTCCTTACGCTGACCAGATCTTGCAGAGAGTGCACTTGGTCTCCTGCATCTGAGTTACCGAATCATAGCCGTAGGTCTGCGCGGTGTTGCTGCTTTCGCCCAGAACGTAGGGGTCGGCCCCTTCCGGGTACTTGCCGCGCTGGTCCTCGCCTTCGAATTGGCCGCCGAAGTGGAAGGGCATGAAGACCACGCCTTCGCCCACCCTCCTCGTGACCATGGCCATCACCTTGACCCTTGCGCCTTCTGCGCCTTCCAGCCAGACCTGCGCACCGTCGCGAACGCCCAGGTTGTTGGCGTCCCTCGGGTTGATCTCGACGAACATGTCCTGCTGCAGTTCGGCGAGCCACGGGTTGGACCGGCTCTCGTCGCCGCCACCTTCGTATTCGACCAGACGACCCGAAGTCAGGATCAACGGGTACTCCTTGGAGAAGTCGTTCTTCTGGATCGACGCGTACATCGTCGGAAGGCGATAGAACTTGCGGTCCTCGTAGGTCGGATAGTCCTCCACGAGATCCCGCCGGTTCGTGTAGAGCGGCTCGCGGTGCAACGGCACCGGATCCGGGAAGGTCCAGACAACCGCACGGGCTTTCGCGTTCCCGAAGGGCGCGCAGCCGTGCTTGATGGCGACCCGCTGGATGCCTCCGGAGAGGTCGGTCTTCCAGTTGGTCTTGGGACCTGCCACCGCGTCAATGGCGGCACGTTCCTCGGCTGTCAGGTCGCCGTCCCAGCCCAGGTCCATCAGCATTTGCATGGTGAACTCGGGATAGCCGTCCTGGATTTCCGAACCCGGATTGAACACGCCCTCGGCCAGCAAGTTGT
The DNA here is from genome assembly GCA_022820365.1 of Silicimonas sp. GTDB lineage: Bacteria > Pseudomonadota > Alphaproteobacteria > Rhodobacterales > Rhodobacteraceae > JAJEFO01. The sequence goes on from JAJEFO010000011.1 coordinate 6,566, forward strand.
CGCCGTCCCGTTCGACACCGAAGCGGGCACGGAAGCACAAGCCGCCGTCGGCGACCGGCCTGGACATGTCGTAGAGGTTCGGCGTGCCAGGATGGTTCATCTCGGCAGTGCCCCAGCAAGGCCAAGGCATTCCGTAGAAGTCCCCGTCAGCCGGTCCGCCCACGGCCCTGAGCGTCGTCTTGTCGAACGTGTGCTGGTTGGCCATGTGGAGCTTGATCCGCTCCGGGCTTTGGCCAGTGTAGCCGACCGTCCACATTCCCGAGTTGAACTCGCGGGTCGTGTCCTCGATGCTCGGGGTCACGCCGTCCTCTTCGATCGCGATGTTGCGGAAGAAGCGGTCGTGCCAGCCGAACTTCTGGGCAAAGAGGCCGATGATCTCCTGGTCCGACTTGGATTCGAAGATCGGGTCAACAACCTTTTCGCGCCACTGGAGCGACCGGTTCGAGGCCGTGACCGAGCCGTGGGTTTCGAACTGCGTGCACGCGGGCAGCAGGTAGACCCCGTCGGTCCGGTCGTGAAGAACGGCGGAAACGGTAGGATACGGGTCGATGACGACCAGCATGTCCAGCATCTCCATCGCGGTCTTCATCTCCTTCATCCGTGTCTGGGAATTCGGAGCATGACCCCAGAGCACCATGGCACGAACCCTGTCAGGGTTGTCCGTGTTGTCCGGGTCTTCAAGAACGCCGTCGATCCAGCGGCTGACCGGGATGCCGGTCAGGTTCATCAGGTTCTTGTCCTTGCCGTCCGCCCCCTTGACAGTGGCGAACTGGTTCTTGAGCCAGTCAAGATCCTCGCCCCAGACCCGCGCCCAGTGCGCCCAGGATCCGGCCGAAAGGCCGTAGTAGCCCGGAAGCGTGTGGGAAAGCACGCCGAGGTCGGTGGCGCCCTGCACGTTGTCGTGGCCGCGGAAGATGTTGGTGCCGCCGCCCGTGGTGCCCATGTTTCCAAGGGCAAGCTGCAGCACGCAGTAGGCCCGCGTGTTGTTGTTGCCGTTGGTGTGCTGGGTGCCGCCCATGCACCAGATCACGGTACCCGGCCGGTTGTTGGCCATCGTGAAGGCCACGCGGCGAAGCTGCGAACCTGGAGTGCCGGTGACGCGCTCGACTTCCTCGGGCGTCCACTTGGCCACTTCCTCTCGAATCTGGTCCATTCCCCAGACCCGGGTCCGGATGAACTCCGTGTCCTCCCATCCGTTTTCGAAGATGTGCCAGAGGATGCCCCAAATCAGGGGGACGTCCGTGCCGGGCCGGAAGCGGACGTATTCGTCAGCATGGGCCGCGGTGCGCGTAAAGCGCGGATCGCAGACGATCAGGGGCGCGTTGTTCTGCTCCTTCGCCCTGAGGACGTGCAGGAGCGAAACCGGGTGCGCCTCGGCAGGGTTGCCGCCGATCAGGAAGATCGCCCTGGAGTTGTGGATGTCGTTGTAGCTGTTGGTCATGGCGCCGTAGCCCCATGTATTCGCAACACCTGCAACCGTCGTGGAATGGCATATCCGCGCCTGGTGATCGACGTTGTTCGTGCCCCAGTAGGCGGCGAACTTGCGGAACAGGTAGGCCTGCTCGTTGTTGTGCTTGGCCGAGCCCAGCCAGTAGACGCTGTCCGGTCCGCTCTCGTCCCGGATCTTCATCATGCCATCGCCAATCTCGTCGATGGCCTGTTCCCAGGAGATGCGAACCCACTCGCCGTTCTCCTTCTTCATCGGGTACTTCAGCCGCCGCTCGCCGTTGGCGTGCTCGCGGACCGCCGCGCCTTTGGCGCAATGGGCACCGAGATTGAACGGGCTGTCCCATCCCGGTTCCTGACCGGTCCAGACGCCGTTCTGGACTTCGGCGATGACGGTGCAGCCTACCGAGCAGTGCGTGCAAACGGACTTGCGCAGATCGACCGCGCCGGTGCCCGTCGCGGCTTCGGCCTTCATGACCGAGCCTCCTGTGGCGGCGATTGCCGTCAGTCCGCCGATCGC
>JAJEFO010000015.1 GCA_022820365.1 Silicimonas sp.
ATCGGCGTGCCATCCGAAAACGTCACGTCATTGCGCAGGTGGATGATCACCCAGCTCTCGCTTTCCGGGTACTCGATGGTTTCGCAAAGCACGCAGTAGTAGGAGCCGACCTCGTCGGATGTCGTCTCCATGATGTCTTCATAGCCGATGGTCGAAAGAGCACCCCAGCTGCCCCTGCCCGTTGCATAGGGGTTCATGCTGTCAAAGGTTCCGATCGTTGAAATACTGATCTCGCCACCAAGCGGTGCATAAGGATTTACATAGTCCAGGTGCGGGTCGTCGGGCGCGTATTTCAGTTCATCGTATTCGTTGAAGCCGTGACTGACGATGATCTTCTCGGCGTCATCGGCGAGCGAGACCTGTGCCGGAAAGAGCCAGATCATGCCGACCAGACAGAGACACGTCCGGCTCAAGTTCGGCAGACCAGTTGTGCGGTGGGCGTTTCGGGGCATGTCAGCTACTCCGTCCATGGTTCAGAATGTGCAATTCTCTCTTCGGGCATTACCTAAATTTGGAAATGGTGATCAAGCAAGCAAGAAGTACTGACTTGTTGGTGAGGATGTCGTGTGCTCGCGCGTGGCTCAGGGGCCGTCACGCATGCAGATGTTCGCAATTCGCCGCGGTCTGTCGGCAGGTTTCGAACGGTCTTGAGGCCGCGCGTCGGCCTATTGGCCAATAGTGCTGAGCCAGGCGATCAGGTCGGCCCTGTCCTTTGCCTTGGCCATCCCCTTGTAGGACATTTTCGTGCCTGGCGCGAACTTTCTCGGGCTTTGGATGAAGCCGCTCAGGTTTTCTGGCGTCCAGGTGTCGACAACGGCGACGAGCTTGCCCGAATAGTTGAATCCGTCCACTGTTGCTACGGACCGGTCCACGATGTCGTACAGGCTCGGCCCGGTGCCGTTCTTTCCGTCTTCCAGGCTGTGGCAAGCCTTGCATTGCCGGAACAGCTTCTCGCCTGACGCGGCATCCGCAACGGCATAGATCTCGGCAAAATCCACTTCGGCGACGTCTTCCTGGGCGTCATGAGATTCAAGTGCGCCGGTGTCGATCACGTAGGCCTGATGATGGTCGTCGCCGCCATGCCCCGCGCTGTGGTAGATGAATTCGGCGCCGAACCCGCCGAGCAGGAAGATCAGAAAGGTGCCGCAGAAGCCGCCCACGATCTTTGTCATGGTCATGGTGTCGAGCATGTAATGTCCCGTCTCGTCTGGTCCTCGCCGCTGTCTATCCGCTTCCATTGGTGCCGTTCAAGGGTTAAGACGCACGACCTGTGGGCTTTGTTGCCGCACCTGGGAGTTGGGAAATGACGGGACGCATCGCATTTCAGGGGGAGCCTGGCGCTTATTCCCATCAGGCCTGCCGCGAGACCCGGCCGGACATGGAACCCTTGCCCTGCCGTACCTTCGAGGATGTCATCGAAGCGGTGAAGACGGGCGAGGCCGAACTGGCGATGCTTCCGGTCGAGAATTCGACCTACGGGCGGGTTGCAGACATTCATCGCCTGCTCCCGGAGAGCGGGCTTCACATCGTGGACGAGGCCTTTGTCCGCGTTCGCATCAATCTCCTTGGCGTGCCGGGTGCGAGTCTCGACCAGGTCAAGCGCGCCCACAGCCATCTGGTGCTGTTGCCGCAATGCGCGCGGTTTCTGCGCGAACGTGGAATCGAGGGCAAGGCAAGCCCCGACAACGCACGCGCAGCCCGCGAGGTGGCGGCGCTCGGCAACCCAGAAGACGCGGCGCTGGCGTCGGATCTGGCAGCGGAAGTCTACGGGCTCGACGTTCTGGCTCGCGATGTTGAGGACGAGGATCACAACACGACGCGCTTTCTTGCCATGGCACGCGAACCTAATGATTCGCGCCGGGACGAGAAAATGATGACGACCTTCGTGTTCCGGGTCCGCAACATCCCGGCGGCACTTTACAAGGCCATGGGAGGGTTTGCCACGAACGGCGTCAACATGACCAAGCTGGAGAGCTACATGGTCGACGGATCGTTTTCGGCAACCCAGTTCTACGCCGACATCGAGGGGCACCCGGAGGACGAGCCGGTCAAGCTCGCGATGGAAGAGCTCGCGTATTTCACTTCGCTGCTTCATGTCCTCGGGACGTATCCTGCCGACAAGAATCGGTAGGGCCGGACTCTCTTTGCTTCCGGGCATCGAGCGTCTATATCGCGGCTCGGACAATGGACTGGATCAACTCGCACTCATGCCGACTCTTCTCCTAATTTGCGGTGCGCTGCGCCAAGGATCGCTGAACCGCAAGCTTCTGGTTGCCGCCGGACAGCGTTGGCCGGGGGACACGGTGATGGCCGATCTCGACATGCCGCTTTACAACGGCGACATCGAGGAGGCGGAAGGCATTCCCGAGGCGGCTACGCGCATCAAGCGGCAGATTGAAGCGGCGGACGCCGTGGCCATATCCACGCCTGAGTACAACCAGTCGATTTCGGGTGTTCTCAAAAACGCGCTCGACTGGGTGAGCAGGGGCGAAGGCAACCCTTGGCGGGACAAGCCGGTGGCAATCATGTCGGCGACGGCGGGACGTGCGGGCGGCGCACGCGCGCAGTATGCCTTGCGGCTTGCTCTCAACACATTTCAGCCGAGACTCCTTACAGGTCCCGAGGTCATGGTGGCCAATGCTCAAAAGGAGTTTGACTCGGAGGGCCGTCTTGTGGGCGAAAGCTACCAAAAGGCGCTTGAGGCGCTTGTCGGGAAGCTTGCGTCAGAAGCCGTTCGGTAACCGGGCCAGCGCGAAGGGACTTCGCGGCGGGACTATCGCCTTCGGTCGCGCCGGTTGGACATGGGCTGGAACGCGACGCCTACATGGGCCTCGCAGTATGGCTTGCCCTGCTGGACGGCCAGGCCGCAAAACCAGAATTCGTCGGTTGCGGGATCCCCTATGGGCCACTTGCAGGTTCGCTCCGTCAGTTCCAGGAGCCCGATCTTCTTTGCCGTCTTTTCCACTTTGCGCACGTTTTCGAGCGCCTCTGGGCTGATCTCGTTTGCGGAAGGCTGCGGCGGCAGAGGTCGCCCGGCTGGCACGATGGGTTTGCGGGGGGCGACCGCGACCTCGACAACGCGGACCTGAGAGGTCTTTGTCCGCGCCGCGGGCTTCGATGAGGACGCCCGTGAAGGTTTCTTTTCTGGAGCTGAAGCTGATGCGCCGGCCCGGTTGGAAAGACCCAGGCGATGCACTTTGCCAATGACCGCGTTTCTGGTGACGCCACCCAGATCCTTGGCGATCTGGCTGGCGGACTTGCCCTCGGCCCACATTTTCTTGAGACCTTCTACGCGCTCATCTGTCCACGACATCGGGAATTCCTGCGGTGTTCGAACAGAGCCATTCTAGTGATGCGGGTGCGCGTTGCAAGGGTCTGTCTCCGGATGGGGCGGCGCTCAGGGAAGGAAAGGCATCTCTGCATCTGGCAGCGGCGAACACCGGCAACCCGACAGTCATTCCGGCGCAGTTGGCCGCCGGTGCGGTGCATTTCTCCACGAATCTCGCTAGAACCCTTTTTGAAGGCAGCAAGTGTGGGGGAACGGCAGTTGAATCCACTCGACGTTCCGTTGGCCGAGCGGAAGGGCCGGGATTTGGCGATTGAACTCTGGCACTGCTTTGACCAGCGGCGATTCAGGGATGCCTTATCCCTGTTGTCCGAGGACTTCGAGGCACACTGGCCGAACACCCGGGAGCGCATCTGCGGTCCCGAGAAATTCATCGCTCTCAACGAGAGCTATCCGGGGATCTGGCGTTGCTCAGTCCAGCGAACCGACGAGTGCGCAGATGACGTGGTGACAGTGACGAAGATCAGCGACGATGTTACCTCCTTGTTCGCGGTGTCCTTCTTCAAGGTGCGGGACGGGAGAATTGTCAGGGCGGAGGAGTACTTCGCGTACAACGGCTCTCCGCCTCACGATCGTTCTGCATTCGCTGAGAGCTATTGATCGGTTGCGCGGGCGTCAGTAGTTCACCTGTGTGACCTCCGTTCATGCCGTGGCACCCTCGATATCGGTTTCGACTTTCGATTGAGAGTCACGACGTATTGGAACGATCTCTTGGGGCGCCAATCCGCCCGCGCCTTGAGTGCAAGCAGCTTCAAGTTACCCCTTTCCTTTGGTCTGCAATTTGCATATGCGTTGCCTATGACGTGTGCCGCAAGCTCTTTGCTCCGACGCCGACGCTGAACCAGCGTCCGAAACTGCACGCCCATTTCCGTCATCGTTGACTTGGTCAGTCACCACTGGCACGTCTAGAAATCTGTTGAAAGGAAGACCGGATGATACCGTCGATTCTGCCCACCTATTCCCGCGCGCCCCTCAAGTTCGTGAAGGGCGAAGGCAGCTGGCTGATTGAGGAGGACGGACGACGCTTTCTCGATATGGGTTCGGGGATCGCGGTCACTTTGCTGGGTCACGCCAATCCGATTTTGGTGGATGCGCTGACGTCACAGGCGAACTCGCTGTGGCATGTATCGAACCTCTATGAAATTCCGGGACAGGTTGAACTCGCGGACCGACTGGTCGAGGCAACTTTCGCCGACACCGTGTTCTTCACGAATTCGGGTACCGAAGCCTGTGAACTGGCCGTAAAGATGGCCCGAAAGTACCATTACGAGAAGGGCCAGCCCGAACGGCTCGAAATCATCGCGTTCGAGGGCTGTTTTCATGGTCGCTCAAGCGCTGCCATCGCCGCATCCGGTGCAGAAAAAATGGTCAAGGGATTTGGGCCGTTGCTGCCAGGATTCCTGCAGGTACCCTTCGGCGACATTGACGCCGTTCGTGCCGGGATGACGGAGGCAAGTGCCGCGGTCATTGTCGAGCCGTTGCAAGGCGAAGGCGGCATCGTTCCGCTGCCTGATGCGTCCCTGAAGGCGCTTCGCCAACTTTGTGACGATGCGGGCGTGTTGCTGATCCTGGACGAGGTGCAGTGCGGGATGGGACGAACCGGAACGCTCTTTGCGCACGAGCGGGCTGGGATCGCGCCCGACATAATGATGGTCGCCAAGGGAATCGGAGGCGGCTTCCCACTTGGCGCAGTGCTGGCCACCGAGGATGCAGCCTCTGGCATGACGGTGGGAACCCATGGTTCGACTTATGGCGGCAGTCCTCTCGCAATGGCGATCGGGAACGCGGTGATGAAGACCGTGGCGGACAAGACCTTCCTTGAGGATGTGAACCGCAAGGCGGGGATGTTGCGCCAGAAGCTCGAGGGCCTGGTTGCAGAGCACCCTGACGTGTTCGAAGGCGTTCGCGGAGAGGGACTGATGCTCGGCATCAAGTGCAAGATGCCAAATGCGGATGTCGTCAATGCCGGATTTGACGCAGGCGTCATTACGGTTCCGGCCGGTGACAACGTGGTTCGCCTTCTACCGGCACTGACCATAAGTGACGAAGAAATTGCCGAGGCCATGGCACGCCTGGACAAGGCCGCGACGGCGGCCAAGGCCGCCTGACCGTCGCGAGAATCGAACAGTCGCGACGACTTGAGCGCTGGAGAACGACGCACATGAGACACTTTCTTGACATCCACAATGTCGAACCGGGAGTTCTTCGCGGCATTCTTGACCAGGCCAAGGCAATGAAGGACTCGCGTGCAGGTCGTCCAAAGGGCGTTGAAGACGACGTGCAGGCATTGGCGGGTCGAATGGTGGCGCTGCTCTTCGAAAAGCCGTCGACCCGTACCCGCGTTTCTTTCGACGTCGGAGTTCGTCAACTGGGGGGGAAGACGCTGATCCTCTCCGGCAATGAAATCCAGCTCGGTCACGGGGAGACCATCGCCGACACGGCGCGGGTTCTTTCGCGCTACGTGGATCTCGTAATGATCCGGACTTTTGCTGAAGAGTCACTTCTTGAGCTTGCGAGTCATGCCACCGTGCCCGTGATAAACGGGCTCACGAACCGCACTCATCCCTGCCAGGTCATGGCGGACGTGATGACCTTCGAGGAACATCGCGGTCCGATTTCCGGCAAGAAGGTGGTCTGGGTCGGAGACGGCAACAACGTTTGCGCGTCATTCCTGCACGCCGCCGGGCAGTTCGGATTCGAAATGGTCGTGACGGGGCCGGAGGATCTGCATCCCGAAGCGGAATTCGTGGATCTTGCTAGGGCCAGCGGCGCATCCGTCGAATTGGATTCCGATCCGGTCAAGGCCGTCAGCGGGGCCGACCTCGTCGTTGCGGACACCTGGGTTTCAATGCACGACAGCCCGGCAATCAAGGAACGTCGCTGGACGCAACTTGAGCCGTATCAGGTCAACGCGGAACTGATGGCACATGCAAAGTCCGACGCACTGTTCATGCATTGCCTGCCCGCGCACCGAGGTGAAGAGGCGACGGACGAGGTCATGGACGGCCCCAATTCTGTCATTTTTGACGAGGCGGAGAATCGCCTTCACGTCCAGAAGGCCATCATGCGCTGGTGTCTCGAATTGTAGCAACGGCACCTGCTCGGGCCGTTTCTTCTCGCCGCAAGAGCCCGTCGTTCCGCCGGCGGCTGCTGTACGGAAGTGCCGCGATGTGGAGAGATTCAGCGGCCCTTGACCACGATTTCCACGCCACCGAGTGCGCCAGCCAGGGAATTCAGGCGTGCCTCCGCGACCTCTCCGTACAGGTCGCGCGTGCCCGGCGCGAGGCGAAGTTCCAGGCACTTGCGTTTCGGATAGTACCTGAGCGCTCCCATCTTGTCGTCTTCGGACGCCGTGAGCATCGCGCCGAATCGCAATGCCTTTCCGAGAATTTCGGCCCAATTCAGGTCCGTTTCCTCGATCAGGTCGACGAGGTCCTGAAAGGGAGAATCCGCGCGACTGTTCTTGTAGCGATGCAGCAGCGCTACACCCAGAAACACGCGCTCCTTGTGCGTCATGCCGCCGAAATTTGCGCGCGTCACCTCTGCGAAGGAGACCTCGTGACGGTAGTCAGGATGGGCGCGCCAACTCACGTCATGCAGGAGGCACGCAGCCTTGATGAGTCGCTTGTCGGGGGCGCTGCGCCCGGAAAACAGCGGCAGCACGAAATCATAGAGTCGCCGGCCGAATCCTGGCATCCGCGCGTCCTTGGCCTCATGGAAGCGGCAGGCCTCGATCAAGGGATCCCGGTCGCGAAGCTCCTGCGGCATTTGCTCGTACAGCATTCCCTCGCGAATGCCGTAGCTGGAAATGGCAATATCGTAGGGCTTGAATTCGCGTACGAGGTGTTTCAGGAGCTGGGACGCGAGTGGCAGCAGGTCCATGCGGCCTTCGCCCAGTCCCACGCGTATCCGCAGTTCCTCCAGATCGCTTTCCTCGATGAACTCGATCGTCCGGTAGACCGTCTTCCGACTCATCCGGTATTCGTGCAGCGCGGCCAGCGGATAGCCCCGCCTGTCCATGTCGATTCGGGCAATCGCCCGCCAGGAGCCGCCGACAAGGAACAGGCGGTCACGCTGGGGGCCTATGGTCTCGGCAAGTGCGCCCACTTCCTGTTTCAGGAACTTTCTCAGCCCCTTCTTGCCGCCCTTGACGACTCGCAGTCGCTGGGGGCCGAGTTGCGAAGAGAGCCTTCTTCCGACCACCCCGTCTCGCAGTTCCGCCAGTTCCATGGACGCGCCGCCAAGGTCGCAGGCGAGGCCGTATGCTCCGGGCCAGCCTAGAAGTACGCCCTGCGCCGAGAGCCGCGCCTCCTCTTCGCCGTCAATCACCCAGAGATTGAGTCCGGTCTCGCGAAATACCTCCTCGCAGAATTCGGGTCCGTCCTGCGCTTCCCGCACGGCGGCGGTGGCCACGGCCGTCAGCGGCTCCAGGCCCATTGCTTCTGCAAGTCCCTGAAAGCGGCGCAGGGCGGCCATCGCGCGGACCTTTCCCTTTGGGTTGAGGCAACCGGTTTCGGCCAGGCCGGCTCCAAGGCCCGCCATGACCTTCTCGTTGAAGAAATACGCAGGAGATCGAGCCGCACCGTCAAACACGACCATGCGGACCGAGTTCGAACCGACGTCGACGACACCGACTCGGCTCAGCGCCAGTGCCGAAGGGTCGTCAAACAACGGTCGGCCGAACGGTCCCCAGTCTTCTGCACCGGCAGCCCTGCCGCCTCCGTCCATGGCCGTCTCCTCGTTGCTCGTGGGGACTGTAGCGGGGCAGGGTGTCGGGTCAACGGCTGCCGGGAAAATCCCTCGAATACCGTTGTCTGGATGGCGGCAAGATCGAGATCGTCCGGGATCGGGAGCCGATGATTTGGAGCCATGGCATCGTCTGACCACAGACCTTCGCATTGGCCCCCTGAGCGGGCACTGTCGCACAAATTGGCATCGAGATCGGCCAAGGCATCGAGGAAAAGGCACCGGAGGTTCGGGCTGTCGGGATCGCCAATTGCGAATTCGGCGACGCACAAATGCTGCCAAATTCGTCGGATCAATTCTGGTCTTGCGAGAAGATCGGAAGCATCACTGGAGAGTCGGCCTGCAACACCCGCAGATGCCAAGGTGCTGTCGCTGCCCCCGACGCCCATGCAGCGATTCCATCACGCAAGAACGTCAAGCGCATGATGCGTTCGGTGAATCGGCTCGGCTAGTGCCATATCGTGCAGGACTTCGACTGCCAAGGTGCCGGGCGTCAAGTTCGCATAGACATGCTCGAAGGAATCTGAGCGCTTGGCACGCGCGCCATCAAGCCCGCAGGACAGCTTCCCGTGGGATGAGGGAAGTGCATGCCTTGCCTTGGGAATTCGGTAAACTGTCATGAAATCAATGACTTAAGATTCACTCTCAGGATGAATGGTCCCGGTTTCGAGGATGCAGCAAAACGGCAGAATATTCCGTGACGCTTGCGTCCTTGCGCCACGAGTTCGCCGACATGGCGCAAATTCCTTCTTGGCCGGCATTGCGCGAAGTCGCGCGGCCGGACTAGTTTGAGGAAATAGACCAGAGCACTCTCAATGGCCGAATGTGCAGGAGGACGAATGAAGCTTGGGAACGTCACAGGGGCGACACCCGAAGAACGCCTGCCTGAGTTGGGCCTCGACCCGCCGTCAGCACGCAACTCGGTGGCCGATGGCGTCACACATGCTCAGATCGGCAACATCATCGACATGTCCGACATGCTGTCTTGGATCGATTGCCAGCTGAAGTTTGCTTGGCTGGCGGGCGATACTAAGACGGTCAAGCAAGGGCATGGCGCCTTTCAACTGTCCGCCTCGAATGGCCTGTCCCTGCTGAACTCCATCACCGGCAGTCTTTCACAAATCAGGCGCATCTGCCGCTTGGCGTACGTTGGCATGGTCACGGCGGACCTCCACGATTTGCCGCGCGCCCTGAATGGAGCATCCCGCCCAGCAATCGCGATCTCCGGCGAGATGGGCGCGCATTCGCGGATGATATGCTCCAACCCGGCCATGCCAATCAAATTTGCGAGCCTCGTGGTCCTTTGGGCGGAGGTCCAATAGTGGCACAGGACCTGACCCAAGAGTTTGTCGACCGCGCAGAAAACGGTGAAGTCGGAAGCCGATTGGTGTCTGAGACCGATCGCGTACGGGTTTGGCATATCCATGCCCGGCCGGGTGAGCGGTTGAAGGTTCACACCCACGTGCTCGATTATTTTTGGACAATTCACGGTTCGGGACGGGCACGGAGCCATCAACCCGACGGATCACATTTCGATGTCGAGTACGAGACGGGCGATACAAGGCATTTCACATTCGCGAAAGGTGAACGCATGACCCACAGCCTCGAAAACATCGGCGACACTGATCTCGTATTCACGACTGTCGAGTTCAAGAATTCGGCCAATGCGCCACTGCCGCTGGCAAGGGGGACAGCTGCATTGTAGCGCGCTCGAAGGTCCGGTCGGCCTTCCGCCCCCCAATGAGCGCTGATTGGAAGCGCTTGGCAGCGAACGGTTTGCAAAGCGATCCTGTGCAACGGGCCATGGCTTCGCCACCGGCGGCTTGGCGGGCGAGTCAGGGCACGTCGGCACCCAGCGCGCTGACATAAAGTTCAAACCATGTTTCCCGATCCATGCCGACCTTGAGCGCATCGCCAAACTTGCGAATCCGGTCGATCCGGTTGCTGCCCATGACGGGCAGGATGCCCGCCGGGTGCGCAAGGAGCCATGCGACAGCCACGGCAGCCTCGTCGACCCCGTGCTGCAATGCGATCTTCGAGATCGACGTTCGCAAGTCACCTCCGTCGGCAAGCAGCGATCCGCCTCCCAAGGGCGACCAGGCCATGGGGCGTATCCGACGTTCCTGAAGGAAGGCCATGTCTCCATTTCTGAGCGAACTCGTTTCGGCAAGGCTGATCTCGATCTGGTTGGTCAATAGCGGCGTCGACATCGCCGACTGCAGAAGCATCCAGTCCCATGGCCGGAAGTTCGAAACCCCGACCGCACGGACCTTGCCCGACGAAACGGCATTGTCCAGCGCACGTCCGGTCTCTTCGGGGTCCATGAACGGATCTGGACGGTGGATGAGCAGGAGGTCGATGCGGTCCGTGGCCATCTCGGACAGCGACATGTCCACGGATCCGGCGATATGTGCGGCCGTCGTGTCATAGTGCTTGACCCGTGCAGACGCGTGGCGTCCGGCGGGAGCAAGGATGCCGCACTTTGTGACGATTTCCAGCTTTTCGCGCAGTCCAGGGCATTTCTTGAGGCAGTCGCCCAACAGGCCTTCAGCAGTGTAGCCGCCGTAGATGTCTGCTTGGTCGATGGTCGTGATGCCCTGCTCGAGACAGGCCTCGATCTTCGCGCGGATATGCGAGGGTGAGGTGTCCTCGTCGTCGCCGACGCGCCACATCCCGTAGGCGACGCGGCTGAACTCGATGCCTTCGCCAATCATGACGCGGTCCATCATCATCTTTCTCCTGTACCAAGAGGCGTCTCAGGGACAGCGGCAGGCACGCGGCCATGGGCATGCGGGAACGGTCATGTCTTCAGTTCCGGCATTTTCCGTTCGCCGAACGCCTTGCACTCGTCGATATGCGAATTGCCCGAGAAGATAAATGACAGGGCACCATCTGCTTGCAGGCTTCGATTTCCGAGAGGATCATGTCGGTGGAGCCGACCATGCGGCACCGAATCCGGACTGGGCCCATCCAGTTCCTGACAAGAGATTCGGAGACGAAGGGGCCGGGGCCTTGTCGAACATGTGAAAGAACGAAGCGATGCGCAGCAACCTCGAAATTTACGACCTCGGCACTGAACGTGTTGAAACGGTGCTGAGCGTTGCGTTCCTGATTGAGGCGCCGAACTGGATGCCGAATGACGGATCGCTCATCGTGAACGGCGACGGGCGCTTGTATCGGGTGCCGCTCGACGTGCCCGCGCTGAACGCAATCGATACCGGCGGACTTTCGCGGATCAACAACGACCACGGCGTCGCCCCCGATGCCTCCCTCCTTGCGGTGTCGGACAATACCGACGGCGGCGAGTCGTGCATCTACACCTTGCCCATTGAAGGCGGCCGTCCTCAGCGGATCACGGAGGCGACGCCATCTTGGTGGCATGGCTGGTCCCCGGATGGTCGCCAACTCGCCTATACCGCCGTCCGAAACGGCGAGTTCTGCATCGCCACATGTGCCACGGACGGAAGCGGCGAGGCCATATTGATTGGTGGGCCGCACCACTATGACGGACCGGACTACTCGCCGGACGGGGATTGGATCTGGTTCAATTCGGATCGTTTCGGAAACATGCAGCTCTGGCGCGTGAGACCCGATGGGCGTGACCCGCAGCAGATGACTGCCGATGCGAGCGTGAACTGGTTTCCGCACCCATCGCCCGACGGTCGTCATGTGCTCTATCTTGCCTATGCGCCGGGCACCACGGGACATCCATCTGGTTGCGACGTCGAATTGCGTCTGTTGGAGTGCCCCACCGGACAGGTCCGACCGCTTGTGGCGCTTTTTGGTGGCCAGGGAACGATCAACGTGCCCTGCTGGTCGCCGGACAGCCAACGATTTGCGTTCATGCGCTATGAGCGCTAAAGCGGAAGGCCGGAGAACTGACGACCTGGCGAGGACCAAGTTCTTTCCACGCTGCTGAAGACTTCGGTTCGTTGCGTCTGAATCCGCGTTTTGGCCCCAGGGAATCCGCGTAATGCTCCGCGCAATTCCAAACGAAGGTCGTTGGAACGACATGATCCAAGGAAAGGCGAAGGCGTGTGGGCACTTGTCACGTGCCGAGTTGGAATTGCGAAGGGCTGCTGCCGTTGTCGGCAATGGTCCGCGTCAATGCTTGACGGTGGATTTGGAAATCGCTGATATCTCGAAGACTTGGTTCGATTCCACGCGTCGCTGCAGAGTGCTGCGGATGAGTTGAGGTTCGGAATGCCGGAAGCAATAAATTACGGAATTGTCGGCTGCGGAATGATGGGGCAGGAGCATGCGCGCAACATCGCGCTGTTGCCGGATGCCCGGGTCGCGGCAGTCTTCGAGCCGGACGCACAAATGGCCGATGCGGCGCGGAAGGTCGTTCCCGCTGCGCGAATGCATGGATCGCTGACCGGCTTTCTTGCCGACCCAGGGATTGACTGCCTGGTGATCGCCTCGCCCAACCACCTTCACGCCGCCCAGTTCGAAGCGATCGCACGCACGCGTCCGCTGCCGCTGCTGATCGAAAAGCCGCTCTATACTCGTGCTACTGACGCGAAGCGGATTCAGGGACTTGCTGCCGAGTATCCGGCGCAGGTCTGGGTCGGCATGGAATATCGCTACATGCCGCCCATCAAGTCTTTCATCGAGGAAGTCGCCGAAGCGACCGGCGGTCCGACGATGCTTACCATTCGCGAGCATCGGTTTCCGTTCCTGAACAAGGTTGGTGACTGGAACAGGTTCAACCGCAACACTGGTGGAACGCTTGTCGAGAAGTGCTGCCACTTCTTCGACCTGATGCGGCACATCCTTGGCGGGGAACCCGAACGCGTCATGGCCTCGGCCGGGCAGGACGTCAATCACCTGAACGAGGACTATGGAGGCGAAACGCCCGACATCTGGGACGGCGCCTATGTCATCGTTGAATTCGGCAACGGGTGCCGCGCGATGCTTGAGCTCTGCATGTATGCGGATGGCTCGGACTACCAGGAAGAACTGACGGCGGTCGGGCCGAAGGGCAAGATCGAGGCACGGGTGCCGGGCCCGCTCCGGTTCTGGCCCGAAAATCTTGGGCCGCCGCCACAGCCGCAGGTGGTGGTCTCGCCCCGCGAGCCCAAGGGTCCGCGGTCGGTGGACATTCCGATCGATCCGGACCTGCAAGCCATCGGCGATCACAATGGTGCGACCTACTACCAGCATCTGCGTTTCCTCGACATGCTGAGGAACCACGGCGAACCGGAGGTCAGGCTTCTCGACGGTGCCTGCGCAGTCGAGATGGGCCTTGCTGCGCAAGAGGCCGCCGCGAAGGGCAAGGTCGTGCATATGCGTGCCGTGACGCTGACAGAACAGGACGTGTCGCGAAAGGGCGCGACCGGATAAACGCAGTTGTCCATCGTTGCGCGGTTCCTCTGGAGCGACTTGCGCAACTTCCATTGGAGTGGCTGACATGACAAAAGGTGATCTGGCATCCGTGCTGCGGCCCGTGGAGACGGCCAACGGACTGCCAAACGGACACTATACGTCCGAAGAGATCTATGGGCGCGAACGCGAACGGCTGTGGTTCCCGACATGGGCGGGCATCTGCGTCACGGCCGATGTGCCGGAACCCGGCGACGCCCGACCAATCGACTTCCTGGGCGTTCCTCTCTTCGTAATCAGGGGAAAGGACGGCCAGATCCGGGTCTTCCAGAACGTGTGCCGCCATCGCGGCATGATTCTATTGACGGAGCCGCGCACGTTCGAGGGCGCGATCCGCTGTCCCTATCATTCCTGGTGCTACAGCCATGAAGGCAAGCTGGTCGCGACGCCGCATGTCGGCGGGCCGGGCAGGAACTCGCACGCAGGGATCAAGCGCGAGAACCTAGGGCTTCTCGAAGTGCGAACGCATGTCTGGATGGATGTCGTTTTCGTGAACTTCTCCGGGGACGCTCCCGACTTCGAGGACGTGCATGCCGACCTCATCGCTCGCTGGGCGGAGTTCGACGTCCCGATTCATCATGGCGGTCCGGACAGCCGCTTTCAGCTGGATTGTCGCACGAACTGGAAGCTCGCGGTCGAGAACTTTTGCGAGAGCTACCATCTGCCTTGGGTGCATCCCGGCCTGAACAGCTATTCCCGGCTCGAGGATCACTATCATATCGAGGCACCGGGGCGATTCTTCGGCCAAGGCACGGAGGTCTACCGGCAGATACGCGACGATGACGGGACGGTTTTCCCGGACTTTCCCGGACTTTCGAAGAGATGGGACACGGCCGGTGAGTACATAACGGTCGCGCCGAACGTGCTGCTAGGCGTTCAGCGCGACCATTTCTTCGTGTTCATCCTCGAAGCCAAGGGGCCTGGAATGACCCGGGAGCACATCCATCTCTACTACGCCTCGCCAGATACGCCCGATTCCCTGCGGTCGAAGAACGCCGAACAGTGGAAGGAGGTCTTCATCGAAGACGTCGGCGTCGTGGAGGGCATGCAGGCGGCACGTTGCGCCCCGGGATTTGACGGCGGCCGGTTTTCCCCGGTGATGGATCGGCCGACCCACCTGTTCCACCGTTGGGTTGCCGAACGCATGTCCGAAGCGATGGTGGCCGCCGAGTGACTGCAGATGAACTGGCAGCCCTCGAACGCGAGCTTCTTGCAGCCCATGAATCCGGTGATGGCGACGCGTTGATCGGACTTTATGCCGTGGTTGCGGACAAGTCGGAGGCATCGGACGATATTGACTCCGCCGCGTTCTTTCTGACGCATGCGTGGATCTTTGCTCTTGAACGTGGTGACGAACGGGCGGAAGCGCTTCGGTCGCGACTGGCGAACTTGGGGAGGGTCGATTGAGCAGTCGGCGGAAATCAGGTTGAGCAGGAGGCAGACATGAAGACACAAGCACGCGTCGTGGTCATTGGCGGCGGAGTCGTTGGCTGTTCCGTCCTGTATCACCTGACCAAGCTCGGATGGCAGGATGTCATGCTGATCGAGCGTTCGGACCTCACCAGCGGGTCGACATGGCATGCTGCGGGCGGGTTCCACACGCTGAACGGCGACACCAACATGGCCGCGCTGCAGGGATACACGATCGGTCTTTACGACGAGCTCGAGGAAAGGACCGGCATGTCGTGCGGCCTGCATCACTGTGGCGGGCTGACCCTGGCTGACACTCCCGAGCGTCTGGACATGCTCAAGGCCGAGCGAGCCAAGCACCGATACATGGGGCTGGAGACCCGGATCCTGACTCCCGCCGAGATTGTCGAAATGGCCGATTTCGTGAATGTCGAAGGCGTCTTGGGTGCGCTCTACGACCCGCTCGACGGCCACCTTGACCCATCCGGGACCACTCACGCCTATGCCAAGGCGGCGCGGATGGGCGGTGCCGAGATCACCACGCAAAACCGCGTGGTCGAAACCAACATGCGCGCGGACGGCAACTGGGACGTTGTAACGGAGAAAGGCGTCGTCGTTGCGGAACACGTGGTCAATGCAGCAGGGCTTTGGGCACGCGAGGTCGCGTCAATGGCGGGAATTTACCTGCCGCTTCTGCCGATGGCTCACCAGTATCTCGTGACGGAGGACGTGCCGGAAATTGCGGCGAGGGACGAGGAGATCCCGCATGTCATCGATCCGGGAGGCGAAAGCTATCTGAGGCAGGAAGGCAAGGGGTTCGTCATCGGTTTCTACGAACAGCCCTGCGAACCTTGGGCCGTGGACGGCACGCCCTGGAACTTCGGACATGAACTGCTGAACGACCAGTTCGACAAGATCGAAGAGGCAGTGGACTTTGCCTATCGTCGGTTCCCGATACTTGAGCGTGCCGGGATCAAGCGCGCGATACACGGCCCCTTCACCTTTGCGCCAGACGGCAATCCGTTGGTCGGACCCGTGCCGGGGTTGAGGAATTACTGGTCTGCATGCGCAGTGATGGCTGGATTCAGCCAGGGCGGGGGCGTCGGTCTCGCGCTGGCGCAATGGATGATCGCGGGTGCACCTGAGCGCGACCCGTGGGCCATGGACGTGTCGCGCTACGGGCGCTGGACCACGCCGGGCTACACCGTTCCGAAGGTGACAGAGAACTATCGGCGGCGGTTTTCGGTCAGCTACCCGAACGAGGAACTGCCGGCTGCGCGACCGTTCCGCACGACGCCAATGTACGACATCTGGGACGGGATGAACGCGGTGTTCGGCGAGGCCTACGGTCTAGAAGTCGTGAACTACTTCGCTCTGCCCGGGGAGCCACGGCTGGAAGCTCCGAGTTTCCGGCGCTCCAACGCATGGGATGCAGTCAGGCAGGAAGTCCGGCACGTGCGGGAGAAGGTCGGGATCAACGAGGTGCACAATTTCAGCAAGTTCCAGGTGCAGGGACCGGGAGCGCGGGCTTGGCTCGACCGGATCATGGCCGGCCGCATTCCACGACAAGGCCGCCTCAGCCTGACGCCGATGCTGGCGCCGTCCGGGCGCCTTGTGGGAGACTTCACGGTATCCTGCCTCGCAGAGGACGAGTACCGGCTCACGGCCAGCTACGGCAGCCAGGACTTCCATCTTCGCTGGTTCGAGAAGCACCTTTCGGAAGCGGATGAGGCAACCGTTCGAAACATTTCCGATGCGCAGACGGGCTTCCAGATTGCCGGCCCGCAAGCGCGCGACCTGTTGGCACGCGCTTGTGGAGCCGACGTGTCGAACGAGGTGTTTCCATTCCTCGGTGTGCGGAGGCTCACCCTAGGAATGGCGGACTGCACAGTGCAGCGCGTGAGCTATACCGGGGATCTTGGCTACGAAATCTATTGCGACCTGACTTCGCAGCGGCATCTGTGGCAGGTGTTGAGCGAAGCCGGTCGCGAGTTCGATCTTCGTCCTTTCGGGATGCGTGCGATGATGTCGCTCCGACTTGATCGCTTCTTCGGATCCTGGCAGCGGGAGTATTCGCAGGATTACACCGCCGCCGAAACCGGGCTCGACAGGTTCATTGCGTTCGGCAAGAACGGCGATTTCATCGGGCGCGCGGCTGCCGAACGAGAACGCGACGCCGGGCCGGCGCGACGCCTTTGCGCCTTCGAGGTCGATGCGGACGACGCAGATGTCGTTGCATGGGAGCCGATCTGGCATGAGGACAGCGTTGTCGGGTTCTGCACGTCGGGCGGGTATTCGCATTGGCAGGACAGGTCGATTGCCTTTGGGCTTGTTCCCGCGGAACTGGCGTCGGAAGCTCTGGAAGTCGAAATCGAGATTCTGGGAGAACTGCGCAGGGCAAGGCGCCTTGTGCAGCCGCTGTTCGATCCAGAGGGGCAGCGGATGCGGGCATGATCGCCGCCTCCGGCAATTGGCCCGTGCCGAATGCTGAAACAAGAGGTCCCGATTCGATCCTTGCGAGATGCGAACTTGAGCCGCTGGGACGAGAATGTCATGACGCATGTCGGGCCGGTTTGGTGTAGGGTTGTAGGGTTGTAGGGTTGTCGGGTGTCACATCATTCGAGCACGAGCGTGTGGTCTTTTCCCACGTTCCTTGCGACCGGTTTCTTCAGCAGATCAGTGACAGTCCGGGAAGGCCTTCTTTCCCAAGCAGCCCTTTTCCAGCAGCCTCTTTGACGTAGAGTGCAGGCAGCGCCCTCGACGCCGTCGAGAGCCAGCCTTGGAATCGACCGGTTGTCACGGAATGCAGTTTCGCCTCTTGCCGGACATGACGCTGGAGGAATGCGTCCAGTCCCGCGCATGGCGGCGCGCGGCGCTGGCTGCTGCGGCGGCGGGATGCGGTTCACGCGTGCCTGTGGGTCGTCCTGATCGCCTTGGTTCCGGACCGGCTGCGTCTCTGCCAGCCGACGGTTCTCAGCCTGCGCGACCGCTTGGGCCACGCGGACGGCCTTCCGATCCTGTGCGCCCCGCCTGCGCTTCGGCGGATGCTTGTCCCGGGGCTGATCGGTGTCTGCATGATCGAAAGCGCGACGATCAGTGAGCGGGAAATCTCGCATTTCCGGTGCCAACAATCAATGGGCCCCCATTCAATGGGTGCGATTCTCGTATGGTTCACCTTTCGATTCTCTTATGTTCTTTTGGCGAATCACGCGGCGAGCGCGATCTGCGCCACCGGCCGGTTGTCGTTGGCGCATGACGGCGGCTTCCATTGTCCGCAGCGGTTCAGGCGTGGCGCCAGCGCGGCCCATGCCCGGTCGAAGCGACCGGACTTGAGAAGCGACCGGAAGGTCAGGACGCCCTGGCCTCCGTCGCGGCCCCAGCTCTGCCCGGAGCGTTTCATCCGTGCCGTCACGAGAACCTTGTTGGCGGATTCGACCACCCGATGACAATGCCCACAGAAAAGGTGCTCGGCTAACCGTCCGGTACCAGCACCATCCCCGTCACGGCGAGTCGGTCGTGCTCGTGCGGCGCGGCACGTCGGCAAGTTCGACCTTGCTTGTCTGCCGCTTGCCGGACGGATCCCCGCTGACCCTGCAGGACTGGATGACGCGACCTGAAGCGGAACTGTTTCCGACCGTCCTCCGGCCACGGATCGCGCCGCGCGCGCTGGTTCACGTCCATGACATCGTGTCTGACTTTCTCCTGTCCGTTGATGGAGCAGAAGGGGGGAACGATGGGACTGGAGGTTCGCCAGAGGGCGCTGTTCGACCGGGAGGAGGAGAGCCCGGACGGACTGTTGAAGGGGGAGAGGCGGGAGCGGCTGGTGCTGCTGGTCGCGGAGATGATCAGGCAGGCGGCAACCGGCCGGAGGCCCTACGGGAAGGAGGTGCGGGATGAGCAGGATCACGGTTGATCATCTTTCCCGCGAAGCGATCGTCTACGTCCGCCAGTCCTCCATGAAGCAGGTTCTCGCCAATCCCGGCAGCCGTGAGTGGCAGTATGGCCTGCAGGACCGGGCCGGAGCCTTGGGATGGCCGGAACCGATCGTGATCGACGAGGATCTGGGCCGTTCGGGCGGCGGCGGCGCACGTCCGGGCTTCGACCGCATGCTTGCGGCGGTCTGCCGGGGCGAGATCGGCATCATCCTGGCGGTGGACGCGACGAGGCTCGCTCGAAACGGAACCGAATGGCACCGTCTGATAGACCACTGCGGCATCGTCGGCTGCCTTCTGGCCGACGAGCAGTCGGTCTACGACCCCCGGATTCCGTCGGACCGTCTCATGCTCGGGGTCCAGGGCGCGATGAGCGAGCTCGAGGCGTCGAACATCCGGCGCAGAATGATGGAAGGCAAGCTTCGCAAGGCCGAGCGGGGTGCGCTGTTCTCGTCGGTTCCGACGGGCTACGTGCGCGTCGGCAAGGAACGGATCGAGAAGGATCCGGACGAGCGGGTCCGTTCGGTCCTGGAACTGGTGTTCCGCAAGTTCGACGAGCTTCAGAGCCTGCGGCAGGTGATGCTCTGGCTTCTAAGCGAGGGGATCGAGTTGCCGGTCCGGCCGTACGGCGGCACGGGACGGGAGGTGAGCTGGACCCGTCCGACCTACAGCCGGGTCCGCGACATCGTGGAGAACCCGGTCTACGCCGGCGCCTACGCATTCGGCCGCAGCGTCATGCAGACGGAGGTGCGCGACGGGCGCAAGCGCGCCGTGCAGAGGAAGATCCCGCGCCCGGAGGACTGGGCGATCTTGATCAAGGACGCGCATGAGGGCTACATCAGCTGGGAGAGGTACGAGCGGAACCGGCAGGTGATTGCGGACAATGCACAGGTATCGGGCCGTGAAGGCGCGCGCGGCGCGGTTCGCGGCGGGGCCGCCCTGCTTGCAGGGCTTCTGCGTTGCGGCCACTGCGGACGCAAGCTGACGGTCACCTACTCCGGAAGATGGAACATGTTCCGCTACACTTGCGGAAACGGGGCGGTGAACCGCGGCGACGACAAGTGCATCGGATTTGGCGGCCGCCGCACGGACGAGGCCGTGGGCGAGGCGCTGCTGCGAGCGGTCGAGCCGGTCGCCATGGAGGCGGCGCTGCGGGCGATCGACGAGGATCGCGAGGCGAAGTCGGATGCCGTCCGGCAGGCGGAACTGGCGCTGGAACGGGCCCGCTACGAGGCCGACCGGGCGTTCCGGCAATTCGACGAGGTCGACCCCGAGAACCGGCAGGTCGCGGCCGAACTTGAGCGTCGCTGGAACGGACGCCTGGTCGCGGCGTCGGAGACGGAGGCGGCGCTGGAACGGGTGCAGGAGGCCGACCGGGCGTTCCGCATGGGCGACGCGGAGCGGGCCGCCTGCCTTGAGCTCGGCGCCAACCTTGAACGGGCCTGGTGCCACGAACGGGTCTCGCCGGAGATCCGCAAGCGGATCCTGCGCGCCGCCCTCGTCGAGGCGCTGGCGCATGTCGAGGACCGGCGTGTCCGGCTTGTCTTGCACTGGCAGGGAGGCGATCACAGCGAGATCTCCGTCGAAAAGCCCCCATCGGGCAGGCACCGTTACGTTACCGACGAGGAGACGTCGGCGATCATAACGGCGCTCGCCCGGCAGGTGCCCGACGAGACCATCGCCGCGATGCTCAACCGCAGCGGCCGGCTCACCGGCAAGGGCCGTCGCTGGCGGAAGGCGAATGTCGCCAGCTTCCGCGCGTACCGCAAGATTCCGGCCTACCGCGAAGGCGAGGAGACGGAGCGGGGCGAACTCGGCGTGCGCGAGGCGGCCAAAATCCTTGGCGTTCGCGACCGGACGGTCATCAGCCGGATCGCGAGCGGAAGGCTGCCAGCCTGGCAGGTGTGCAAGGGCGCCCCCTGGGTTATCAAGATCGACGATCTTTCCCCGGAGCGGAATCCGGCGCAGCCGTCCCTGTTCGATGCCGCGTCAGGTGACGGATCCGCGCAGAATGACGGCCGTCAGCAATGAATCCGGTCGCCATACGCCGCCAGGCCAGGGGCGCGGAAAGCGTCGCCCGCCACTGGAACATCCAGTCTTTCAACGACATAGCGAGGTGCGCATCATGAGTCCCCCGTCTCCACGGCACCGGAACCGATCGCGAAGCCCGCTTCGGCGGCGGCCGCGCAGTTCATGCGGCGGCGGTTGCTGCGGAAGTAGGCCAGTTCTTTCCGGATGTCCTCGGCCCCCTTCCCCTTCCTCAGCAGGTGGCGCATGGCGTCGATCACCTTGCCGGCGCCCTTGGGGTCGTGGCGCAGGACATGCCGCCACTTCTCGAACCACGCCGTGCCCGCCGCCGTGTCCGGGCCGAAGGCGGCGTCGGCTGCGGCCTTGAGATGCTGGGCTCCATGCCAAAAATCCAGGAGGACCACGTCGGGGCACAGGGAGTCCAGGAAAGGCCAGTTGTCCTTCGCGCCATCGGCGACTGCCGCAAGCTTCAGGTCCGGGTTGAGCTTCAGCCAGTGGAACGCCTCGGCCTTCAGCTGCGACTTCAGGCTCGTCTTGCCGGCCTCCGGAAGACGCCCGATATACCGGCTCTCCAGCGTGTTTCCCTGGGCATCGAGCAGGGCCACGACGCCGCATGACGCCTCGCGCCAGCCAGCGTCCATTGCGTTTCCGTCCGCCGTCTCGGCGTTCATGCGCATCATGACGCCGTCGAGCGAGACCAGAAGCGACACGGCCTCCACGGGCATCTCCTCCCGTGCACGGAGGTCTTCGAGAAGCGCGCCGGAACACGCCTCCATGCAGGTCCCCGCCTCCCCGGAAAGCCGCACCAGGGATGCCGTCGAGGGCCCCTTGCCGCACAGCCTCCTCCAGGCGTCCTCGCTCTCGCGGGCCGTCAGACCGCTCATGAGATACATCGAAAGGCCCGCCGCCGCCGGCGTCAGACCGCCGGCCGTCAGGCCAAGGACGGCTTCGGCCGGGACCAGGGACGTCCCTGTGCCCGAGGGGCGGTACCGCGACCGGAGGAAGTCGACCGGCCCGAACATCGTCATCGCGCGGCCCGGCGTGACCTCCGCCTTCCGATGCGTCCTGCCGTCGGCCTGCAGCGACGGCCCGTGGTCGTCCAGCGCCGCGAACGCGTCGGTCAGGACCGAGCGGACCATGCCGAAGACCATGTCGCGGACCGCGCCCTCGGCCTCCAGCGGATCGTTCCGGTACAGGGCCGCGACGCTCTCCGCCAGGCCGATCTCGACGGCCCTCTCGACCAGGGCGATGCCCGCTTTCGTCAGACCGTCCATGGCCGCCGCGACGGATCCGCGTCCATCGTCGATGTTGGCAATGGGGTTCTCAGGCTGTAGGATTTCCATCAGAGCGTTCCTTTCCGCACCTCGTCCAGGAGGGGCATTTGCGTGGTATCAGGAACGCTCTACCACACCTGCCGCACAGGGGCAGGATCTCGCTGGAAACGGAAAAATCCCGGCCCGCACCGCGAATTTTCGCGAAATCCGCCGGATCAGGGGCCGTCGCCGGATCCGGCCTCGGAAATGTCGTGTGATTTCAGCGTACTAAAAATCCGTCATCCGCCATACGGAAATCGCACCCCATTCAATGGGCCCCCATTCCGGCGGTAATTTCGGGCCAGTCGTTCGCCTGGCTGCAGGATCGATGCCTCGCGGCGATCCGTGACCTGAAGACCGGAATCTCATGAACCGGCGGCGGGTCGAATGGCCGGTCATTGCCACTTTGAGCAGGAAATTGCCGACCCAAGTTCAGCCATGTCAGCGGAAAGCGGGAAGAACTTTACCAATCCCGATGAAAAGGCGCGGGAAATTCACGTCAGAG
The DNA here is from genome assembly GCA_022820365.1 of Silicimonas sp. Classification (GTDB taxonomy): domain Bacteria; phylum Pseudomonadota; class Alphaproteobacteria; order Rhodobacterales; family Rhodobacteraceae; genus JAJEFO01. The sequence continues at coordinate 22,666 of JAJEFO010000015.1, forward strand.
CAGGACGAGAAACAACACGGCGCAGCAGGTGGTCTCCTCGCTGGTCTCCGTCCTTCCGGTCCGGGCCGAATCAGTCCGGTGCCAGCGGTGGGGGATTCGGGCACCGCAGGGCGAGGACGGCATCGAGAGCGCCGAAAGGCCACGAAAAAAGCACGCGCATCGCCCGGCTTCGCACACACACCCCACGGAATTTCGTTTAGTCTGCCGCTTCAGTGCGAGGATCCGCCCGGCGGCGGCAACAAGGGAGATCGACATGAGACACCATCCTGCCTGCGGCCTCGCCGTCGGAACCGCCCTCTTCCTCGCGGCGTGCGGCAACGGCCCGGCGTCGATGCCGGCCCTCTCGCTTGGCGACATCAGGAACCTCACCGGCCTTTCGGCGCCGATCGAGACGGCGGCGGCGCAGCAGGCGCGCCAGCAGGAGAATTCCGCGCGCGTGGATTCCCTGATCCTGTCGACGATGCACGTGGAGGTAGCCGGCCCGGACGATACCCGCAGGTTTCGGCTGCTGCCGGAGTGCTCCGGAGTGCGCTGCGAGATGCACGATCCCGTGACCGGCACGAGCGACATGTTCGACCTTGCCGCCTCCCCGGTCATGCGTGGCGATGCCGAGGCCATAGGCTCCGCGCACGGCATCACGCTCCTGTCGGAGACCGGTCGGAACATGGGCGCGGACCGAGCCTCGCTTGGAGCCTGGATGGAGCACGGCTCCTTCGAACTCTTCACCGATCGCGTTACGGGAGAGAGCGTCGAGTCCAGCTACTCGTACGCGCTCGTCCTGGGAGATCTCACGAGACGCCCGCTGACTGAGTCAGCGAGCTGGCTCGGCATCATGGTTGGAACGACCACCTCCGGGGATGAAGAGGGCGACCGGCTCGTGGGGACGGCGGCGCTGAACTACGACATGGCCGCTGGCGGCCTCGACGCGGCGTTCAGCGGCATCAGGAACATCGACCGCGGGACGGCGCACGCGATCGGGACGGTAATCTTCTCCGACCTGGATGTCGGTCCGGACGGGACATTCTCGCGCGGCCAGTCGGGCACGCGCATCCATGGCGGCTTCCAGGGTTCCGGCCACGCCGAGGCGGCCGGCATCTTCGAGCAGTCCGACATCTTCGGAGCCTTCGGCGCAACACGGCAGTAGGCGCACTGTCCGGAACGGCGGCCGCGAGCCGCTTGTCGCGCTACATGTCGACCCCGGCAGCAAGGAAGACGGGCATGAGATGCAATTCCGCGTGCAGCCTGGCGCTGGCCGCCCTCCTCCCGCTCGCGGCTTGCTCCGAGGGCGGCGGTCCAGCGCCCGGGCCGGCGCCCTGGCCGGCGCTCGACGTTGACGGGATCCGAGAGCTTGCCGGGCTGTCGACCCAGGTTGAGACGGCGGAGGCGCTACAAGAACGAAACCTCGACATCCGCGCCCGCGCCGATTCCCTTTTCCTGTCGACGATGCACGGGGAGTCGGGCGGCACCGGGGGTCCGACGTTCCGCCTCCTGACGCGGTGCGGCGGAACGCGGTGCACCGTGACTGAATCGCCAGGTGGCGCCGTCGACACGATCGAGCTTGTGAACACGCCTCTCAGGCAGGGCGCTCCCGTCGCCATCGGCTCGAAGCGCGGCGTCACCCTGTGGTGGGAGGCCTCGACGCACACGGGCGCGAACCTCGCCAGTCTCGGCGCTTGGCTGGAGCACGGCTCGTTCGCGGTCCTGAACGAGATCGGGCTCGGCGACGAGGGCCCCGTCGACGTCTGGTACGGGATCGCCTTGGGCGAGCTCGCGGGATCCCCGCCGACCGGCAGCGCGACCTGGTTCGGCATCATGGCGGGAACGCCCGTCACCGGGGATGCCCGCGGCGAGCGGCTCGTGGGGGACGCGGTCCTGACCTGGGACCTCCGCTTCGGGAGCGACGGGTCCGGCGCCTCCCTCGACGTCGCTTTCGGCGGCATCATGAACATCGACCGCGGGACGGCACACGCGGTCGGGACGGTGTCGTTCGAGAGCGTCGCGGCCGATCTGGACGGGACATTCGCGGCTGGGGAGGCCGGCACGCGCATCCAGGGTGGCTTCCACGGTCCCGGCCACGCCGAGGCGGCGGGCGTCTTCGAGCATTCCGGCATCGTGGGCGCCTTCGGCGCGACGCGGCGGTAAGGTTCGGCTCACAGGAGGCGCTTCAATCGTGCCCGCAGGTTTCGTCGCTTGCCGCGCCCGTGGCCGCAGGTTGCGGATGCAGGGCGTCACATAATTCGAGCACCAGCGTGCGGTTTTTCCCCACGCTCCTTGCGACCGGTTTCTCCAGCAGATCAGTGACAGTCTAGGACGAGGAACAGTCACGCGCGTCAGGGATGCCATCACGTATGGGACCGATCTGCGTGGGCCAGCCTCCCAGTCACGACGTTAGCGAGATGACGCCTCGCTTCCAGCACGCTGCAACCGTCCTGCGCAGTGAGCGGTTGCCGTGCAGAGGGCATCCGAATGAACGGAGTTGCTCCGTGCAAGGAATCCCGCTTGATTTGTCAGTCCAATTGACTTACCTGCGCCCGCAGTCTGACAGACAACAGGGAGAATATGATGAAATCGCTCAAGAGTTTGCTTTGTGGCACTGCGATGTGCGCCGCTGGTGCGGCCCATGCCGTGGACCTCGAAGTCACGCATTGGTGGACCAGCGGCGGCGAAGCCGCGGCCGTTGCCGAGTTTGCAAAGGCGTTCAACGAAATGACCGAGCACAACTGGGTTGACGGCGCGATCGCCGGCTCCGGTGGTGTGGCGCGTCCGATCATGATCAGTCGGATCACTGGCGGTGACCCGATGGGCGCTACCCAGTTTAACCATGGTCGGCAGGCCGAAGAGCTGGTCGAGGCCGGCTTGATGCTCGACCTTACCGATGTGGCCGAGGCCGAGGGCTGGCGCGATATCGTGCATCCGGTTTCGCTGCTTGACAGTTGCACCATCGACGGACGCGTCTATTGCGTGCCGGTCAACATCCACTCATGGCAGTGGATCTGGTTGAGCCACGCGGCGTTTGAGCAGGCTGGCGTTCCGGTTCCGTCGAATTGGGATGAATTCGTGGCGGCAGCTCCCAAGCTTCGCGACAGCGGCATCGTTCCGCTTGCCATGGGCAATCAGCCTTGGCAGGCGTCTGGCGCCTTCGGCGTGATCACGATCGCGCTGGCCGGACCGGAAGCCTGGGCCGCGGTAAGTGTCGACAAGGACGCCGAAGTCGCGGCTGGCCCGGTATACGCCAAGGTCTTCGAGGCGGCGGCGGCAGCACGCGAGATGCGCCAGGGCTCGAACGTGCAGGACTGGAACCAGGCGACAAACCTGGTGATCACCGGCAAGGCCGGTGGCCAGATCATGGGAGACTGGGCGCAAGGCGAGTTCCAGGTCGCGAACCAGATGGCCGGAACGGACTATTCCTGCCTGCCCGGACTTGGCGTGAACGAGATCATCTCGACCGGCGGCGACGCTTTCTACTTCCCCAAGCAGTCTGATCCCGAGGTGGAAGCTGCACAGAAGGAGCTTGCTTCGCTGATGCTCTCGAAGGAAGTGCAGGTGGCGTTCAACCTCAAGAAGGGATCGCTGCCCGTGCGCGGCGATGTCGATCTTGCGGCGGCCAATGACTGCATGAAGAAGGGACTGGCCATTCTGGCGCAGGGCAACATCCTGCCGGATGCCAACCAGACCCTGTCGCCCGACACGCTTGGTCAGATCGAGGACCTGATGACCGAGTTCTGGGCCGACAGCTCGATCTCGGCGGCGGACGCCCAGGAGCGCTACGCCGACATCATAGCCAACGCAGACTGATGCAAATACCGGCGAGGCCAGACATGGCCTCGCCGATACTCTCTGAATAGGGGCGACCGTGGCGGCAGAAGCGGCCAGACCGAACGCGTTGTTCAGGAATCTGATGGCAAAGATAGCCGCCATCCCGATGATCCTGACGGCGCTCTGCGTCTTTGTCGGGGGCACGCTCTGGACGGTTGTCTACTCGTTCACGGGCTCGAAGCTTCTGCCCAAGGCGAAATGGGTCGGGCTGGACCAGTACGAACGGCTCTGGAACACCAATCGCTGGATCGTCTCGATCGAGAACCTGATGATCTACGGGATCTGTTCGTTGATTTTCAGCCTCGTTATCGGCTTCGTGCTTGCCGCGCTTCTCGACCAGAAGATCCGTTTCGAGAACACCTTCCGCACCATCATCCTGTATCCGTTCGCCCTGTCGTTCATCGTCACGGGCCTCGTGTGGCAATGGATCCTGAACCCGGACTTCGGGGTGCAGAACATCGTGCGCAGCCTGGGTTGGGCGAGTTTCGAGTTCGACCCGCTCTACAACCAGGACATCGTGATCTACGGCATCCTGATTGCCGGGCTTTGGCAGGGCACGGGATTGATCATGGTATTGATGCTGGCCGGGTTGCGCGGCATCGACCAGGAAATTTGGAAAGCCTCCCGGGTGGACGGCATCCCGACCTGGAAGACCTACATCTTCATTGTCATCCCCATGATGCGCCCCGTCTTCATCACCACTCTCGTGCTGATCGCGAGCGGCATAGTTCGGGTGTTTGACCTTGTCGTCGCCCAGACCAGCGGCGGGCCGGGAATTGCTTCGGAAGTGCCTGCAAAATACGTCTACGACACGATGTTCCTGCGCCAGAACCTCGCGCAGGGCTTCGCCGCATCGACCATGATGCTCCTTGCCGTGGCCATCGTCATCATCCCTTGGGCCTATCTCGAGTTCGGGAGCCGGAAACGTGACTGAGGCAATTGCAGGATTCGAGGGCGCCCACGGGCCGAAGCCGCGCCGCACGTTCTCGCGGCGGAACATCTTCCTTTACGGCACGCTCATCATGGTGGCGCTCTACTACATGCTGCCGCTCTACGTGATGATCGTGACTTCGCTGAAGGGAATGCCCGAAATCCGGCTCGGCAACATATTCGCTCCGCCGGTCGAGATCACGTTCCAGCCCTGGGTCAAGGCGTGGGCCGAGGCCTGCACCGGCCTGAATTGCGACGGCCTTTCGCGAGGGTTCTGGAACTCGGTCCGGATCACGATTCCGTCCGTGATCGTTTCGATCGCGATCGCGAGCGTGAATGGCTATGCACTGGCCAACTGGCGGTTCAAGGGGGCGAACGTCTTCTTCACCATCCTGATTTTCGGGGCGTTCATTCCCTATCAGGTCATGCTCTATCCGATCGTGATCCTGCTGCGCGAGATCGGACTGTACGGCACGCTCTGGGGCCTGGTGATCGTGCACTCGATTTTCGGAATGCCGATCCTGACGCTCCTGTTCAGGAACTATTTCACGTCGCTGCCCGAGGAGCTCTTCAAGGCCGCGCGGGTGGACGGGGCAGGTTTCTGGGGAATCTACTTCCAGATCATGCTGCCGATGTCGCTGCCGATCTTCGTGGTCGCGATGATTCTCCAGGTGACCGGGATCTGGAACGACTTCCTGTTCGGCGTGGTGTACACCAAGCCCGACATCTATCCGATGACGGTCCAGCTCAACAACATCGTCAACTCGGTGCAGGGCGTGAAGGAATACAACGTCAACATGGCGGCGACCATCCTGACGGGGCTGGTGCCGCTGGTCATCTATTTCGTGTCGGGCCGCCTTTTCGTCAGGGGCATTGCAGCAGGCGCGGTGAAGGGGTGAAGCCATGAGCGGGAACGGGGCAACATCCGTCGAAATCAAGAATCTCGACCTAAGCTTCGGGGCGGTCGACGTATTGAAGGGCCTTAACCTGTCCGTCAACGAAGGCGAGTTCCTGGTCCTCCTGGGCTCGTCGGGCTGCGGGAAGTCCACGCTTCTCAATTGCATCGCAGGGCTGCTCGACGTCACCGGCGGCCAGGTCTTCATCAAGGGACGCAACGTCACTTGGGCCGAACCGTCGGAACGCGGCATCGGCATGGTGTTCCAGAGCTACGCGCTGTACCCGCAGATGTCTGTTGAAGGAAACATGTCGTTCGGCCTCAAGAACGCCCGCGTGCCGAAAAGCGAGATCAAGGAACGCGTGGCACGCGCTGCCGACATCCTTCAGATAGAGCCGCTTCTCAAGCGGAAGCCGTCGGCGCTTTCGGGCGGCCAGCGCCAAAGGGTCGCCATCGGGCGCGCCCTTGTGCGCGACGTGGACGTTTTCCTTTTCGACGAGCCGCTCTCGAATCTGGATGCAAAGCTCCGTGCCGACCTGCGCGTCGAGCTTAAGCAGCTGCACGACCGCCTCGACAACACCATGATCTACGTTACGCATGACCAGGTCGAGGCGATGACCCTTGCCGACCGGATCGCCATAATGAAGGACGGGATCATTCAGCAGCTCGCGTCGCCGGGCGAGATCTACAGCCGGCCGGCCAATCTCTATGTTGCGGACTTCATCGGCTCGCCCGCCATGAACCTTCAGCAGGGAAGGGTGGAGAATGGCCACTTCCTCGCGGGAGAGCTTTCCGTTCCGCTGGCTTCCTATTCGTTCGAACGGGAGGTCGCGGGAGACGTGTGGTTCGGCATTCGACCCGAGCATGTTCTCGTTGGCGACGACGCGGCGGGAGCTGACTTGGAGCTCACCGTCAAGGCAGAGGTGGTCGAGCCGCTCGGCTCGGACACGCTCGTCCTGACGTCGGTCAACGGCAAGCGCTTCTGGCTGCGGATCAGCGGACAGTCCAAGGTTGCCTCCGGCGATTCGCTGCGGGCCGGCGTCAATGCCGCCGATGCATCGCTCTTCGATGCGGGCGACGAGGAACGTCTCTGAACGGGAATTGCAGCATTGCTTGACAGCGGTACGTTAGCATCGGCAACTTCGATGATCCGTGAAACCGGTCGGATGCCGGCGCATTGCGCCGTCAGGCATTCGACTTGAGCCCCCTCTGAAAGGAAATTCTGCACGTGTCACATTCCTACCAGCTTTATTCGTCCCGCAAGTTCGGTCCTCTGTCGAATACCTTGAGGATGATCGCGGACCTTGGCCTGTCAGAGGTTGAAGGATTTGGCGGCCTCTACGCCGCTTCGGACGATCCGGGCAAGCTAAAGGCTGAACTGGAGAAGGCCGGTCTGGTGATGACGAGCGGGCATTTCGGGCTGGACATGGTCGAGAACGAGCCGGACGGCGTAAGGGAGATTGCCGCTGCGCTTGGCGTGCGAGACGTGTACGTGCCGTATCTCGATGCTGCCGATCGACCGGATGACCGGAACGGCTGGCATGCGTTCGGCGCGCGCCTGGCAGAAGCTGGCAAGCCGCTGCAAGATGCGGGCATCGGCTTCGGGTGGCACAACCACGACTTCGAGTTCCGGGCGCTGGACGACGGAAGCCATCCAATCGAGTCCCTGCTGGAGGGCGGTTCGGCGCTTGCACTTGAATTCGATGTTGCTTGGGCGATGCGTGCCGGCGAGGATCCCTTTGCGTGGATCGAACGTCTTGGCAGCCGAATCTGCGCGGCTCATGTTAAGGACATCGCGCCTGTCGGTACATGCGTTGACGAAGACGGCTGGTCCGACGTGGGTCATGGCACGCTTGACTGGACGGGCCTCGTGGCCGCCTTGGAACGCGTCGGCTGCGACCACCTTGTTCTCGAGCATGACAATCCCAGCGATGACCGGCGTTTCGCGGAGCGCTCCATCGGTTTTCTGAAATCGCTTTGACGGAGAGGCAGATGAGCAATCTTGGCGTCGGCATCATTGGTTGCGGCAACATTTCCTCGGCCTATCTGCGTCTTGCGCCGATGTTCAGGGGATTCGAAATCCGTGCGGTTGCGGACATCGATGACGCTGCCGCTCGTGCCCGGGCGGAAGAGTTCGGTGTGCGGCACGACAGCGTCGAAGCGCTCCTTGGGGCGGGCGACATTGACATCGTGGTGAACCTGACGGTTCCGGCAGCGCATTTCGGGGTTTCGTCGAGCGCACTGAATTCGGGCAAGCATGTATATTCGGAAAAGCCCTTTGTTCTTTCGCTTGAGGAAGGCGCGGAAATTGCACGGCTCGCCGAGGAGAAGGGCTGTCGCGTCGGTTCGGCGCCGGACACGTTCCTCGGGGGATCTCACCAGCATGCGCGCCACTTGATCGATGAGGGCGTCATCGGGACAGTGACGAGCGGCACGGCGTTCGTGATGAGCCATGGGATGGAGCACTGGCATCCGAATCCGGACTTCTTCTTTCTCCCGGGAGCGGGGCCGGTCCTGGACATCGGTCCCTACTACGTGACCAATCTTGTCCAGTTGATCGGGCCGGTAAGGCGCGTGGCGGCGGTCAGCACGACTCCATCCCGGACGCGAACCATCCTCTCGGAGCCTCGGCGCGGCGAGGAGATTCCGGTCAAGACGCCGACGACGATCCACAGCATCCTCGAGTTTCACGGCGGTGCGGTCGTGACGCTGGTCACGAGCTGGGATGTCTGGGCGCACGGGCACAAGCCGATGGAGCTTTACGGCACTGAAGCCAGTCTTGACTTGCCAGATCCGAACTTCTTCGGAGGCGAACTTGCAATGACCCGTGCGAACCAGAAGCCCAGTGCCGTTGATGCATGGGACCATCCATTTGCGGTCGTGAACCAGGGCGGGGTGCATGCCAACTATCGCGCGGCGGGGCTTTCGGACATGGCGCTTGCAATTCAGGAAGGGCGTCCGCACCGTTGCTCGATGGAACTTGCGCTTCATGCGGTCGAAGTGATGACAGGCATTCTGAATTCCGGTGAGAATGGGGGATTCGTGGAAGTGACCACGACCTGTGAGCGCCCGGCACCGCTCGGGCCGGACAGTGCGCGGGCGTTGTTGAACTGACTCGTCCACTTTGCCATACCGGGGCGGCAAAATCCGGGTTCAGCAAGCCTTGATAGTTGACTTATAGCAACTTTAATAAGATTATGTGATTCACAAAAACCGAGATAATTTTCCTTAATATGGATCCAAGGCAGAATCCCTATGCGCCCGGAGCCGGCACGCCTCCACCTGAGCTTGCAGGACGCGACGATCTGATCGAACGCGCTGCCGTGGCCTTGGACCGCATTCGCGCGGGGAGGTCGGCTCGGAGTTTTGTCCTTTACGGGTTGCGCGGCGTCGGCAAGACGGTCCTGCTCAATCGCATTCGCCGTGATGCCGAGAAGCGTGGAATAGTCAGCGCCAGAATTGAAGCACCTGAGGATCGGTCGTTGCCAGCGTTGCTTCTTCCAGTATTGCGCGCAGCCCTCTTGCGATTGAGCCGCGGAGAGGCATTGAAGGACGGTCTGCTCAAGGGGATGCGTGCGCTGGCGAGCTTCAAGACCGCATTGACGGTCAGATTTGGAGACATTGAAGTAGGGATAGACGCCGATCCCGAAATCGGGCTGGCCGACAGCGGAGATCTTGACACAGATCTCGCGGACCTCCTTCGAACCATTGGCGAGGCTGCGAGCGAGCACGATGCCGCGCTCGTGCTCTTCATCGATGAGTTGCAGTATGTTCCCGAAGAGCAACTCGCCTCGCTGATTGCTGCACTGCACAGCGCGAGCCAAGAGCAGTTGCCAATCACCATGGTGGCGGCCGGACTGCCGCAATTGGTTGGAAAGACCGGGCGCGCCAAGTCATACGCTGAGCGACTCTTCGAGTTCGTGCCGGTTGACGGCCTGGAGGATGACGACGCTCGATCCGCCCTGATCGTGCCTGCGTCACACGAGGGAGTGGAATTCAATCCTGGCGCCATTGCCGAAGTCCTGCGCAAGACAGGTGGATATCCGTACTTTCTCCAGGAATGGGGAAAGCACAGTTGGGACGTCGCCGATGCCTCCCCGATCGAGTTCGATGACGTGCAGCGTGCGACGACTCTGGCGCTCGCGGAACTCGACGCGAGCTTCTTCCGTGTACGATTTGATCGGCTGACGCCCGCCCAAAAGGGCTATATGCGCGCGATGGCCGAGCTTGGGGCTGGCCCCCACAGATCCAGTGAAATCGCCAGCGTTCTTAACCAAAAGGTCAACTCCGTCGCTCCCATGCGAAGCGAACTGATGAAAAAGGGCATGATCTACAGCCCGGCACACGGCGACACCGCATTCACGGTGCCGCTCTTCGATGGCTTCATGAAGCGGACCATGCCGTTGCCGTAAGCCTATGGAGCGGGCAAGGCACGCGGCTGTGGCCGATGCTTGCCCCGCCCAGTTTTCGAGTAGAGTCGCTGACGCCGGGCAGACGAGCGCACGACTCTTCCTGACGATGTCATTCTTCGTGGTATATGCTCTGAGGAGTTCGCAAGGACAGGTGGGACAAAGACCTTGATGGATGTCGTTGACAGCAAGACGCGATCCCGGATCATGGCCGGCATCAGGGGCAAGAACACAAAGCCGGAGCTCGTGTTGCGGAAGGCGCTGCACAGGCGGGGCTTTCGCTATCGGTTGCATGCGAAGTACATTCCCGGCCGTCCGGATCTGGCGCTTCGGAAGTACAACGCCGTGGTGTTTGTGCATGGTTGCTTCTGGCATCGCCATGAAGGGTGCCGGTTCGCCACTATTCCTGCAACGCGCACCGAATACTGGATCCCAAAGTTCGAAAGAAACGTCGCGCGTGACGAAGAGGTGCACTCAAGACTGCTCGAGATCGGCTGGCGAGTTGCCACGGTCTGGGAATGCGCCTTGAGAAAGGCCGAACACGTTGATGTCGCCGCCCGGATGCTGGCACGCTGGCTTGCCGCAGGCGAAAGGGAGATCGCAATTGAGGAAAAGTGCGTGACCGACCGGCTCGCGAGATCCAGACTGGAACTTTCTGACTCGGAAACATAGCCTCACGTCATGAGCGATCCATTCTTTCATCCCGTCTCCGGCTTCGATCTTCCACGCTTTGCGGGCGTGCCAACCTTCATGCGCCTGCCACATGTGCCGCCCGGGCACCCGCGATTCGGCGAAGTCCAGATAGGCCTCGTCGGCGCACCGTGGGACAGCGGCACGACGAACCGCCCCGGCGCCAGGCACGGACCCCGCCAGCTTCGAGATGCTTCGACCATGATCCGGGCCGAGCACCCGGTCTCGCGAATTCGCCCCTATGAGGCCGCAAACTGCGCTGACCTCGGCGATGTCGGGCCGAATCCGGCCAGCATTCCTGATACGCTGGAGCGATACGACGCTTATTTCGCCAATTTGCAGGAGGTCGGGATTCGCCCCTTGATGGCAGGCGGCGATCACCTTTGCTCTTTGCCGGTGCTGCGGAGCTTGGCGGCAGGCGAGCCGCTTGGCATGATTCATTTCGACAGCCACACTGATCTCTTCCACAGTTACTTCGGCGGCGAGATGTTCACCCATGGCACGCCGTTTCGCCGCGCTGTCGAGGAAGGCCTTCTGGATCCAAGACGCGTGATGCAGATCGGCCTTCGCGGCACGATGTATGACCATGAAGACATGGACTTTGCAAAGAGCGTCGGCGTTCGGACTGTTCGGATAGAGGAGTTGTTCGCGCGCGGGATCGAGGACGTCATGTCCGAGGCCCGAGAGGTTGTCGGCACGAAGCCGCTCTACGTAAGCTATGACATCGATTTCGTCGATCCGGCATTCGCGCCCGGCACCGGCACGCCGGAGGTCGGAGGTCCGAATTCGTTCCAGGCGCTTGAGGTCTGTCGCCATCTTGCCGGGCTCGACATCCGGGGTGCTGACCTTGTCGAGGTGTCACCACCTTTCGATCAGGCCGGCGCCACCGCGTTTCTAGGTGCATCGATCATGTTCGAGCTGCTTTGCGCAATGGCCGGCTGACGGCGCTCGGGCCCGCACGTTTCACAAAGGGGATCGCCGTGAGATCTTGCGGTCGCGGAAACGCGGGAACGTGTTCAGGCCGAGCAGCTTGCGCCGCCGAGAACGCAGAACTTGGCGCAATGCGGATGATTGAGCCGAACGGGCCTTGAGGCCTCCTTTAGAAATCTGCCGAGTTCAAACTGCGTGTCGTAAGGCAGCAGCGTACAAGCGACAACTGCAGGGTGCTCGGCACCCTTGCGCTTGACCACCATGCGCGAGGAGGAGCACATGACCTGTTCGGGTGATTTGCCCAGCATGTCCCAGCAAGACGTCGTGATTTCCGGTACATCGGCTGTGTCATCCATTTCCGGAAACAGGACGGTGTCTGCAGGGTTGTAGGCGTCGATCTCGAAGCCTTCACTCGCATAGAGAGCAGCGTATCCTCCGCGCGCATCGGCCTCAGTCTCGCCCCACATTGTCCGTCCGGCCACGGTCATGCGGACGCCCTTGTCCCGAAGCCAGCGCATGCCTACCAGCGAGATGCCGAAGCTGCCGGAGCCGCGCTCCTCGTCGTGCAGCGCCGCCGACCAGTGGTCGAGCGAAATCCTGAGCGTCATGCGGTCGCCAAATCTGCGCTGAAGGTCCTCGATTCCAGTGCGCATCGGCTTTCGCATCATCGGTCTCATGGCGTTCGTGAGGATCAGGACTTCATGTCCCGCGTCGAGGGATGCCCGTGCCATCGCGATCATGTCCGGGTTCATGAACGGCTCGCCGCCGGTAAACCCGATTTCGCGAACGGGCTTGTCGAGTTCCGCGACCTGGGAAAGGAAATGCTCGACATCGGCCAGCGTCAGATAGACGAGACTGTCGTTCTTCGGCGACGAAAATATGTAGCAGTTGGGGCACTCGATGTTGCACAGCGTGCCCGTGTTGAACCAGAGCGTCTCGAGGCGTGCCAATGCAACCTCGGCCCGCTCATCTCCAGTTGCCGTAACCAGGGGATCGCGGAACTTCTCGCTCGAAAGCAACTCGGTACCGTCTTTCATTCGTCGTCGCCCTCTTGGATGATCTGCCGCTTCGAGTGCCTGAACCTGCCGGTGTCAGGCAACCGAGAAAGCAACGCGCGCTCTGGACCTGCGTGCGCGGCGTACCGCCCAGGTCGGCGGCTTGGTTCGGCGCATTGTCGAGTTGATCTTGCCGTGAGCATCCGCCAAGACTTGCACATGTCGCTCCTCACCGGAATTCCAAATCGAACGATTTTCCCGGCCCAAACTCTAAGAGCTGGAATCCATGGGGGTAAAGTGCAGGAAAGCGGCAGTGACAGTGATGTGATGTTGTCTGCATCGCATTGTTTGCCGCGAAATCGTCCTGCGGATGGGACAGGTTTGCGGAATTGGCATTAGTGACGGAAAGAGGAAGGCATCATGGTTTCGCGCGTCATTCCGGTTGAGGCGTTCGACCTGGTGATATTCGGAGGTACGGGCGATCTGGCCCGGAGAAGAATATTTCCCGGCCTGTTCCGACGATTCCGGGCGGGACAGATGCCCCCGAATAGCCGGATCATTGGCGCTGCGCGGCGACAGTTGGACAGGGACGGGTACCGGGCATTTGTCGCCGAGGCCCTAAGCGAGTTCGTCCCCGAGTCCGCGCGGCCTGAAGATGACGTCAGGACCTTTCTGGAGTGCATTGACCACCTCATCCTTGATGCCGCGAGCGACGGCGCCTGGGACGCGCTTTCCGGCATGTTGCGTGACGGCGTCGTTCGGGCCTTCTACTTTTCCGTAGCGCCGTCGCTGTTTGGCACGCTGGCCGAGCGTCTGCGGAAGCACAGCTGCGCGAGTCCCGCCTGCCGGATTGTCGTCGAGAAACCGTTTGGCCGCGATCTCGAGAGTGCCCGGGATCTGAACAGGATCTTGCGCAGCCACTTTGACGAGAGCCAGATATACAGGATCGACCACTACCTGGGAAAGGAAACTGTCCAGAACCTGATGGCGGTCCGATTCGGCAATGTCCTGTTCGAGCCTCTGTGGCATGCGCAGTTCGTGGACCATGTGCAGATCACGGTGGCGGAGAGCGTCGGCGTGGACGGGCGCGGCAGCTACTACGACAAGGCTGGCGCAATGCGGGACATGATCCAGAACCACCTGATGCAGCTTCTCTGCCTCATTGCAATGGAGCCGCCCTCGCGCTTTGACCCGGATGCGGTGCGGGACGAGAAACTCAAGGTGATCCGCGCGATTGAGCGACCGGGCCCGCGTGACATTGTGCGGGGCCGATATGTGTCCACAGAACCTGGAGAAAGCTACCTGGACCAGGTCGAAAATGCGGACAGCCGGACAGAGAGCTTCATCGCCCTTAGGCTTCACATCTCCAACTGGAGATGGGCGGGAGTGCCGTTCTATCTCCGGACCGGCAAGCGCATGGCGGCAAGGCATTCGGAGATCTCCATCGTGTTCAAGACCGCGCCGCATTCGATCTTTGGCCAGACGCTTGGGCAGCACCGCAACGTTCTGGCCATACGCCTGCAGCCGAACGAGGGCATTAACCTCTTCGTTACGATCAAGGAGCCTGGGCCCGGCGGCATGCGCCTCGTGGATGTTCCGCTGGACATGACTTTTGCAGAAGCGCTGGGGCGGGGAGTGGAGGACGCGCCAGCCGCTTACGAACGCCTGATCATGGATGTCATTCGCGGAGATCAGACGTTGTTCATGCGCGGCGACGAGGTTGAACAGGCATGGGCATGGGCCGACCCGATCATCAAGGAGTGGCGGGAGCAGGATGCGCATCCGGATTCCTACCAGGTCGGCACCAACGGACCCGAAGGAGCGGCTGTCCTGCTTGAAGGAGATGGCCGCAATTGGCGGGACATAGACAACGGACAGGATTGCGCGTGATGAATTGGGACCGACTTGGCAAGTCAGCGCGCAAGGCGGTCGAAACCCCGATCCTCGAGCGCTTCAACGATCCGAATCGGGCACGCGAGTTTGCCATTGAGGCGGGCGACCTGCTGCTTGACTATTCGAAGACCTCGATGGACGAGGCGGGCCGGAGCCTGCTGCTTGAAATGTTCGACGAATCTGCGATCCCGTTGCGTCGGCAGGCCATGTTCGGGGGCGAATCCATCAACGAGACCGAGGGGAGGGCCGTGCTCCATACGGCGCTCCGCAACCTGGCGGGCGCACCTGTCATGGTGGACGGTCGGGACGTCATGCCGGCCGTGCTGCGGACGCTCAGTCGCATGGAGAGGTTCGCCGAGGGCGTGCGTGACGGCGGCATTCGCGTTACGGGCGGCAAGGTCACGGACGTGATCAACATCGGCATCGGGGGCTCAGACCTCGGCCCAGCCATGGCGGCGTTGGCGCTGGCACCCTACCATGACGGGCCTCGGTGCCATTTCGTCTCGAACGTGGATGCCGCGCATGTCAACGACACCCTCCTGCCGCTCAGGCCGGAGACCGCCTTGGTGATCGTCGCTTCCAAGACTTTCACCACGATTGAGACGATGACCAATGCCGACACCGTTCGAAAGTGGATTGCTGAATCCTTGGGTGACAAGGACGCGGGCTCGCATTTCGTGGCGCTTTCCTCTGCGGAGGAGCGAACAGCCGCATACGGCATTGGTCCTGAACGCGTGTTCGGTTTCGAGGACTGGGTAGGAGGTCGCTACTCCGTGTGGGGGCCGATCGGGCTGTCCCTGATGATCGCCATAGGACCGCAGGCGTTTCGCGCCTTCCTGTCAGGCGGCCATGCCATGGACCTGCACTTCCAGGCTGCGCCACCCTTGCAGAACATGCCTGTCATGCTTGCACTGACCGGGCTTTGGCACAACCAGGGTCTCGGTTGCGCGACGCGGGCGGTTCTTCCGTACGAGCAGCGGCTGTCCCGTCTTCCAGCCTATCTTCAGCAGCTGGAAATGGAGAGCAACGGCAAGGGCGTGTCCATGAACGGCTCCGACCTTCCGGTCCATTCCGGTCCCGTGGTATGGGGCGAGCCCGGAACAAACGGCCAGCACGCCTTCTACCAGTTGATTCACCAGGGAACGCGCGTGATTCCGTGCGAGTTCATGATCGGCGCGGCAGGGCATGAGGACGAGGTTGCGCACCAGCATCGACTGCTTGTCGCGAACTGCCTTGCGCAATCCGAAGCACTTATGAAGGGTCGCAGCTTTGCAGAGGCGCAGGCGTTGCTCGGGGACAATTACTCAGGCGAAGAACTGGAACTGCAGGCCAGGCATCGAGTCTTTTCGGGCAACCGGCCGTCGACCACGCTTGTCTATCCAAAGTTGACGCCCTTCGTGCTCGGACAGATCGTGGCCCTGTACGAGCATCGGGTCTTTGTCGAGGGCGCGATGCTCGGCATCAACAGTTTCGACCAATGGGGCGTGGAGCTTGGCAAGGCGCTGGCCAGGGATCTCGAGCCAGTGGTTTCCGGCGAGGCAGACGCTGGCGACAAGGACGCCTCGACAGCCCAGCTAGTCAGCTTTGTGCAACGGCACGCTGGCTGAGCGGCGTAGTTACGCCCTTTCTGCTCCGTCCGTGGCGAGAATGCGCTTGATTGCTGCGTACTTGTGGGGCCGACGTGCCGTGCCGTCCTGCTCCAGGCTCACAAGCACGGCGCTGCCCGAGGCACGAACCGCGCCGCCGGAGTGCACGGCGTAGTCCATGATCAGGCTGGAGGTCTTCAGGAGCCGGGTGCGTGCGGTCACGACATAGCGCTCGTCCTGGAACATGGGGGCGAGGTAGTCGACGCTTTGCTGACGCACCACGATTTGCGGGTCGTCGTCGCCCCGGCCGTAGGATGAAAGCCCGTAGTACTGGAAGTAACGGACCCGAACGTTTTCGAACCAGCTCAGGTACGACGCGTTGTTCACGTGGTTCAGGGGGTCGAGTTCGTGGAACCTGACCTGATCAGAATACCCGTATGGCCAGCCATGAATTCCCATGGCTTCGAGGTTAGGGGTGTCCAGCTGGTTAAGGAATTCAGACAAGGAAGGGCGTTCCAGGTGGATTGAATGGAGCGGGTGAAGGGAATCGAACCCTCGTCTTAAGCTTGGGAAGCTCCTGCTCTGCCATTGAGCTACACCCGCCGGGAACAATGAATTAGTTGCCGGTGCCGTTTGGGTCAAGTCTCGGATTCCGGTTGTCCGATTTCGCCCCAACCGGGGCGAGGCCATCCATTCCGGCGACAATGGTCGCGTGCCAAGGCATGGCGAATTTGGCTGCAATCGAATTTGCGGCGTGCCAAGGACTTGCCGTTCCCGAACTGACTTCAAGGGCGCAATCGGGCGTGTACGCCGGAGTTCGAGGATTCGCTGAACGGGACTGAGCGCTGCGCTGCCAACGCGTGTGTCTCGTGCCGCGATTCGCGCGGCGCATTTCGACGTTCGCAGTGATTTCGAAGGGGCATTTACGCTGCCAAGCCGAGTTGCTATTGGGTCTGCATGCAGAATTTGCGCTTCATATCCGAAACTCATATGTAGCGCCCGCTTTTGCGGGCGGCGTATTCGTTGTTCGCAAGAGACATTGAACTCTCCGAAACTGCCTGACGCCGTCTGCGCGGAACTACACGTAGGAGAGTGACATTGACACAATGGTACACGGCCGACCTTCACTTTGGTCACGAACCCACCATCCAGTTCTGTGACCGGCCCTTTCGTGACGCTGATCACATGGAAGCGGTGATCCTGGAAAACCTTTGGAACTGCGTTGGTCCACAGGATGATCTTTGGATTCTCGGGGACTTCGCGATGGGCCGAAATTCAAGGAATGACGAATGGCTTCGGCACCGCTTCGACCAGTTGCCGGGTCTCCGAAAGCACCTGATCGTCGGCAATCACGACCGGGTCAAAACCCTGAGGCTGCCCTGGGACAGCGTGTCGCATTTCCTTGAAGTCAGGGATGATCCGGAACGCCTTCCCAACACGCTCTGTCACTATCCAATGGTGACCTGGAACCACTCCAGGCGCGGCGCGTTGCAACTCTTCGGTCACGTGCACCATAACTGGAAGGGCACTCGGAATTCGGTCAACGTCGGGGTTGATGTCTTTGACTACAAGCCAGTGCAGCTTGAAGACATCCAGCGTCGTGCGAAGACGTTGCCCGTGAACGTGCATTGGCCCGACGCTGAGCCTGGGCTGGATTTGGAATCCAGATAGCATGATGATTCAGAAATGTGCACTCAGCCTTGATGGCTTGGGCGTTTCCCGTGCGCCATCCATTCGTTGCAAGCGACCAAGATATCAATGCCTTCAATGGCTTGAGCGCTGATTCAGGGGTTTATTGTGCCTGACGTTCAGACTAAATGCATTCCCGTATCCGAAGAAAGGTCCCGCACATGATCCCGAGATACATGCGCCCGGACATGGCCGCGATCTGGTCGCCGGAAACCAGGTTTCGCATCTGGTTCGAGATCGAGGCGCATGCCTGCGACGCCATGGCGGAACTTGGCGTCATTCCCCGCGAAAATGCCGATGCTGTCTGGAGAGCCCGGGATGCAGAATTCGACGTTGAACGGATCGACGAAATCGAGGCTGTCACCAAGCATGATGTCATCGCGTTCCTGACGCATCTTGCCGAGATCATCGGCGACAAGGAAGCCCGATTCGTGCACCAGGGCATGACGTCTTCCGACGTTCTGGATACTGCATTCAACATACAGCTGACGCGCGCCGCCGACCTGCTCCTCGAAGACATCGATGCGCTGCTCGCCGCGCTGAAGCGTCGTGCGCTTGAGCACAAGATGGATGTCCGCATCGGACGGAGCCACGGCATTCACGCGGAGCCCGTCACGATGGGGCTTACCTTCGCCAGGTTCTTCGCGGAAATGGACCGGAACAGGTCACGCCTTCTGAATGCACGTGAGGAAGTTGCCACCGGGGCCATTTCCGGTGCGGTCGGGACTTTTGCAAACATTGACCCCGGTGTGGAAAAGCATGTCTGCGCCAAGCTGGGGCTTCGCCCGGAACCTGTCTCGACGCAGGTCATCCCGAGAGACCGGCATGCAATGTTCTTCGCAACGCTCGGCGTCGTCGCGTCGAGCGTTGAAAACATCGCGACCGAGATTCGGCATATGCAGCGCACCGAGGTCTTGGAGGCGGAAGAACATTTCTCGAAAGGGCAGAAGGGTTCCTCCGCCATGCCGCACAAGCGCAATCCGGTCCTGACCGAAAACCTGACCGGCCTCGCCCGTCTTGTCCGCAGCGCGGTCGCGCCCGCCCTGGAAAACGTTGCGCTCTGGCATGAGCGCGACATTTCGCATTCCTCCGTGGAACGCGGCATTGGCCCGGACGCAACCGTGCACCTGGACTTTGCGCTCGCACGCCTCACCGGCGTGATCGACAAGCTCGTTGTCTATCCTGGGAACATGAAGACGAATCTCGAAAGGTTGCGCGGCCTTGTCCATTCGCAGCAGGTGCTTCTGGCCCTGACCCAAAAGGGGGTCAGTCGCGAGGATGCCTACCGCCTGGTGCAGCGCAACGCGATGAAGGTCTGGGAAGAGGACCGGGACTTTCTTGCGGAACTCCTGGCCGATGCCGACGTGACTGCAGCGCTTTCGGAGACAGAGATCAGGGAGAAGTTCGACCTTGAGCGTCACACGAGGCACGTCGACACGATTTTCGGACGCGTCTTCGGAACGTAGCAGCGCTCACGGTTTCGTGAAATGTCGGCACGGGATCTCGTGCTACGCTAAGCATGCAACGGTCGAAAGGGAGAGACTCATGAAAGCTGCATCGATTGTCACGGTTCTTGTTTTGGCGATGATGCCTTCTCTGGCAACGGCCATGTGCTTCAAGGGTCACGCGAAAGAACAGGTCACGATGTCATGCCCCGAGGGGCAGGTTTTTGATACTGAGACGAATTCCTGCATCACGCCAACTGGCTGATCCCGTTATTTCACGAGCATAAGGGCGGCTTTACGGCCGCCTTGTTTTTTGTGACTGCCTGGCTTGCTGGTTGCGGTCCGCACAATCGGTCTCGCAGTCCGTGCGGACTTTCCCCGTTGCAATGTGGGGTCCAAGCCCCGTATCCAACGGCTTGTGACGTGATGGCGAGGTGCGGGCCGTGGCACTCGGCAACCGGTTAAGGGACTGGCTGAACAACGGGCTTGCCCGCTCGCTTCTTGGTTTCGCCCTTCTGCTTCCCTATCGCATGCGCGGTCCGTTCGTGGGCAAGCTGGTAGCCTACGTTGTGGCACCGCTCATTGGCTGGCGCCGCAGAATTCTCGAGAATCTTGATCACGCCATGCCGGAACTCTCTCCGGCGGAAAGGCGGAGGATCGCGCGGCGCGTGCCAGACAATTTCGGGCGCACGGTGATCGAGATCTATTCAGGAGAGGCGTTTGTGGAGCGAGCAAGGGCCGCGACGATGGAAGGTCCTGGCGTTGCCGCACTCAAGGCTGCACGCGACGCGCGAAGGCCGGTCATCCTCGTTACGGCACACTTCGGGAACTACGATGTTCCGCGCGCAAAGCTCAGTCGCGAGGGATACTCGATGGCAGCACTCTACCGGCCGATGCGCAACGCCGCATTCAACGCTCACTACGTCAAGGCGATTTCGGAAATCGCGTCTCCCGTCTTTCCGACCAACAGGAAGGGGGTCGCGGGATTGATCCGGCACCTGAAGGAGGGTGGCGTGATCGGGATCGCCACGGACATCTCCATGGCCGGGGCACCGCTCCTGAAGTTCTTCGACCGTAAGGCGCATACCGCCTTGTCCGCTGCCGAGTGGGCGCTGGCCTATGACGCGGAGATCATCCCGCTCTTCGGCATACGGGAGGACGACGGTCAGACGTTTCGCGTGCGCATGGAGGCTCCGTTGGCCAAGTCGACTCCCGAAAGCATGATGCAGGAATACAACGACATCGTTGAAAGAATGGCGCGCAAGCATCCCGCCCAGTGGTTCTGGATCCATCATCGCTGGAAGCGGAGGCCGGGACGGGTTCAATCCGAGGTCAGCGAAGCCGGTGAGCCCCGAGAATAGGTCCCGAATTGCGGGCCTGCACGAGCACCACGACAGGAACGCCTTCCGGCACCTGGGCCGTCGCGCGATAGGCAGACTTGCCGTTCCATGATCCTAGTCTCGTCCAATCTCGGACAATGTTGTGATAGGTGAGCGTCCGCCCGGCGTTTTCTCCGCGGAGGACGTCAACCGTCGCTTCTGGCAGGTATGTCACAAGATCTACGACCGCTGGTACGGCTGTAGCCCCGGACGTAGTCGCCTCGATGGATATCTGGTCGCCGACCCGTTTGGCCACGACGTTGACGTGGGCATCCCGCGCGGCATGCCTCTGCAGCAGCCTGGAGATCTTCATCGGTCGCGAGCCAATGACGTGATCTCGGCCGCCAATCACCATCTGAGGGGTGTAGATCGTGTTCTTTCCGATTGCGCGCACATATGAGCGTTGACGCCTAGTGTGGCCTGGAATGGCGAAATTGTCCTTCCAGCCCAGGTAGTCCCAGTAATCCACGTGCAGCGCCAGGGCGATCACGTCGTCGCGTTCGGCCAGTTCACTGAGGATGCGGTCCGCCGGCGGGCAGGAACTGCACCCCTGGGACGTAAACAGTTCCACAACGACCGCCTGGCCTGCTGTTGCAAATCCGGAGGCCGCCATCCAAAGCGCGGCGGCGATCGGCATCAATCGAGTCATTACCTCAGATCCCGTCATGGTCCTCGACCTCAGTACCGAATCCGCGCCTCGGTCACCAATCAAGGTTTTGCGAGGCTGCGTTACAATGTCCCACCGCCGACGAGACTCAGCGTGTTTTGCTGGCATTTGGATGGAATGTATGCGGTCTCGCGCGAAATTTGCGCCCCGCACCTTGCGTCGCTCCGCAATGGGAGAGTATCCCCATCCCGAAATTCTGCCCAGTTCATGACGGAGGCGAAAGGATGCCCATTTCCGTAGGCCACGACTCATCGGGAACCAGGAAGTCCCTCACGGCAGGCGGTGCCAGCGTGGATTACTATTCGATCCCTGCAGCTGAGGCGGCCGGCCTGGGAAGTTTCGACCGGCTTCCGGCCTCTCTGAAGGTGGTTCTGGAAAACGTGTTGCGCTTCGAGGACGGCAAGACCGTGACGCTCGACGACATTCGCGCGTTTTCGGATTGGGCGGAGAGGGGCGGGAGGAATCCCCGGGAGATCGCCTACCGACCGGCCCGCGTGCTCATGCAGGACTTCACTGGCGTGCCCGCCGTGGTTGACCTTGCCGCCATGCGGGACGGGATCGTGGCGCTCGGGGGCAAGGCCGAGAAGATAAACCCGTTGAACCCGGTCGACCTTGTCATCGACCACTCGGTCATGATCGACGAATTCGGCAACCCGCGCGCATTTCAGCTGAACGTCGATCGCGAGTACGAGCGGAACATGGAGCGCTACACGTTTCTCAAGTGGGGACAGAGCGCATTCGACAACTTCCGGGTCGTTCCGCCAGGTACCGGAATCTGCCACCAGGTGAACCTCGAATATCTGGCCCAGGCGATCTGGACGGACAAGGATCAGAACGGGGCCGAAGTGGCGTTTCCCGATACGCTCGTCGGAACGGACAGCCACACGACCATGGTAAATGGGCTGGCGGTTCTGGGCTGGGGCGTCGGCGGCATCGAGGCGGAGGCCGCGATGCTGGGGCAGCCGGTCTCCATGCTGATCCCGGAAGTCGTCGGATTCGAACTGACCGGATCCATGGTAGAAGGCACGACCGGCACGGACCTCGTCCTGAAGGTTGTCGAAATGCTCCGCGAGAAGGGCGTCGTGGGCAAGTTCGTCGAGTTCTTCGGCGAGGGGCTGGACTGGCTGCCGCTCGCCGACAGGGCCACGATTGCAAACATGGCTCCCGAATATGGCGCGACCTGCGGATTCTTCCCGGTCGACGGCGAAACGCTGCGTTACCTTCGCCAGACCGGTCGCTCGGAAGAGCGAATTGCGCTGGTCGAGGCCTATGCCAAGGAGAACGGCATGTGGCGTCGAACCGACAACGCGACCGTTTATTCGGACAAGCTTAGCCTTGACATGAGCACGATCGTGCCGGCCATTTCCGGTCCGAGGCGACCGCAGGACTTCGTGGCGCTCACCGACGCAAAGGCCGCGTTTGCGCGTGAAATGAAGGAGACGTTCAAGCGTCCCGCCGGCAAGAAGGTCGCTGTGGAAGGCGAAGACTACACGATGGAATCTGGCAAGGTCGTGATCGCATCGATCACGTCCTGCACCAATACGTCGAATCCTTACGTCATGATCGGCGCGGGCCTGGTCGCCCGCAAGGCGCGGGCGCTGGGGCTGAACCGCAAGCCA
Organism: Silicimonas sp.; assembly: GCA_022820365.1. Taxonomy (GTDB): domain Bacteria; phylum Pseudomonadota; class Alphaproteobacteria; order Rhodobacterales; family Rhodobacteraceae; genus JAJEFO01. Next base: position 45,609 of record JAJEFO010000015.1, read on the forward strand.
TGGGTCAAGACTTCGCTTGCGCCTGGCAGCCAGGTCGTGAGCGCCTATCTTGACGCGGCTGGACTGCAGGAAGACCTGGACGCCGTGGGGTTCAACCTCGTCGGGTACGGCTGCACAACCTGCATCGGGAATTCCGGGCCGCTTCAGCCTGAAATCTCCAAGGCGATCTCGGACGGCGACCTCGTGGCCACAGCCGTTCTTTCGGGAAACCGGAACTTCGAAGGCCGGATCAGCCCGGACGTTCGCGCAAACTACCTGGCCTCACCGCCTCTGGTCGTGGCCTATGCACTGGCGGGAACGCTTGACATCGATCTTACCAGCGAACCCATCGGGCAAGACGGGGACGGCAAGGACGTGTTCCTCAAGGATGTTTGGCCGACGCAAGGGGAGATCGCGGAGCTTGTGCAGAAGACCGTGACGCGGGACGCATTCCAGTCAAGATATGCAGATGTCTTCATGGGCGACGAGAAGTGGCGTGGCGTGGAGACGACCGACAGCCTCACCTATGATTGGCCCGCAACATCGACATATGTGCAGAATCCTCCGTATTTCCGGGACATGTCGCCGGAGCCTGGAACCATCTCCAACGTCGAGGGCGCGCGCGTTCTGGCACTGCTCGGCGACATGGTGACAACTGACCACATTTCTCCAGCGGGCTCGTTCAGGGACACGACTCCAGCGGGCATGTACCTTACCGATCGGCAAGTGGCTCCGCGCGAGTTCAATTCATACGGGTCGAGACGCGGGAACCACGAGATCATGATGCGGGGCACGTTTGCCAATATTCGCATCAGGAACGAATTGCTGGATGGCGTCGAAGGCGGTTACACGAAGGGTCCTGACGGCACTCAGATGTCGATCTACGATGCGGCGATGGCATACCAGGAGCAGGGCACGCCCTTGGTCGTGATTGCGGGTGCCCAGTACGGTGCCGGCTCCTCGAGAGATTGGGCCGCAAAGGGCACCGCGCTCCTGGGCGTGAAGGCCGTCATCGCGGAAAGCTACGAGCGCATCCACCGCTCCAATCTCGTCGGAATGGGTGTCATTCCGTTCGAGTTCACCGATGGAGACACGCGTCAGTCGCTCGGGTTGAGCGGTGACGAGACGGTCACGATCACGGGACTGGAAGGCGATCTGCAGCCGCTTTCCGAAGTGCCGTGCCGGATTGAATTCGCGGACGGCAGTTCGAAGGAAATCACGCTCAAGTGCCGGATCGATACGGGAATCGAGAGGGAATACGTCGAGCATGGCGGCGTCCTGCACTATGTGCTTCGCGACCTTGCCAAGGCAGCATGACGATTTCGCGTCTTTGGCTCTCCTGCCGATAGGTTGATCAGCACGGGCGGTCGATCGCGGCTGTGCCGAAACTCGCTTACCGGGACTTGCGAGTGCTGCACGTTCAACGTGTCAGTGCCGTCTCGATCGCAGGGCGGATCCTGCGTTCCAGAATCTGATCCGTCACGGGACCGGCGAATCGTGAGACGACCTTGCCCTTGCCATCGACGACGAATGTCTCGGGAACTCCGTATACGCCCCATTCGATGGCCGTTCGTCCCCTTGGGTCTGCACCGACGGCCTTGAATGGATCACCGAGTTCGTCAAGGAACCGCTGGGCTTTCTGCGGGTCGTCCTTGTAATTGACGCCAAGGATCGCGAAGCCGTCGCGTTTCAGGCGCATCAGCTGTGGATGTTCAACGCGGCAGGGCGCGCACCAGCTGGCCCAGAAGTTCACCAGCGTGACGCTTCCGTTCGTCAATTCATCCAGATCAATCGCAGCCATTTGCCCGAGCGGAACGACGTCCAGAACAGGAGCGCTGCGCCCGAGGAGAGTCGAGGGCAGGGCGTCCGGGTCCTCACGGTAGATGCCGCCGAGAAACAGGCCGGCAAGCCCTGCAAAGACCACGAGCGGCAACAGGACAAGCGGCGATATCCTAGGCATCGGGACTTCGGCGCTCGGTTTCGTCAAGGAGGCGCTTGGCGCGCACGGCTTGCATCACGCTCAGTCCGATGATGACGACCAGGATCACGAACGATCCTGCATAGGCCAGAGCGACCTCGAATGCGTATGCTCCAAGATCGGGCATCATGGCACGCGCTCCCTCAGTTCAAGCGCGCGCACCCGGCGCAGGCGGATTTCGCAGCGGGTGCGCAAGAGGACGAGCGCGATGAACAGAATGACGAATCCCGCGATCGACACCACGAGCGGGAGCCAGAACTCGTTCGACATGTTCTCGTCCCTGTCCAGCGAGAGACTCGCGGCCTGGTGCAGTCCCTGGCTCCAGAAATTGACGGCGTAGCGCGAGAGGAGAGCGAAGACCGACCCAACGACACAGAGCATGCTGGTCAGGTCGGCGGCGGTGTCCGGGTTTTCGACCGAGGACCAAAGCGCCATGTAGCCCAGGTAGAAGAGGAACAGGATCAGGAACGAAGTCAGTCTCGGGTCCCATTCCCACCAGCTTCCCCACATGGGCTGACCCCAGACCGCGCCGGTGAAGAGCGCCATCAGGGTCATCGCCACACCCACCGGAGCGGCGGCCTTGGCTGCCAGCGCCGAAACGTGGTGCCTTCTGATCAGCCAAATGAGCGATGCGACCAGCATCATGATCCAGGTGTTGATCGCCATCATGGCGGAAGGGACATGCAGGTAGATGATCCTGACGGTCGAACCCTGCCGGAAGTCGTCCGGTGCGAAGAAGAACCCCCAGGTCAGGCCGGTACCGAGGCACAGCGCGGCAAGCAGGAACAGCGGTCCAACCAGCCGGTCGGTCGTCGCCATGAACTTCCTCGGATTGGCGTATTCCCAGAGTGACATGCGCGATACCTAGCCTTGGTGCGGGTTGCCCTCAAGTGACGCATGCGGTCGCGATGCAGGGCCGATTGACGCGCTCGTGAGAGCGAGGGGCTTGCGTTTCCGAATAAAGTCCGAAAGTTGCAAGGAAGAATTGAAGAGGTGGAAGATGCCCACTCGCAACAGGTTTGCTGAACTGCATGACGAAATCACCGCGTGGCGGCGCGATTTTCACACGCATCCGGAACTGCTCTTTGAGGTGCATCGCACCGCCGGAATCGTGGAATACAAGCTCAAGGAATTCGGATGCGACGAGGTGGTGACCGGCATCGGGCGCACGGGAGTTGTCGGGTTGATCCACGGCAAGACCCGGACTTCGGGGAAGACGGTGGGCCTGCGCGCCGACATGGATGCCTTGCCGATCCATGAGGAAACCGGGCTCGACTATGCGTCGAAGACGCCGGGCAAGATGCATGCCTGCGGACATGATGGGCACACCGCGATGCTCCTTGGCGCTGCGAAATACCTTGCGGAAACGCGGAATTTCGATGGAACCGTCGCGGTCATTTTCCAGCCCGCCGAAGAAGGCGGCGGGGGCGGACGCGAAATGGTCGATGACGGCATGATCGAGCGGTTCGGCATCGACGAGGTCTACGGAATGCATAACTGGCCTGAGGCAGATGTCGGAACGTTCGCGATCCGGGCCGGCAAGTTCTTCGCTGCAGCCGATCATTTCGATGTCACGATCGCAGCAGGCGGAGCGCATGCAGCGAAACCTCACGAAGGCATAGACGTGACCGTCGTCGCATGCCAGATCGTCCTGGCGCTGCAAACGATCGCAAGCAGGAACCTTGATCCCGTCAAGCAGCTGGTGATCTCGGTGACCTCCTTCGAAACGTCTTCTACGGCCTACAACGTCATTCCCGAGCGCGTCTCGCTCAAGGGCACTGTCCGGTCTTTGGAATCAGAGGTTCAGGACATGGCGGAGAGGCGCATTCGGGAGACCGTCATGCAGACTGCGGCGGCCTTCGGCGCCAAGGCTGATGTCGGATACCACCGGAACTACCCCGCGATGGCGAACAGCGAGACCGAGACCGGCCACGCCATCGAGGCCGCGAAGCGCGTGGCGGGCGATTGCGGGCATGCCGACCTGACCATGGGCGGCGAGGACTTTGCGTTCATGCTGAATGCCTGTCCCGGTGCCTACATCCTTCTCGGAAATGGCGATACGGCTCACGTCCACCAGCCGACATATGACTTCAACGACGCAGTAATTCCTCACGGGTGCTCGTGGTGGGTCGAAATCGCAGAGGGCCGATTGCGAGCTGGAGACGATCACCTCTAGCGCAACCGGGACGTTAGAACTGTCGGTCGATCTTGCTGCCTCCAGACATTGTGTGATCAATTGGACGAAGAAAGGAGGATTGGGCGATGCCTGAAATCGAACCCAGGGACATGTCGCTTAAATCGCTTGAGGGCATTCACCTGTGGCATGCGCCGATGTCGAGCTGCTCCCAGCGTGTGCGGATCGTTTTGGCCGAGACGGGCAAGCCCTTCGTCAGCCACGTGATCGACCTGGAGAGGAACGAGCACGCGACGATGGAGTATCAGGCGATCCATCCGAAAGGGCTGGTTCCCGCACTCGTGGAAGACGGCCATCTCTTCATAGAGTCCGTTCACATAATCCAGCAAGTTGCCGGGAATGACAGCGCCTTGGCGAAAGCGGCGTCACCGGAACTCCTGCAAAAGGCGGATGAGGCACAGCTGGACCTCAAGCTGCTGAGCTTTGAGTTCCTGTTTCGCTCCAGGCCGCCTACAAGACCCGAAGATGCCGAGGCGTTTCAACATACCCATCAAAACGACTGGCTGAAGCAGTTCAGAATTGATTTTGCCAAGGGTTTCGATCCCGAACGCATCGATGCCGCGGTTCGTCGGACTGATGAGGCGTTTCGGCACCTCGACGATCTCTTGTCGGATGGTCGGAAATATCTGGGTGGCAACGAGTTTTCACTCTCCGACGTGGCCTGGATGCCGAACTTCCATCGGTTCAATCTCATGGGATGGCCGTTTGGGAGGACACCAAATCTGAAAGCCTGGTTTGGAAGGGTTTCCGCACGCCCCAGCTACCAGGAGGCACTATTGAATTGGCAGCCCGAGGTCGTGCCAGGGGCCTTCGCGGAATACACGCAGAAGCGGCGTGCCGAGGGAACTGACGTCCGGGCGTTTGGTGGCTTGTCCGGGTAATCCGTGACTCAATGCATGCCCCGGAAAGCGATCATGCGGCCACGTGTTCCGTCCGAGCCGATTGTCCTTGTCCAGGCCATCGACTGGCCGGACCCATTGCTGGTTGCCGAACGGGGCAATCCGATCGTGAGCGGCACTGACGTCCGGGAATCCCGCCGCAATCTGCAGAACGAATCGAGAGTCACTGACCGGTGACCTGAAGGACATTCGCGTGGGCTTCGCAAATCTAGGTTGGCATCACGGCAACGTGCCGTTAACGAGTGCGCTGCAACCTTGCATGCGGCGACGGTCAGTCGCAATCAGAACGTGACGTCACGGGACATGCCCGAAGAAACCGAGAGACTTGCTGCCGACGAGACGGGAATCACCCGTGCGGCGGAAATTCTCGCGGGAGGACAGCTCGTCGCATTTCCGACCGAGACCGTCTACGGCTTGGGTGCCGACGCGCGGAACGGACGTGCCGTTGCCGGAATATTTGAGGCTAAGGGCAGACCTTCGTTCAATCCACTTATCACGCATGTGTCGGATGTGGACCGCGCCAGGGAGATCGCGAGATTCCCGGAGGCCGCGCTTCCTTTCATCGGCAACGGCTGGCCTGCCGGCCTGACGCTGGCCGTGCCCTTGCGGAAACGGAGCGGCATCTCTTCCCTGGTCACGGCAGGGCAGTCGACAGTGGCGCTTAGGGTGCCTGTTTCGCCTGTGGCGCAGGATCTGCTCAAGGCATTCGGCGGGCCGATTGCGGCACCATCGGCCAACCCGTCGGGCAGGATCAGTCCAACCACGGCGGATCATGTCATGGCCGGCCTTGGCGGCCGCATTGCCGCAGTCCTGGATGGAGGAATGGCTTCCGCCGGGCTTGAGTCCACGATCATCGGGTTTCGAGACAAGCAACCGGTTGTGCTGCGCGAAGGAGTCTTTGTGGTTCCCGATGATCTTCCGCGCATCACCATGCCGGCCGACGCTTCAGGCCGCGTCGAGTCTCCGGGTCAGCTTGCCTCGCACTATGCGCCAAGCGGTCTCGTTCGAATGAATGTCCGCGTTGCCGCGCCGGGAGAGTGGCATTTGGGATTCGGCGACATAAGGGGAAACGCGTCGCTCTCGCGGGACGGCGATCTAAGAGAAGCGGCGTCCAGACTCTTCGCGCTGTTCCACGAAGCTGATGCGGAGGGCGTGGAGAGAATTGCCGTTGCCCCGATCCCCGATCACGACCTTGGGCGGGCGATCAATGACCGCTTGCGCCGCGCCGCCGCGACCCGCCCGTGATCTTGACGGTCATCATTGCTGCAGGGCAAGGCAAAGCCAAATGCAGATCGGACAAGACATTGGCATCGTTCACGAACGACGCGGGTTCCGGCGCGGAACTGCGGACTTGAGCAACCGTGTTGCGGGCTTGGCGTGATCTGCATCAACATGTGTCCGAAACGCGAATCAAGGCATTGAGATGTTCGACCGAGTCCACATTGCGGTCTGCGCGATGGTCATTTTGGCTGCCTGTGCTCCCAACGCGATGCAGCGTCCGGAACTCGAATTCTTCCCCAAGGTCAAGCGCACGGGCTCCCCTCAGGGCGTTGAGGACCTACGCGCAGTCGTGCGGCGCGTTGAGCCCGTGGCTGAGCAAGTATGCCGTGAATCGCAGGCGGACCTGAACTGCGACTTCCTGATCCTTGTGAACGAGCGACCCAACCTGCAGCCGAACGCATACCAGATGTACCTGCGGAACGGACGGCCGGTGATTGTCTTCACGTCGTCGCTGCTCCGCGCGATGAAGAACCGGGACGAGGTGGCCTTCGCCCTCTCCCACGAAGCGGCCCACCACATTGAGGAGCATATCTTGCAGACCCAGTCATCGGCCATCGCGGGCACCCTGATCGGAGCGATTTTCGGGGCCGCGACGGGACTTGGCGTGATCGGCATGGATGCAGCCGCCGACATTGGCGGGACAATCGGAGCAAGAAGCTACTCCAAGGAGTACGAACTTGAGGCTGATGCTCTTGGCGCAAGAATTGCCGAACGCGCCGGATACGACGCGCTTCGTGGCGTGCTTTTTTTCCAGGATGCCGCTGATCCGGGTGATCGCTTTCTTGGCACGCACCCGCCCAATGCCGACAGGATACGCATAGTGCGAAAAAGCGTCGGTTGACCAAACTGCGCATCTTGATTGACACCCTGCTACCGCAAGTCGAAGGCACTCTTGCATAGATTTGGACTCGAAATGGTGTCGAGCGGGGCTTTTTTGGGCCTCCCGAGACCGAAGTTGCCTGTTCGCAGCGCTCCGGGAATTGGCTCCCCCGCCGGTTTCTCCCTTTGCGAATCCGGAAAGCGATTTGCGCATGCCTTTGGTCACTGGCCCCAGTGAAGCGGCCGGTGCCGAAGTGTTCCGAATGGCGACAGTCCGCGGATGCTTCTTGCCGCTCGGTACACGCACCTTCGTTCCCTACGTGAGCAATTGCAGATCAACAGATGGAATTCGGGCGATTCCGCCCGAATTGCTCAATGCTTCTGGGCGGATAAATTTGAGCTGATAAAGTCGGCACCACCCGTCATCGTCGCAATGAACAACCACGCGGCGTTAGGTTTCGCATTCAAGGGCGTTCGTTGTTCTCTTCAGCCCTCTTTGAATTGGGAAGGACACACAAAACACGTTCAACGCACGCATTGACTATCGAGCCACCCAGCCTGAAGGCTCGATCTGCACTCTTGCCTGAAGCTTCGATTTCGGTTTCGCTGGTTTCACCCCAAAGTCGAAAGACGCGCTTTCCATGAGAGTGACGCTCAGACAACTGGAAATCCTGCGAGCAATTTCAATTGCTGGGTCGATCAGTCGCGCCACCCGGCAACTCGGGATGTCGCAACCGAGCGTGTCCCAGCAGTTAGCCAAGATGGAAGACGCACTCGGAGTCCTGCTTTTTGTTCGCCGGCGCAGCCCGCGAACGGAACTCACCCCAGCCGGAATGTACTGGGCCAGTTCCGCAGAGAGGATTCTCGCCGACGTCGATGCCGCTGAAACACGGCACCTCGATCTCTTCGATGAAAGAGGTCTTACGCTCTCATTTGGTGCGACGCCATCTCTGACCGGACGATTCATCGAACGAGTTGCCGAGATTGCCGTGTCGGTGCCGCGGATTTCGCGTTTTGACCATGTCTGGGCAATCAATTCCGCGGAACTGACCGAAAAACTGATGATGCACAAGGTCAATGTTGCGGTCCTCAGCGCCGAACGGCTGGAACCGCATCGTGCATCGCTGAGTGTCTTTGGCTTGTTCGACGACCAGATCGTCTTGGCGGTGCCCGCGTCGGTTCCCGAGGATATTGTCCGGGCGTGCCTGTCAGGAATCAATGCACCTGGACACATTGAGTGTCTCAACCGGTACGTGGACATTGGCGATATCGCTCACTGGTCCGCGAAAACTCGGAACTGGTATCAGAACCTCCTGCCCGGCGCGCACGCGTATTTTGGCAGCATGACCCATGAAACGGCCGTTCGGATAGTTGCGGCCGGCCTGGCGACTTGCCACATCCCGATGTCAGTTATCCCCAACCTTCCCGACGATGTCCGCAAACGCGTCCGATTCTACGAGTTGGAGGAGATTGCGCGCAGCGTTGCCTTGGCCATGCCCAAGCATCTGAACAGCGTGGGCCCGTTTCGCGACTTCGCCTCGCAGGTATCGGAACTGTTCAGGGACGAGTATACGTCGGAAAGGCTCGGCCTCTCCCGACTTCCGCTGCCGAATAACATCGTCAACTGATGGCAACCCGAGCTTTCTGACCCTATCCGCCTTGCCTTTGACCGCGATCACGTCTGGCCCAGTCCGCGGCAAGGCGGAGGGGCGACCGCTGAAGGCAATCAGGGTCGAGAACGCTGAACATCGACAGGCGGGCGTGGTGGCTTGGGATACCGTGCCGGTTCTGCATGAATCGACGTTGGAGCCCTTCTGCGCCCGCCTGGACCGGGGCCAGATTGATGCAATTCAGGCTGTCGCAAAGCACGCGATGAAGTGCCGCAATCGACGCTCAATGGAGATCATGCCTGGTCGTTCCAATGGTCCGGGGTCTTCCGCTCCGTTGGGGACTCGTCCGATGTTCTGTGTCTTTCCGGCTCAACCCCGCGTCAGCCAGCCTTTTTCAGCAGGGAATCGCGCACTTGATTTATTCCGCAATCAGGTAAACAAAGTCCACTCCAGTCGTCGCGTGACGGCGCATTCGCGTGCTTGTTCCTTATTTTCATGCTCTTGCGCTCTTTCCGATCCTGCCAATCTCCGTCAGGGATGGACCGAAACAGCCCCCATTTGCATTCCGCGTGTTGACTTCCGT
>JAJEFO010000074.1 GCA_022820365.1 Silicimonas sp.
CGTCGCGGTGCCGCCGCCAACCGACACGGTGACCTCGGTGGCCGCCGGAAGCGTGGCGCTGCCGCCCAGGGTCGCGGTGACCGTGACCGTGGCCGCGCCGCCGTCCTCGTCCACGGAGGCCGGGCCGACGGACAGCGCGACGGCGGTGGGCAGGACATTGACGGTCAAGGCGTAGGCGTCGTCGCTGTCGTCGATGCCGTCATTCACCCTGAACATGAAGGTGGCATAAGGGGTCCCGGCCTCGCCGGCATCCGGGACAAAGGCCAGCTTGCCTTCGCCGAGTTCGGTCGCGGTGACGGCCTGCGGCAGGTCGCCCGCCACGATCGCGGTCCCGTCAAGCGTCAACGAACCCTCCGAAGGCAGGCTCACGATCTTGACACTTGCCAGAACGTGGTCCGAATCCGCGTCAGAGAATCCGAAGTCGCTTGCCGCGAAAGTGTAGGGCGTGTCTTGGCGGGTAGCGATTGAGCTGTTGCCGGACGTCGGTGCCCGGTTGGGCACATTGACGGTCATGGTATAGGCGTGGTCGCTGTCGTCGATGCCGTCGTTCACCTTGAACGTGAAGGTGGCATAAGGGGTCCCGGCCTCGCCGGCATCCGGGACAAAGGCCAGCTTGCCATCGCCGAGTTCGGCCGCTGTGACGGCCTGCGGCAGGTCGCCCGCCCCGATCGCGGTCCCGTCAAGCGTCAGCGAACCCTCCGAAGGCAGGCTCACGATCTTGACACTTGCCAGAACGTGATCCGAATCCGCGTCGGAAAATCCGAAGTCGCTTGCCGCGAATGTGTAGGCTGTGCTCGGATGTGTGGAGACCGTCCCGTCGGCGGCCGTTGGCGGGGTGTTCTCCAGGAGGTTCACCGTCACCGATGGCGCCCGCAAGTCATGGTAGTCGCCGCCGCTCACGAAGTGAAACATCTCCATCTTGGCCGGATTCCTGTCGCTGTCTTCAGCCACGTTTACCTGGACCTCCTGCCGGGTATTCCAATTGTCCGGCCGGAACTCGAGGATCGGGGGGGAGTACGTGACATGTCTCTGGGAGCCGCGAGTGGCGACGGCGATCGTCACAAGCTCGGTGGGTCTGCTCTGAAGCACGACAGAGTAACGCGCGCTGCTGTTCTCCTCTATGTCAAGAGTGGTTGGGTCCACCGTGACTCCCAGCATTTCGTCATCTTCGGCGATGATGACGGTGGTGCCCGTCACCGAGAGGCCGGCAACGGTGGTGGCTCCGCTGACAGCAACGGTCTCGTCGGCCTCGTCGATGGCGTCCTGGTATGGATCGAGACTGAAGGTTCCCGTGTGCGACAGCGTATCGGCCGGGATCGTGATCGTGAAACTGTCCACGGCGGCAAAGTCCGTGCCCGAGACTGCCGTGCCGTTGCCGACCGTGATCGTGACCGGCGTCGGATCATACTTCCGCGTGCCGTCGTTGAGCGTCGCGGTGACGGCGATGTCGGTAGCCCCGTCTTTCTCCGCCACTGAACCCGGTGATACGCTCAAGGCAATCATGTTCGAGGGATTCTCGTTGTCAAAGGTGTTCACTCGCACTGAATCCGCCGCAAACGAAGCGTAGTCTCCGCCTGACACGGAGTGGCTGATCTCCGTCGAGTCTCCAATGTGGTCGTCATCCTCTGCGGCGCTCACCGTGACCGTCTGTGCGGTGCTCCAGTTTTCGGCGGTGAAGATGAGCGGGCCGGATACCGTTATGTCCTCGTCGCCGCTTTCGCGCGAAGGTGTCACCACGACGGTGGAGGTCGGCTGAGTGTTGAGCGCCACGGTGTATTCACCGGTACTTCCCTCAAAGACATTCACAAGGGTCGGGTCGAACGTCACCCCGCGCGTGTCGTCATCCTCGATCGTCAACGTCATGTCGGAAGGGCCGGCGACGCTGTGCACGCTGGCGTCTCCGGACGATATCCTGGATGCTCCCCTGACCGTGATCTTCCTGTCGGGAGCGTCGATGTCGTTGTTCACCGCCGTGATCGTGACCACGCCCGTGCTCTCGGTCCGACCGGAAGCAATCGTCAGCGTGGTGTTCTGGCTAAGCATGTAGTCGCTTGCCGTCACGGGAAAGGTCGGCACGACGGATAGGTCGACCTCCACCCCTGCTCCGGACAGCGGCGTGTCCAGGGTTGCCGTGACGGTGGTCTTGTTTTCCTCGACATCGGTCGTGGAAGGATCGTCAGCCTCCTTGATCGAGGCTGGCGAAAAGATCAGCGTGACGCGCGGAGCGTCGTCATCGTCAACTGTCACGCTCACGTCGGCCGCCGTGACCGAAACGTAGTCTCCGCCGCTTACCATGTGCTCGATCGTCAGGCTGTCATCAAGGTTGTCCCCGTCATCGAGTCCACGTACGGTCACGGTCTGTTCGGCGTTCCAGTTGGAAGGCGTGAAGGTCAGCGCGCCGCTCACGCTTGCCTTCGGCGAACCGGATGGCTCTATCGAGGGCGTCACCGTCACGTCGGCGGTGGGCTCGGAGTCGAGCGCCACCGTGTAGGTCTCGATGTCGTTCTCCAGGACGGTAAGGTCGGTGGGTCGCACCGTCACGCCGCGCGCTTCGTCGTCAATGATCGTGCCGACAGCGACGTCGTTTCCCAGCGTCGCCCCGACGGCATTGCTGAGCCCAAGCATGAATGTCTCGTCCCGTTCGTCGAAGGAGTCGTCCAGGACAGTTACCAAGATGGATGCCGAAGTCTGTCCCGGCGGAATCACGAGACTCGCATTGCTCGCGGCCAAGTAGTCGTCGCCGGCGCTCGCGATCGAGCCGACCTCGCCACCGGCAGACGTCGCGTAGGACACGGTGGTTGACCGGCCGCTCGGGTTGTCCAGGCTGACATCGAAGTCGATGGCGCCATCCGACTCGCTGCCGCTGGAATCGGCGATCGACAGTCTTGGCGCCGGGTCGTTGTCCGTAATTGTCAGCAGGGCGGTCGCCGTCCCCAGTTCCGTTCCCGCGCCAGAGACCAGCACGGTCTCGTCCAGTTCGTGTACACTGTCGTCGACCGGAGTGATGACCAGCGTGGCGGTGCCGCTGCGTCCGTTGGCAGCGATGGTGAGGGTGGTGGGGCTGGCACTGAAATCCGTCGCGGCGGCAGTGCGGGCGGCCGCCGTGACCTGCAGCACGACGTCCCGGTCGAAGACGCTTTCGTCCTCCGGAATCGATGCGGTGACCGTCACATCGGTGGCGCCCGCGCTTTCGGAGATCGAGTCGGGATTGAGCGAAAGGGAGAATTGAGCCGGTTCGTCGTTGTCGGTAACGGTGACGCTGGCGCTGCCGGAGGTCGTTTCTCCGGCCAGACCGACTTCGTAGCTTTGCTGATGCAGAGTGATCGCATCGCCGGAATCGGCAATCGGCCGGGGAGAAGGCAGGATTTCCAAGGTGATCACGCCGTCCTGCTCGTCGACAATGTCGTCTTCGGTGACCGCGGTGACCCGGACTTCCGAGATGCCCTTCGGAAATGTAACCTTCGTCGGCAAAGCTTGAGCCAGGAAACCGTTCTCGTCCGTGGTCCTCAGCAGGACCTCCGTGCTGAATGCCCGGATGTTGCCGCTGTTCCATGTCCGGCGCAGCGTGAATGTCGTGCTGCTTCCCTCGGTCACCGAAGCATCGCCGGCCTCCACGGTCATGCCCGGCGTCCGGTTCGTGACATCGAGACTGAAGCCGTGCCGGGTTCCCACGGCGTATTGCGGACAGGTGCCCGTGCAGCCGGACTTCCACGGATGCAGCCTGTAGTCCAGCGAGCCGCCCATGGGATCAACCCAAACCACCTGAAACTGCCAGTCTTTCAAGGTCTCGCCGACTCCTATGTTGGCGCCGGCTTGATATGCCTTGAATGGATCCGCAGGGACGTCCGGCCACCTAAGCTGCCTCCCCCAGACCGGGAACCATCCCGATTCCCAATCCCTGCTGATTCTCATGAACAATGTGTCGGTGGCCGGCCAGCCTGACGTGATGGTAAATCGCGCTGTGACACGCTTGCCCTCCTCCACCAGGTAGGAGTCGGTACTGCCCGTGATCGGCACCGCATCCGCCGAAATCAGTTCGAGCTCCACTTCGGGGTGTTCGGTGTCCGCCACGTCGATCTTTGTCCAGCCGTTGCGCGGCACGAGGTAGTTTCCCGGATCCGGCACGATTCCGGCGACGAAGACTCCGCGGCCCTGGTAGATGGAGTTGTCCTTGGTGGTGAACGTGAGCGTGGTGCTTGCCGAACCGGCCGGGATGCTCACTACGAAGCGTTTGCGCAAGGACGGACCGATCAGGGAGCCGCGCGGGTTGCCCGCATACCCGGACGGCGGAAACGTGGTGTCCTGCTCGAGTTCCGCGCCGAAGCGAGTCCTCGTGGCGATGCTGACGATCCGGGCCGAGGCCGTCACTTCCACGGTGACGGGCAGCGCCTTCCCGTTGCCGCCGTCCGTGTCCGAACGTGTCAGGGTGAAGACCACGTCCTGGCCCTCGTTCACCGACGCCGCACTTCGGCTGATCGAGACGTCGGGAATGGCGGAGGGCGCGACGACCTCGAAGACGCCTGAAAGTCCGTAGAACGGCCTTGGCGTACTGACGTTTGTCGTGTGACGGCTGCTCAACGGCGCCGCGCCGTCCGCCGTCGAATTTGGCGCGCCGACCCGTGCGAAGCTGCCATGGCCCAAGGGTCTGTCGCGATCGCTCGTTCCGTCGGAATTGCAGCCCGTGAATATCTCGACATGCGCGCCCGAGCCCAGTGTCAGGTCGCTTCCGCGTTCCGTCCGCCCCGAGGCCTCTTCGTCCCAGGTGCCGTCGTAGAAATCTTCATGGTCGTCCGCGGCCTTGGCACCGTTGAGCCAGTAGATCGGACTGCCCTTGTCGGCGGATGTCCACCTGGTGGACGTATGGCTGAGGGCGTCCACGCTGGACGTGCATCCAATGGCCTTGAACAGCCCTCCGTAGCTCCTGATGTCCGCGTGACCACCGGCGACGCGCGCCCGAATGAACGAATCGTAGTCGGAGATCGAGCCGGAACTTGCATCACGGGCCGTCGAAGTGACGAAGAGCAGCCGGAACTGATCGCCCACCGACAGACCGGCAGGCTTCAGCGACCAGTCCGACGGCACCAATGTCTGCGAACGCGCCCAGCCGCCTGCACTCGCCAAACACGTCGCAAGTGCCAACACTGCCAGAACGAGGCGCACCCGCCGGCCTGTCGAAACATGGCGCGGAATCGAGCCGCACCGGGAGGAAAAGGGATCCGCAGGGCAGCCATGACTTGCCGTCGAATTCCTGCGATGGCGTTCCGGACGAAAGTGCCTCGCGCCACCCATGGCGTCACGCTTGCGCCAGTTGAGCCAGTCGGGCCGAAGCGTGGGCGCTGAGGGAGGCCACACTCGAGTGCCGTAGCGCGCCCGACCCACGTCGCAGCCCGGAATCGCAAGCCCCGGGCCCGATCGGACTTCAATGCCTTTCAACGCACGTCTTGCGGCGGTGCACGCGGGGCGCTGCGGCCGCACGACGAACTGGACTTCGTGCATGCAGTTCATGCCGTCCCTCTTTCGTGGAACTCGAACCGACAGGACCGACGTTAAGGTAATATCTGTGGACGTTTAGTGGAAAGATGGCCAGAAACGGTGGAAGTTCGGGGGCATTATGCTCGATTCCCAACCTGCCCGCCACGCGATGGCACGGACATTGTCCCCTTCCGGTGCCGATTCGAGGGGAGCCGCGCCCTTGCGCGTCCCGTGCGGCATCCCGCCTCGCGCGGGAGTTGCGCTGCCTCCGCCATGTCGACCTCAACCCAACGCACGATGCGTGACAAGCCGGCTCAACGAGTTGATCGGAACGATCCCGAACAAGTCAACCAGAACCGTCCGGAATTCACGGACTGGCCTGAAGGCGGCAATGCTGGCTGCAATGCCGCCGGCATGGCGTCCGCACGAAGGCGGAAGACGAAATGGATGGCGAATCGGCGGCCCCGGGTCGCGAGGGTGCCGGGCCGCTTGGCGGATGGATCGCCTGGATGAGCATGAAGAAAACACTATATTGTTCCAATAAATATACAAAGGATATAAAACAGGATCTATGCTGGGCCTTGAATGAGACGAGGCCCGAATGAACATCGCAGATAGGCCGCCCGCCGCGCGATGGCGAGCGTTGGCGTCAAGCTGCGTTGCCCGGTGGACGAGTCGTGGCGGCGAACGCAGTGGTTCAGTCCAAGGCGTCCCCCGAACCGCTCCTGTCGCCAGTGTCTCGCTTCCCGTCGTCGCCGCAAGCACTGCGGACGCCTTCAAAGATCGCCCGCCCCGCGACCCCGCCGGCCCATCTGCCCGAGAAGAGCGCCACGCGAGCATTTCGCGCGCTGCCGACAGGTCGCTGCCTCTGGAACGCGGTGCCGACAGCAAGTTTCCCCATGAAAACACCACGATGCAAGCCAAGGGAGCTTCACATGAGAAAGACCGGCGGAACACTCGCGATCATTGGCGGGGCGTTCAGCCTGTTTGCGGTTGGGCATGACCTTGGCATCCAGTCGTTCGGCAGGCAGACGGGCGCCAATCCCCCAAACGAAATGACCGTGCCGATGATGTGGGCCGGTGCCATGTTCGCGTCACTGACAATCGTTCTTGGAGCCACGATGCGTCTGTTCGACAGGCGCGTGGTGGCGAATTCCGTGATCCTGTGCGCGATTGCCGGAACAATCGCGGGAGTCATTGGAAGCGCGGGGGCGGTGCCTGGAATGGTCATTGCGGCTTTTGGCGGCGTCATGGGGCTGCTATTCGGCTACCCCAAGCGCAGAAGCAAGGCATGACCCGCAGCGATCCCGTCGCTGTTTGAGAGAGAGAGGCAAGCATGAAAGACATGGTGTACACGGCGATGCTCGCCGCCGCGATTTCCGTTGGGCTGACGACGACGCATGCTCACGCGTCCGGCACATGCCTTCGGGTCGATCCCGACTACGGGCTGACGGGCGCTTGGATGAACGACTGCGATGTCGGGGTCACGGTTGCATGGATCAGGGAACCACATGATGGCGGGACTGCCACAAGCGGTCTTTCCTGGGTCGGTCCAAACGACATCGCTTCTGCATATCTGCACAATGCCCGCATAACGTGGTGGGAATGCCGATCCTCCGATCCTTACGAGCGCACGCCCGACAAGCAGGGCTCTTGCCACTAGGGACGGAACGGTCTTGGCAGCACGGGCGTGACCTCTCCGGCAACGCAAGACTTGGAGAACGTGGCCATGTACAGAATTCTCGTATTTGGATTCCGGGCCACGACAATTGCCGGATGCAGCCACCAGGAGCCCAGTCGCACCCTCAAGCGGGACGGCATTGAGTGCAGTGGTGCCGAGGGCGAGCTGCAGGCAGACAAGTCGCTTGTGAGCGCAATGACCCAAAGCGGGTCTGCAAGTGTCAAGGAGAACTCCGGATGGCCGAATTCCGATTTCCTGAAAGCCCTGTTCGAATGCTGCGAGAAGTTCCTTTCCGGTTCGAGCCATTTGCCCGGGAACGACGGGGAGCCAAGATATCCTTGGGAATGATTCAATCCTTGGGCACTTGACCATGCTGCTCCCCGGCCGGACGCGCATCGATGCCGGCCAAGACGGAGTGCTCCCTGGCAAGACAGGCATGCACGCGAGAATGCCTGCAGCGAACGTACTGACCAAAATGCCGAGCAGGAGAACGGGACATGAGGCTTGATGCCGAGCTGCTGGGAGATGCAATCGGGAAGGCCGCAGCATTCCGCCGCATTTCCCGGCTTCAGCCGATCGGAGGAAAGGGCGACAAGCTCTTCCCGCCGACTTATCCGGGCGAACGCAGCAACGATCCCGCGCGACATGTCTTCGAGCGGCGACGCCTGGAGGGCAGGGAAGCCTGGTGCGTCCTGATCGACAGCGTCCAGAGCCAGGCCAACCGGCTCGAAGAGGCGCTCATGGCAGCAGCGGACGGCGAGGACGGAAACGAACCGGTTCCGATTCCGCATGTCACGGTGGACTTCCGCGGTGCGGGTCTTGAGGCCCTGGGGCGCATAACATCGCTCGACGCGCCCTACCGGGTCTTTGACGCCATCCTGAGGGACAGCCTGCTGGGCGACGTTCCGTTCATGCAGAGCGACGAGGGCCGGCGTCTCGCGGCCGCGAAGCCGGCCGACGCGACCGCGCTCCTGGAGATCTCGCCCACAGCGCTGGTCTTCGGCGCCTGGCACAGCCAGGGAGAGGGCGGCGGCCTCGGCGCGAAATTCCCGAGGACGATCGTTTCGGAGATCGTGGCGGTCGACACGCCCGTGGACGAGATCGTTCTCGATCGGCGGACAGGCGAAACCGTCCCTCTGACCGCAGGACGCAGCACGGGGAGCCGGATCGACCCGCTCGGCGTTCTGCGAAGGGTGGATGTCTTCAAGGGTGCCTCCGGCTGGAGCACCGACCAGGAGGCGGCGGGCAAGGGAGCAAGGAAGGTTCGCCCCTCGGAAATCGATCACGGCAACATCACGCCATCGGTCGAGCCGCTCGGCGTGACCTGCGAACACGCGGAGCATCGGGCCACGATCAGGCTGGCCGGAATCAGGCGCCTGCGGTTCGGCGGCGGGGCGCGCAACGCTGCAGGGCGCGCGCTGGTCGCCTCGCTCGGTCTCCTGGCGATCTTCGAGCAGGACGCGCGCGGATACGCGCTGCGCTCGCGCTGCGATCTCGTTCGCGAAGGCGCGGCCCCGCTCGAGCTCGTGAACCAGGACGGTTCGACAACCGAGGTCGAACTCGACCGTGCAGGCGCGCGGGGGCTGTACCGGGAGGCCTGCCGGCAGGCCGAGAGTGCGGGCTTCGCATTTCGTTCTCTCGCGCTCTCGCCGCAGGACAAGCTGATCGAAATCGTGCGCAGGAGCCGCGAACTTGCGCTGGAGGGAGAGGGCGAAGAGGGCGGAACCGGCCAATGAGCCTTGTGCTCGAGATCGAGTTCCTGACCGGGGTCTGCCGCGCGGCGCGCGGCCCGGGCCTTGACGCTCCCGACTGGCCGCCGCAGCCCGACCGGGTGTTCTCGGCACTGGTGTCTGCTTGGGGAGTCCGGGGCGAGTTGCCGGCCGAGCGCGCGGCACTGGAGTGGCTCGAAGGCCAGCCGCCTCCCGTCATCCGGGCGAGCGGGCACTGTCCCAGGACCGCCCCCGAAACGTTCGTGCCGCCGAACGATGCCAAGGCGTCGAAGGCGATGCACACCTATCTCAAGGTGCTCCCGGAACGTCGCCCCCGCCAGCCGCGGCGCTTTCCCGCAACAAGGCCCCACGACCCCAGCGTGGAGCTTGTGTGGCCGGAAGCGCCGAACGCCGGGACTGTCGATGCCTTGAACGCGATCGCCAATTGCGTCGGATATGTCGGTCACTCGGCCAGCCTCGCACGGTGCCGCTTCCTCGCAGACAATTCCGAAGAGTCGGGGCGGAAGGCGACAAGGGCAAGCCGGCGCATCTATCCTGGACGGTTGCGCGAGGTCATGACGTGCCAGAGTTCCCATGTCAGGATAACTACCGCCGCATAGGCGCTGCTGGACGTAGAACCGCCCACGACGGCGGGCAAGTCGAACGCAAGGGCGTAGCACGGGTACACGTTGCGCCTGCGGACCGCCGGCTCGATGATTTCCGTCATTGCGGACCGCACCACACGGATTTGGGCAGGCATGACAGTCTCCGGACCTTCAAATCACGGCCCGCCGCTTACTGTTCGGCTCTGCATCTGGTAACCAGAGGGCCAATCGATAGTTTGTCAGGAAATCTTGGCTGCACATCCGCGGGCGCTCGCGCGACGGGACCGCGAGACGGTCGAGGTTCGGGAGGACTCCGGTACGGTACTTGAGATGCAGCGAGCACGGGTCAATCCGCTCTTGCCAGTGCAATCGGTCCGGCCTCGCATGCAAATGCCTTTCAGGCGCAATTTCGTTATCTCAAACACGGTTCGGGACGATTTCGCGCTTCAAGTTGTACGTCTGGCGCGACGCCGACCCGTGCTTGCGGTAGAGAAAGCCGCTGATCCTCTGCATGACGCACCGGGGCCTGACCTTTCCACTGGGATCGGGACGCGGCTTCGTGTAACAGGATACCATGCAGATCATTGCCAGCGCGTGGGCAGTGCCGCAATATACGGATCGGCTTCTTTCCGTAATCACATTGTCCAACTGCTGTAGCCCGGAAAGCAAACTGGTGATTTCGATCGATCCAGATGTAGGCTTACGCGAGCATTACGACAAAACCGTACCATCCACAAAGTAATGGCCCGCAATACTGACGCATAATGTGGCCGATGTGTCATGTACGTCCACGGGACGAGCACGGGATGGACACTCAACACTTAGAGACTTGGCTTGGATGAATTACCCGCCAATTCGCAATGCACACTCTGTCGAAATGCGGCTCCGTAATTCATCCAAATCAATATACGATATCGTTCCCCTTAACTCTCCGTTGTTCCAGCCACCCGGAGCTCCTGCGTGGTCCGGCGGACTGCAAGAAAGATGCACCGAGACGCTGTTAGTTTTGCCAGAGGCGCCTGTATGTACCTTGAGCCTCCCAGTATTGCCGTAATTATTCGCGCCCTGTACGAACCTATACTGTTCAATGAAATATCCTGATGGTGCGGCATACCTTAGACTCGTGCCTCGATCATTGCAGCTGCTAGATTTGAGAAAGCAACCACCACCTGGACACCTCACACTGGCCGGGATAGAAAATGGTTGGGAGATGACGTTTGATACTCTCTCTTTAATGCACGCCTGAACTTCACGTGATTGACTATCAGGCACTCTAAATGCCTCTAAGAGGATGGGCAGTACGTGCATGGTGCAGTTCAATGGCTGCCCTGGGAGGACACTTTCTAGTGTCTCGTGAATACCCTCCCATTGTTCAACTCTTATCAATCCTTCGAGCTCCGCCCCGATCAACTTGATCAAGAAACTGCCTTCCGCTTCTCCCTCGACGCTGAAGTACCTTCCCGTTCGATCCGGGTGTAAGCACATGTCTTGGACGGCACTTGTGATTTCACGTAAGCCGTCCGTATTGATCTGTTGCGCTTTGGTTGGCAAAGGAAAAAACATACAAGACAAAACAAATGTCGAAATTCCAGATGCAATGAGTTCGCGCACGTCCACTACCTCCAAGTATAGCACCGAGGCCGCAACTGAGACGGAGGGCTAATAGTTTATTTGATCAACAGGCGGCAGTCAACTGCGTCAAGGACATGTGTCGGTAACAAGCCGTATGTCCGCTGCAGGTAACAAGCCTAATGGGAACCAAATGGTTATGTGAACCTTGAATCCCATATGCCTGTCATGACACGCCTTTTGCCCTGATCTGGTTCCCATAAGAATCTGCTCTACTCCTGTCGGTCTTGACACTGACAGGAGAGAGATCATGCCTTCGAAGCAATTCATTCCGCCACTGCCAGATGTGGTTCCGGAACGAGATTCCCGTGTTGTCCGGTGCTATGAGGAGCATCTGGATGGTCTTGGCCTTTGCGGCGGGAAGACCGGCCTTTTGACCAGCACGGCCAGGCACATCGCGGTCTGGCTGTCGATTAACGAGGCGGGGCTCGACACGTTCGACGTCCGTCTCCTTGACAGATTCATGCGCCATGAATGCCGCTGTCCAGGGCAGCGTCGGACCGGCAGGAGGCCTGATCCGCGGTACAGGTCGTTTGCGATCCGGTTCCTCCGGCATCTGCTTGAGACCGGACGGGCGGAGGTGCCTCCGGAGATCAAGGCGGGCGGACATCTCGCGATGCGGTACCGGGATTTCCTGGAAGAGCGGGGATACGCGCGTTCGGTGATCGGATTGAGCGGTAACCTGTGCCGCCACTTCATCGTCTGGCTCTACCTGTCGGACATTCCCTTGGCAGATGCCGACGAACGCGTTCGGCGTCGCTTTCTTGCCCACGACTGTGCCTGCGCTCATCCGGGGTTCCTCGACAGGCCCACAGGGTTCGTCGGTTCCACCGCCTCCGGATCAATGCTCCGGCATTTTGCCGCGTTCCTGGTGGACAGGAATGTCGTCCCGGCGCCAAAGGCTCCGCAGTCCCACACGGAACGCTGGGAACATCTCGATGCGTTCCTGCACTGGCTACGGCGGCACCGCGGCCTCAGGGATTCATCCATCGAACGATACGAACGGCGCATTCGCACGCTGCTTCCGGCTCTCGGCGACGACCCGGAGACGTACGATGCCGCTCGTGTCCGGAACGCGATCCTGAACCGTCTCGAAACCGCCTCCCGCGAACAGGTCGGAGGCGAGGCGAGTGCGTTCCGGATGTACCTGCGCTTTCTCGGATCGAACGGCCTCTGCCGGCCGGAACTCGTCCACGCGGTCCCGACGATCCCGAGGCTCCGGGGCGAGAGCCTGCCCCGCCATGTCGGGCAGGACGACATCGAGCGCATGATCGCGACCTGCGACTTGACGACGCCGATGGGGATGCGCGACCGGGCGGCCCTGCTGTTGCTTGCACGGCTTGCGCTGCGGGCCGGCGACGTCTCCGGGCTGCATCTCGACGACATCGACTGGGACAGGGCCGTCATCCGGGTCAGCGGCAAGTCGCGGCGGGAGGCGGAACTGCCGCTGCCGCAGGACGTGGGCGACGCGCTGCGGGACTACATCCTGAAGGCCCGGCCACGCAGCGACGAGAGGAAAGTGTTTCTCCGCATCAGGGCGCCGCACCTCCCCCTGAAGCGTAACAGCATCAGCACCTCCATCGTCAGCCGTGCGATCAAGCGGGCCGGTGTCCGGGGCGTCGGCCCGGCATCGTCACACCTGTTCAGGCGTTCGGCGGCGACGAATCTCCTGCGCGACGGCGCCCCCCTCGAAGCCATCGGCACCCTGCTCAGGCACAACTCTCCCGACGCCACCGCGATCTATGCCCGCGTCGATGTCCGGATGCTCCGCGAACTGGTGCAGCCCTGGCCCTTCGAGGGAGAAGTCCGATGACCATGGCCGATCACGCGAAGGATTACGTCGCCCGCAAGAAGGCACTGGGCCTGTCATTCAGGCAACAGGAGCGGGTGTTGATGCGTTACGCCGAGCATGCCGACGCCAAGGCGACAGATTCGTACGCATAGACAGTGTCCTGGACTGGGCCGGTACGGCAACTTCGGTCCGAGGGGCGCAAAGGCGATTGCGCTTCGTCCGCGGGCTGGCCGTGTTCCTCCATGTCGAGGATGGTCGGCACGAGGTGCCCCACAGGGACGCTCTCGGCAAACCGAGACAGTACCGGCCGCCGCCGCGCATTCCGTCGCTGGAGGAGATCCGGAAGATCATGACGGAGGCGCTGTCCCTGGGACCGGCAGGATCGCTCACTCCACTGACCTTCCACTTCATCATCGGTCTCGTCGCATGCACCGGGCTGAGACGCTCGGAAGCGACCGGCCTGCTGCTGGGCGACCTGGGACCGGACGGGCTCATGGTCAGGAACACCAAGAACCGCAGGGACCGTCTTGTCCCCCTGCACGAGAGTGCCCGCCGCGCCCTCGACGACTACCTCGTGGCGCGGAAACGGCAGGGCGGACCCGGCGAGCACCTGTTCGTGCTCGCATCCGGCCGGCCGATGCATCCGGATTATCTTACCCAGACCTTCGTCCTGCTCGCGCGCAAGGCGGGGGTTCGCGGCGGGCGCGGGGAACCCGGCCCCAGGCTGCACGATCTGAGGCACGGGTTCGCCGTTCGCGCACTGGAAGGCAGCATCTCTTCCAGCCGGAAGGATGTCGGCCGACACATGCTCGCGCTCTCGACCACCTTGGGACACGCAAACCTCGTCCACAGCTACTGTCACGCCTCGCTCGGCATTACCGGATTGTCGGCATTCCTACTGGTACCTTGAGACGACACCCGTCCTCATGCGCCAGGTGTCGGAAGCGACCTAGAAACTGCACATGACGGGAAAGGAAAGGACATGACCAAACTCGCATCCCCGCTGGCAGCCTTCCTGCGGGAGCATCTCCCCCGTGACCGGGGGGCAAGCCGGCACACCATCGAGAGCTACGCCACGAGCTTCAGGCTGTTCGCGATCTTCGCTGCGGACAGGCACGGAATCCGTCCCTGCGCGCTCGAGATCGGTCATCTCGATGTCGACACCATTCTTGCCTTCCTCGACCACATCGAGGCGGAACGAGGCAACAGTGTCGGCACCCGCAACACGCGTTTGGCTGCGATCAAGAGCTTCTGCCGTTTCCTCGAGTTCCGGTACCCGGATCATCTCGACATTGCGGCACGGGTGCATGCGATCCCGCAGAAGAAGGGCGATGTTCCCGCACTCGAACATCTCGACCGGGGCGAAGTGGATGCGCTGCTCAAGGCGCCGGATGCCGCCACCAGATCCGGAACCCGGGACCGGGCGATGTTGTGCCTTGCCTACAATGCCGGGCTCCGCGTCTCCGAGCTGGTCGGCCTCGGTCTCGACGACGTCAGGATGCCGCAGCTCGACGAAGTCCGGGTCATGGGCAAGGGACGACGGGCCCGCGTCCTGCCACTTTGGAAGGAGACAGCCAGTGCGCTCGGAGCCTGGCTCTCCATCCGCCCCGAAGTTCCCGACTGGCACCTGTTCCTGAATGCGTTGGGACGGGAAATGACCCGGCGCGGCTTCGCTACGCGGCTCGCGCTGCACACGAAGACGGCAGCGCGGACCAAACCGTCGATCACACGCCGGAAGGTAACACCCCATGTGCTTCGACATTATCTCGGGCAGATTCTTATCTCGGGTTGCAGCCTAAGATCACGGCAAGCCGCTGAATCCACTTGGGATTCAGACAGCTTGCGTTCACTTTGCCCGACATAATCCGGTGTCCCTCAGAGGCTGCTCAGGAAGGCGAGGAGACTGTCGGGCGGCTGGTACCTTCCCGGAACGCCTGTTCGCGGCGACGTCATCGCAAGCGCCTGCTCCTTCATGGCGATCGTCGCCTCGACATAGATCTGGGTTGTTTCGGCCCGTTCATGCCCGAGCCAGAGGGCGATCACCGACCGTTCGACGCCGACCTGCAGGAGGTCCATCGCCGCGGTGTGGCGAAGCACATGTACGGTGACCCTCTTGCCGACAAGTGACGGGCACCGCTTCGCGGCCGTCTCCCGGTGCTTGTTCAACAGGTACTGCACGCCGTCCACGCCGAGCCGGTTGCCCCTGGCGCTGGGAAAGAGCACGCCGTCCGATCCTCTTGGCGGCTCCTGCAGCCATCTCCTCAGCACATCCCTTGTCGGCCCCGCCAAGGGCGTGCAGCGTTCCTTGCGGCCCTTGCCGACGACGCGCAGGTGATGGCCGTCGCCCTCGGCGAAGTCGTCGCGCGTCAGTCCCGTCATCTCGGAAAGCCGGAACCCGGTCTGCACGGCGGTGAGAATGAACGCGTGATCGCGCCGTCCCGACCAGGTGCTCCTGTCCGGCGCCGCGAGCAGGGCGTCGACCTCGTCACGCGTGAGAAAGCCGACCTGCTTGCGCGTGTACCGCTTTGACGGGATGGCGAGCACCCTCTGGATCTGGTCCGCGTGGCTCGGCAGTTCGAAGGCCGCGTACCGGAAGAAGGAATGGATCGCCGCAAGCCGCAGGTTGCGGCTGCGGACGCTCACGCCGCGCGTCGCTTCCAGATCGTCGAGGAAGTCCACGACCAGCGGCGCGTCGATCTGCTCGAACTGCAGGTCCGACGGCTGCCGCCCGAGACGCTTCTGCGCGAACAGAAGGAGCTGGCGGAAGGCGTCCCGGTAGGACTTGACGGTGTGCGGGCTTGCCAGGCGCTGGTTCATCAGGCGCTGGACGAAGAACCGCTCGAGCAGGGGCGAAAGGCCGGTCGTCCGTGTCATGGCCGGTCCTCCCAGCGGCTTTCGAGACGGCGCACGGCCTCGCGCATCAGTTCGGGCGAGGCTTCCAGGTAGTATTGCGTGTCCTGGACCTTCACATGACCAAGCCAGGTCGAGAGGATCGGCAGGAGACGGTCCGGATCCTGGTCGCGCCGGTAGCAGTTCACCAGGGCAGTGGTTGCGAATCGGTGCCTCATGTCATAAAGGCGCGGCCCGTGACTGTCGGTCTCGCCGCGCAGCCCGATCTGGCGAGACAGCTTGTGGAACGTTCGGGTGATGTCCCCCTTGTCGATCCGGTTGCCCCAGCTTGAGACAAACAGGTAGGACGACACCGGGCGACCCTGCCAGTGGCGCTCACGCCGGGCGATATAGTCGGCCAGGACCTCGCAGGTCGTGCCGTGCAGCGGGACAAGCCGGTCGCGGCCGAACTTCGCGCCGCGCACGGTCAGCACCGCGGCGTCGAGATCGACGTCCCGGAGCTCGAGGCCGCACGCTTCCCCCACCCGGATGCCGGAGACGGCCAGCAGGCCGAAGAGGCAATGGTAGATCCGGGGCCGCAATGCACCGCGTTCGTAGGCGTGCGGCATGTCCAGGGCAGCCTGCAGCAGCTTCCGGATCTCCTCGTCCGAATAGATGTAGGGCCTTGCCCGCTTCGGCCGAAAGGGAAGCAATCCTGAAGGCGGAACCTCCGTCCGTGGATCGACGGCCTTGCGATGGCGAGCGAACAGTAGCACATGGCTCAATCGGCGCGCCCAGTGCGACGACTGAACATTCACCGGCCGCCGCGCCCACGCAAGTGCCAGCTCCACCGTGATGAATGGCGCCTGCCGCTGTTCCATGAACGCGGCGAACGCCAACAGACTCCGGCGCGTGTCGTTCATCTTGAACCCCAGGCTGCGCCGCATGTCGATGTAGTCGTGGACGGCTTCGCGAAGCGTGTTCATCGGACACCTCCCGGCCAGGGAAGCATCCATGTTTGGAGTCGACCCCGGATTCGGGCTTTTTCGGTGGTTTTCGGTGATCCCGATCCGGGTTTTCCACATTCCTGTCCACAGGCGGGCGCCTTGCGGGCATGCCAAGACAAGCCGGCCACTGTGTCG
>JAJEFO010000108.1 GCA_022820365.1 Silicimonas sp.
GGTCCATGCGCCCGAGGTCAGGATGACCAGAGCCGTCATCGTGCAGACAATGATGGTATCGATGAAGGTTCCAAGCATCGCGATGACACCCTGCCTGACGGGGCTGTTCGTCTGTGCCGCCGCATGGGCAATGGCTGCCGAGCCCAGCCCTGACTCGTTGGAGAAAACGCCCCGGGCAACGCCGAAGCGGATTGCCGCCGCCACGGCAGCGCCAGCAAACCCGCCGGTTGCGGCCGCTGGCGTGAATGCATGGGTGAAGATCATCCCGATGGCCGAAGGAACTTCAGTGATGTTGATGATGATGATCAGGAGCGCCGCGCTGACATAGAGCACGATCATCGCCGGAACAAGTTTGCCCGCCACTTCGCCGATCCGGCTGATCCCGCCGATGATGACAAATCCCGCCAGCGCGGCGACAACAATTCCCGTAATCCATGTCGGCACATTGAAGCTGCCGCCGAGGGCGGCGGCCATGGAGTTGACCTGAACCGCATTTCCGATGCCGAACGCGGCTATTGCCCCGAAGACCGCAAAGGCGATGCCAAGCCACTTGCCGAGTTCAGGGGCAAATTCGCCGACGCCGTTGCGCAGATAGTACATGGGCCCGCCGACATACTTGCCGGTCGCGTCCACTTCACGGTAGGTCACGGCGCAGACTGCCTCTGCATATTTTGTCGCCATGCCAAAGAGCGCAATCAGCCACATGTAGAAGATCGCTCCCGGGCCGCCCAGCGCGATCGCCGTTGCCACTCCTGCAATGTTCCCGGTGCCGACGGTCGCCGACAGCGCCGTCATCAGCGCATTGAACGGCTTGACCTCGCCTTGGCCGACGGTCTCCTTGTCAAACAGGAGGCGAAACCCGTAGCCGACCCTGCGCCAGGGCATGAAGACAAGGCCCAGCGTCAGCAGAACGCCGGTCACGCCGAGTATGCCGAGCATGGGCGGTCCCCACGCAAACGCATTGATCGAGTCAATAATGGAATTCAACCTGTCCATCGTACCCTCCTCCATTTCCTGCATGCCTTGCCAGCCGTTGCCGTACGGGCTCGCCGATTTTGGCAGAACCCTGCAGGATTGTCCGTTCCATGCCCGTGCGCTTTCGCGCCAATTGCATGCCTTTTTCGTGGCTTTCAGGCGAATTCGGCGCCGTCCTCGCCTCCGATGCCCGAATCGGCCGCCGACAGCCCGGGCCTGATTCGGCCCGTCCGGAACGGGGGAGATCTGCGATGTACGATGCCGACGACCTGCGCCGGACGAGGTGAAGGGCGCCGGGGCAGTGGCTCAAGAGAAAGCAGCGCGATCCGGACCATTCGATGCGTGTGACGCGGCTGATCCAGGAACGGGTGCCGCATCTGCGCTTCGACGAGGATTGGCCGACCGGAGTGCAGAACGAACCGTGTCGGATTGTCCCGGAATGCGCCACATCATGGATCGGCATTGCCGCTGCAACGCCTCGCCGTTCCGCATGGCAAGCTCACCCGTCCTCGCGAAGCCTGACGGCTGCATTTCCGGCCATCATGCCGTCATCGACCCTGTCCAGACGCAGGTAAGCCAGCCCCAAACCGCCGCTCTGCGAATGGAGCGCTCCCACAGCCTGCCCCTTGCCGTTCAGGATCTTGGTACCGACCGGCGCTTCGCCAGCGACCTGAACCCGTCTCAGTCCCTTTCGCAGCTTCGCCTTGTGCTTCATCCGTGCAGTGACCTCCTGGCCCACGTAGCAACCCTTCTTGAAGTCAATGCCGTTCAGCCGTTCGAAGCGCGCTTCAAGCGGATAGGTTTCATTTGGGAGCAACTCGATGCCGCTCTCCGGCACTCCGGCAGCGACGCGAATGGCGTCCCAATCGGCCGCTTCGCCCCCTCGTCCGTCATAGGCACGCCAGCCCAGTCCGGGATCTCGCGGATCGGGAAACGCGCCAGCCGGTGCCTCGCCAAGGCCTCGCGCGACGCTGATGTCCGTTTCCTCGATCGTCACGTCTGCCCGCAGCCTGTACATCTGGAGGCGCTGCATCAATGCCTTCGCAAGCCCCTCTGCCACATCCAGGAGAATCGTGCCGCCTTCGGAAACAAGGAAGAAGTCCGCGAGATACTTGCCCTGCGGCGTGAGAAGTGCCGTCCAGACAAGCCCGTCCTTCAGGCGTGCCACGTCATTGGTGACCAGGTTCTGGAGATAATCTTCCCGGTCGGCACCGGAAATCCGAAGGACCTTGCGTCCGCTCATGCTGGCCTCCTGCGGGTTTCCGGGCCAATATAAGGCCTTGCCAGCCAGATTGCAGCCATGCCCGCACCCATTGCCGTAATCATCCCTTCGCTCAACGCGGCCCATGCACTGCCGGCTACGACCGAAGCGCTTCTCGGAGGCCTGACGGACGGGCTGGTCGCCGAACTCATCCTTTCCGACGGCGGTTCGACAGACGGCATCGCCGACGTCGCGAGAGAACTTGGAGCGACACTGGTGACCGGCCCCAAGGGACGCGGAGGGCAGATCGCACGAGGGATTGCTGCTGCACGGGCTCCGTGGGTGCTGATCCTTCACGCCGACACGCATCTCTCGCATGGCTGGGCTCAGGTCGCGTACAGTCACATGAAGGATCACCCGGACAAGGCAGGCTGGTTCCATCTCAGGTTTCGGGCGCGCGGCTTCGTGCCGCGACTGATCGCGGAAGGCGCAAATCTTCGTTCACGCTTCCTTGGCCTGCCCTATGGCGACCAAGGCCTCCTGATCGCACAGGCAACGTTGGAGGAAGTCGGAGGAGTGCCAGAGATTCCGTTGATGGAGGACGTGGCCCTCGCCCGTCGCCTCAAGGGCCGCCTTCGCCCGCTCGGCGCGATCGCGCTTACGTCGGCTGAGCGTTATGAGACCGAAGGATGGCTGCGGCGAAGCATCAGCAATCTCGGTACGCTCGTGCGTTATTTCCTTGGCGCATCTCCCGAAGAACTCGTCACGCGCTACGAAAGGCACAGCAAGCCCCAGTGAGAATGAATCAGGCAACCGCCTCGACGTCAGCCACGATCCCATCAACGACTTCCTTCAGGAGCGCTTCGTCCTCGCATTCCGCCATCACCCGAATGAGCGGCTCGGTTCCAGACTTCCGGATCAGGAGACGTCCGGTTCCTGCCAGCCGTTTTTCGGCAACCGTGATCGCGCCCTTCACGGTCGCTGATTCGAGAGGCTGCGCATTCTCCGAGTATCGAATGTTCTTGAGGAGTTGCGGCACGGGATCAAACATGCGGCGAAGTTCGCTTGCCGAACGCCCGGTGCGTTGCATCTCGGCCAGGAAATGAACGCCGGCGAGCAGGCCGTCGCCGGTCGTCGCATAGTCCGTCATGACGATGTGTCCCGACTGCTCGCCACCAAGATTGTACCCGCCGGCGCGCATTGTCTCGACTACGTAACGGTCGCCCACGGACGTACGCAGAAGAGAGATGCCTCGACCCTCCAGGAACCGTTCCAGCCCGAGATTCGACATCACGGTCGTCACCAAGGTGTTATCCTGGAGGCGGCCTTCGTCGGCCCAGCGCGCCGCAAACAACGCCATGATCTGGTCGCCATCGGCCACCTCGCCCATCTCGTCGATGATCACCACTCTGTCTGCATCGCCATCCAGGCAAATCGCGACATCGGCGCCGCTGGCCGATACGGCGTCTGCAGCGGTGGCGGTGCAGGTAGTCCCGCAGTTCTCGTTGATGTTCTTCCCGTCTGGCGAGGTGCCGATTTCCGTCATTTCCGCGCCCAGCCTGCCGAGCAGTTCCGGTGCCGCGCGATATGCGGCCCCGTTCCCGCAATCGATCACGACCTTCATGCCTGCAAGGTCCAGATCGCCTGGCAGCGTGGACTGCAGGCTCTCGACATAGCTGGAAAGCCCGCCATCGATCCGCCGGGCGCGACCGATGTTGACCGGACTGGCCGGTTGGATTTCGCCCGCCATGATCGCCTCGATTGCGGCCTCGGCTTCGTCCGAAAGCTTGAAGCCGTCGGGGCCAAAGAACTTCACGCCGTTGTCTTCATGAGGATTGTGGCTTGCCGAGATCATCACTCCCACGTCCGCCCCCAGGGAGCGAACCAGCATTCCGACCGCAGGCGTCGGCACCGGGCCGAGCAGCAGCACGTTCATGCCGGTCGATGTGAACCCTGCCGTCAAGGCACTCTCGAACATGTAGCCGGAGAGCCTCGTGTCCTTGCCGATGATGACGTGGTGCGTGGCGGAGCCGTCCCGGCGAAAGTAGCGTCCTGCGGCAGCACCGAGACGCAGAACGGTGTCCGCCGTCATGGGATGCGTGTTGACGCGCCCGCGCGCGCCATCAGTACCGAATAGATTGCGTATCATCTGCCCGATCGGTCGCGTTGTTTTGTGCGCTTGTATCATGCCTATGTGGCACTCCGAAACCGCCTTTGCAAATTCAACTCCCCCAGAGTCCTTTAGGCGTTGAACATGCATTGCTGCCCTAGCGACCCGTCGAAGGGCGGCACGGTGAGGTTCGCCTCTAATTCCGTCGGGTCGCTCGCTGAACGGGAAGCTCTGGCACCAGTATCCCGTCCGAACGGGTTCCCAAACGGCCTGGCGCTTGACCCGATCAGGCAATGGCGCATCTGCGTGGGTGAACTGGTCAGTGGCCAAGAAAGCCTACTGCCTGCCCAGCCATGGCGGCTTCTGCGTCCGGCGATCAAAGCACCGGATCCCGGCACACGAGAATGGACGCCGTCAAGTCACCCAGCCTCTGTTTCTGCATTCCGTTAGCGTCAAAGTTCGAGGGTGCGAGCCAAGCCTCAAACGCCTCCTTGAGCGCTGGCCACTCGCTGTCAATGCACGCGTACCAAGCCGTGTCGCGATTCCTTCCCTTGACGACCGTCGCCTGCCGAAAGATGCCCTCGTAGGAAAAGCCGAATCGTTCCGCCGCGCGCCGCGAACCGTGATTCGCCGCATCGCACTTCCATTCGAACCTTCGATAGCCCGCCTCGAAGGACCAGCGCATCAGTTGATAGACCGCTTCAGTGGCCTCTCGGGTTCGCTGAAGACGCGGTGCAAACGTAAGCCATCCCGTCTCGATCGAGCCTGCAGCGGGCTTGATCCGCATCAGGCTGAGAGTGCCTCCAAGCAAACCGTCCTCCATGCGCACCGCATAGTGAAGCGGGTCAGGCGACGCGCGCGCCGTGTCCACCCAAGCCACGAAGCCAGCATGGTTGAACGGACCGTGAGGAAGATACTCCCACATCCTGCCAGATGCATCCTCGGCAAATGCTTCCATCAACCCCGCGACATGTTCACGCCCGACCGGTTCCAGCTGGACATAGCGTCCTTGAATGGCCGTTCGAGATGGAAGCGACGGAGGTGACCAGTCTTTCAGGCTCATGGAATTTCCTTCTTCAGAATGACGAAATCGTGGCGCAAGATGTCACCCGGCCCGGATCGACGGCCACGTCCGTGTCCGCCCGAGTTCGCATCACGACGTGACGATCACTCTTCTGGCGGCAGCGTTCGCAATCGCAATTCACGCAACTGCTCTCTTGTCGGCTCCGTCGGCGCGCCCATCATGAGATCTTCCGCCCGCTGGTTCATCGGAAAGAGAATGACTTCGCGGATGTTCTCCTCGTCGGCCAGAAGCATGACGATCCGGTCGATCCCCGCTGCGCAGCCGCCGTGAGGCGGCGCGCCGAATCGCAGCGCATTGACCATGCCGCCAAATCGGGCGCGCACCTCGTCCTCTCCGTAACCCGCGATCTCGAAGGCCCGGAACATGATCTCGGGCTGATGGTTGCGGATTGCTCCCGAAGCGATTTCGTGGCCGTTGCACACCAGATCATACTGAAAGCCAAGAGCGTCCAGCGGATCGCCCTCAAGCGCAGCCATGCCCCCCTGCGGCATCGAGAAGGGATTGTGTTCGAAATCGATCCCGCCGCTTTCCTCATCCTCGATGTAGAGCGGGAAATCTACGATCCAGGCAAACGCAAACCGGTCTTTCGCGACAAGGCCAAGCTCCTCGCCTATGCGCGCGCGCGCCCTTCCGGCCACGGCTTCAAAGCTCGTTGCCTTGCCGCCAAGGAAAAAGGCCGCGTCACCCGAGGCCAGGTCGAGCTGTTTCCTGATGGCCTCCGTGCGTTCGGGGCCAATGTTCTTTGCGACCGGCCCGGCCGCCTCCATGCCGTTCTCGCCCTCGCGCCAGATGATGTAACCCATGCCCGGAAGGCCCTCTCCCTGGGCGAAGGCGTTCATGCGGTCGCAGAACCGGCGGCTGCCGCCACCCGGCGCGGGGATCGCGCGCACTTCGGTTCCTTCCTGTTCCAGGATCTTCGCGAATATCGCGAATCCGGACCCCCTGAAGTGTTCCGAGACATCCTCCATCCTGACCGGAATCCTCAGGTCGGGCTTGTCGGTGCCGTACCAGAGCATCGCGTCGCGATACGGGATCTGCGGCCAGTCGGCGGACGGGTCCACGTCGCGGCTGCCGGCAAACTCGGAGAACACCTCCTCGATCACCGGCGAGACCGTATCGAACACGTCCTGCTGGGTAACGAAGCTCATTTCCAGGTCGAGCTGGTAGAAATCGGTGGGCGAACGGTCTGCACGCGGATCTTCATCGCGGAAACAGGGTGCGATCTGGAAATATCGATCGAAGCCGGAGACCATCAAGAGCTGCTTGAATTGCTGCGGCGCCTGCGGAAGAGCGTAGAACTTGCCTGGATGAAGCCGCGAGGGCACGAGGAAGTCGCGTGCGCCTTCGGGGCTGGAGGCCGTGATGATCGGCGTCTGGTGCTCGCGGAATCCGGCGTCCCACATGCGCCGCCGAATGCTGGCCACCACATCCGAGCGGAGCTTCATGTTTTGCTGCATCACCTCGCGTCGCAGGTCGAGGAACCGGTATCGCAGCCGCGTCTCTTCCGGGTATTCCTGGTCGCCGAACACGATTAGCGGAAGCTCATCTGCAGTGCCCAGAACCTCAAGGTCGCGGATGAAGACCTCGATGTTTCCGGTGGGAATTTTCGGATTCACGAGATCGGCGTCCCGCGTCTTCACTTCGCCATCTATCCGGATGCACCATTCGGAGCGAACTTTCTCCACTTGCGCGAAGACCGGGCTGTCCGGATCGGCCAGGATCTGAGTCACGCCGTAGTGGTCGCGAAGATCGATGAACAGCACGCCGCCATGATCTCGAACTCGGTGAACCCAGCCCGAAAGGCGCACGGTCTCGCCTTCATGGGAGGCATTGAGTTCGGCGCAACTGTGACTTCGATAGGCGTGCATGTGCTTGTGTTTCCCGATTGCCGGGCGCCGATACACCTTGCAACGGACCAGAAGTCAAGCGGACAGGAAGTGCCAAGCCTCAACGAACCCGCCGGATCGCCGTCCGCCGAGACCTGACGCCAGAAAATGCAATGGCGTCTCCGTTAGACCCTTGCACGGAACCAGCCAATCCCTATAACGCAGGACAATTTGCGCGTGACCACGAGGCGGCAGATGCCGAAGAGAACCGACATCGACTCCATCATGATCATCGGAGCCGGCCCTATCGTCATCGGGCAGGCCTGCGAGTTCGACTACTCGGGCGCGCAAGCCTGCAAGGCTCTCCGCGAGGAGGGATTTCGGGTCATCCTCGTAAACTCGAATCCGGCCACGATCATGACCGACCCGGGCCTGGCCGACGCAACCTATATCGAACCCATCACGCCGGAAGTCGTTGCCAAGATCATCGAGAAGGAGAGACCCGACGCACTTCTCCCGACCATGGGCGGACAGACAGGCCTGAATACGTCCCTTGCGCTGGAAGAAATGGGTGTCCTGAAAGAGTTCGGAGTCGAAATGATCGGCGCAAGGCCCGAAGCCATCGAAATGGCCGAAAACCGAAGGCTCTTCAGAGAAGCAATGGAACGGATCGGTCTCGAGAACCCGAAGTCCGCAATTGCCGATGCGCCAAAGGGCTCCGATGGCCGTTATGACATCGCGAAAGGTGTCGAGCGCGCGAAGGAAGCACTGGGCGACGTGGGGCTTCCTGCAATCATCCGGCCCGCATTCACCTTGGGCGGCACCGGCGGCGGCGTGGCCTACAACCGCACGGAGTATCTTGAGATGTGCCGCCGGGGGCTTGAAACGTCTCCCGTGGCACAGATCCTGATCGACGAAAGCTTGCTCGGCTGGAAAGAGTACGAGATGGAGGTGGTCCGTGATCGGGCGGACAACGCGATCATCGTGTGCTCTATCGAGAACGTTGACCCGATGGGCGTCCACACGGGCGATTCCATCACGGTAGCCCCGGCACTGACCCTCACGGACAAGGAATACCAGAGGATGCGGACGTCCTCGATTGCCGTTCTCCGCGAGATCGGTGTCGAGACCGGAGGCTCGAACGTTCAGTGGGCAATGAACCCTGCGGACGGACGCATGGTCGTGATCGAGATGAACCCTCGGGTTTCCCGGTCCTCGGCCCTGGCATCGAAGGCCACCGGATTCCCGATCGCAAAGATCGCTGCAAAGCTCGCCGTGGGCTTCACCCTGGACGAGCTCGACAACGACATAACCAAGGTAACGCCCGCCTCGTTTGAGCCGACGATCGACTACGTGGTCACGAAGATCCCGCGATTTGCTTTCGAAAAGTTCCCGGGCAGCGAACCGACGCTCTCGACCGCAATGAAATCGGTGGGCGAAGCCATGGCCATCGGCCGCACGTTCCATGAGAGCATGCAGAAGGCGCTTGCGTCTCTTGAAACCGACCTGACCGGACTTGACGAGATCGAGATTCCCGGAGCACCGCCCCTGCCTGCACCATTCAGCAACGGCAGAACCATCGCCTCGACCGAGGAAATTGCCTCAAGCGGCGGGCGCGCGGCCATCACGGCAGCCCTTGCCAGGCTGACGCCGGACAGGCTTCGCGTCATCGCGCAAGCAATGCGGCACGGGCTTTCGGACAGCGACATACAGGCCGTGACGAACTTCGATCCCTGGTTCCTCGCCCGGATCCGCGAAATCGTGGACGCCGAAGCCCAGGTGCTGGAAAACGGGTTGCCCGAATCCAGGGAGGACCTGCGCAGGCTTAAAATGCTCGGCTTCACCGATGCGCGGCTCTCGAAATTGACCGGCCTGCTGGAAGATGACATTCGCCGCAGCCGCCATGGTCTGGGTGTCAACGCGGTGTTCAAGCGAATCGACACCTGCGCGGCGGAATTCGAGGCGCATACGCCCTACATGTACTCGACTTACGAAGAGCCCGCCATGGGTGAGGCCGAATGCGAGGCGAATCCCACCGAGCGGCGCAAGGTGGTCATTCTCGGCGGCGGTCCCAACCGCATCGGCCAGGGAATCGAGTTCGACTATTGCTGCTGCCACGCCTGTTTCGCGCTCTCCGCAGCGGGCTTTGAGACGATAATGGTCAACTGCAACCCGGAAACCGTCTCCACTGACTACGACACTTCGGACCGGCTGTATTTCGAGCCGCTGACATTCGAGCATGTCATGGAGATCCTTCGGGTCGAGCAGGAACGTGGCACGCTCCTCGGCGTGATCGTGCAATTCGGCGGCCAGACTCCCTTGAAGCTCGCCAATGCGCTGGATGAAGCAAACATTCCCATACTCGGGACGTCACCAGACGCGATTGACCTGGCCGAGGACCGGGAACGCTTTCAGGAACTCGTCAACAGACTGAACCTGAGGCAGCCCAGGAACGGCATAGCGCATTCCGGCGCGGAGGCGCTCTCTGTCGCCGGCGACATCGGCTATCCACTGGTGATCCGGCCATCCTACGTGCTTGGCGGTCGCGCGATGCAGATTGTCCGCGATGTCAGCCAGCTCGAGCGATACATCCGCGAAGCCGTCGTCGTCTCGGGCGAAAGCCCGGTCCTCCTCGACAGCTATCTCGACGGCGCAACCGAGGTGGATGTGGATGCAATCTGCGACGGCAAGGACGTGCATGTCTCAGGCATCATGGAGCACATCGAAGAGGCCGGGGTCCATTCCGGCGACAGCGCATGCTCGCTTCCTCCACATTCGCTTCCGCCTGAAATCATCGACGCACTCGTCAACCAGACCGAGGCATTGGCCCGGGAGCTGGAGGTTGTCGGGCTGATGAACGTGCAGTTCGCGATCAAGGGCGAAGACATCTACCTCATAGAGGTCAACCCGCGCGCCTCGCGTACCGTGCCATTCGTGGCCAAGGCGGTAGACAGCGCCGTTGCCTCGATAGCGGCTCGCGTGATGGCTGGAGAGAAACTCTCGGATTTCCCCAGGCAGGCCGCCGACGGCGACGCCAAAGCGGATCCCATGACACTCAAGGAGTTTCGCACACCGTGGTATTCGGTCAAGGAGGCCGTGCTCCCTTTCGCGCGCTTCCCGGGCGTCGACACGCTTCTCGGTCCCGAAATGCGTTCGACCGGGGAGGTCATGGGATGGGACAGGAGCTTTGCGCGTGCGTTTCTCAAGGCACAACTTGGCGCTGGCGCCACGCTTCCGGAAGAAGGGACCGTTTTCTTTTCCATCAAGAATGCCGACAAGACGGAGGAACTGGTCGAAACGGCACGGACGCTGAACAAACTTGGACTGAAAATCCTCGCCACTCGTGGTACCGCAGAATTCCTGACGGACAACGGCATTCCTTCAGACATCGTGAACAAGGTCTACGAGGGAGGTCGCACCATCATTGACGTGATGAAGGATGGCGAGGTGGCACTGGTCATGAACACGACCGAGGGAGCACAGGCCATCGAGGACTCGCGCTCGATGAGAAACGTGACGCTCATGGACAGGATTCCCTATTTCACGACCGCCGCAGCGATTCATGCTGCCGCGCAAGCAATGGCGTCAAGGGCGGAAGGCGAACTGGACGTGAGATCGCTGCAGGATTGAGCGGCTCGCGTTGCATGTCCGTGTCCAATTGCATGAGCATGAGAGCGAAAGAAACGGTGCCGCAAGGCCTTCGCTTTGCCCGCAGCTTCCCGATTTCCCTGTGGGCCGGTAGCTGTGAGTGCAAGTTTCCCTCCATTCAGCGCGAAATGGGCGCACCCGAGAGGGTTCGAGTCTCTGGCCTGCGGCCTCCACAAGCAGGTCGTGCATTCGTCCGGTGCCCATCTCTCCGAAATCTCGCGAGATTGGATTGAGGCTTCGACAGTCTGTCGATCGGCGGTGTTCTGAAGGTTTTTTGTCAGGAACACCTGGCGATCTTCGCCGCAATCGTGTCTTCGCTTCATGTCAATGATGATATCTTCCGCCGGTGGCAAGATTGCGTTGGGACTTCCTATGAGCCCTATCTTGTCATGCCTTGATTCGCGACTGGTTCAGACGGTGCAGATGGCGGAAATGCGATGGATTCACAATCGCTTAGGCCTAGATCTCCCGACCATCCGTTGCGAGACTGAACTTCACCTTGGCGCGCGCGCTGGCTGGGCTTTCGCGGAGAACTGCGAATGCCTCCGCAACCTTGGCGGGTGCGCAAATCTTGACATGAATGTTGCCGAAGGCATCAAGGAGTGCATAGGGAAACTCATTCACGTCGAAAGGCGCATCGGCAAGCGCAGAAACGGCTTCTTCAGTCTCGACGTCGTTCATCGAGACATCCACGGGTCGACAATCTTGATTCCACATCCCTCGAAATCCCTCCGGTTGCGCGTGGCAATGGCGGCCCCGTGGCACCGGGCAATGGCAGCAATCTGACAGTCAGGGAAACTGATCGCCCGACCGGCGGCCCGCCGATCAGCGAAGATCGCTGCAAACCCCTGAGCGGCGGCGCTGTCGAACGGCAATACACGGTGTCCGAAATCATCCCAAACCAAAGCGTCGATCTCTGCAATCAACCTGTCACGGCGCCGACCCGCCGGAAGAATCAAGGCTCCACGCCGCAATTCGGCTTCTCCAACCGCGCTCAAGTGAAGATCGGCTGCATCCTGACGCCCGAACCAGTCCAGTACGGCAGGAGCTGGCATCGACCGCATCAGTTCCGAGACGACATTGGTGTCGATCAGGATCATGGTCTCAGTCGAAGCTTGGCGGCTCAGGCATTGGTTCCCGATCCGGCAGGTCAAGCTCAACGCCTCCTATGGCGGCAAACCGTCGATGGATGACCTCGCCAAGATTTCTGTTTTCCGCCGGGACGCCGATGACCAGCCGCAGGATTTGCCGCACTTCCTCTTCCATGGAGCGGCCATGCTCGGCCGCACGGATGCGCAGACGTGTTTTGAGGCGGTCGTCAAGATTGCGGATAGTGATGCTGGCCATGGATCCCTCCTGTGCATGTCGCAATGTAATCAATGATGGCAATGCTATCAAGAAAGTTTCGGATTCCAGCGCTACCGGATCTTAGTCCAAAGCCTCGATTCCCAGCGGCCACAATTGATGCAAACCCCGGATTCCCGCAGCCTCCGCTCACGGGAAGCTGATCCGCAACCGACGATTCCTGAGCCAAGGCACGGCGATGTCGGCTTCGTCGCAGGCGGCAGTGAGGAGAAATGGGATGTTCGCCCTTCGCCCGATCCGGACATCGATGCCGTCATTTGCGATCGTGATGTCGGCCGGTGTCTTGACGAAGGTTCGGGACAGTATGCGCGACCTCGCGTTTCGCTTGCCTAATCCGACGCGAACGGCCAGCAGCTGGCACAGGCCGCTGGTCGTAAGAGTGCGTTGAAATTCGAGATCGCTTGCCATCCGCCGGACGTAGCGGTCGACGAACTGGCTCGCGGAAGTCTTCATCTGGTTGGTGAGCAGCAGGGTCGGCCGCTCATCGTCATGGTTCTGCCAACACAAAGCGCAGCCGCCTCTGCCAGCGTGTCCGCCGGGACACGTCGCACTGCGGACACGCCGGTCTATTCCTGACTTCTGCACTTCTGCACCAAGAGCCATACGCGCCGATCACCTTGGAAAGATTGGTGAAAGGGGTGCAAAAATCAGAGTCGCGGACATGCAGGTGCAAAAAAAAGCCGACATCTTGTCAGGGTTGTTCGATTTCCACGGCTGCAAGCACAACCTTGCCATCGATGCGAAGCGGCCGCCTCGCTTGGTTATCACGCCACGCCGGTAATCCGGTACAGGTTGGACCGCGACGCCCCGCGTGCCACGTTCGGATTCGTGCTGCCCAAGAAGAACCAGGAGTTCTATCGCGACCTGTCGAACGCACTCCGGGCCGAGATCGAGAGCACCCACGACCTGCGCGGTACAGTGATCATCCGCTATGCCGAAACTCAGGATCCTGCGGAATACGCGGACCTGCTGGGCGAAATGACTGGCACGGCGGAAGTCGTCGGGACCTCGGCGGTCAACCACCCGCTGGTCGGGCGCGCAGCGGAGGCGCTGGCGTCTGCGGGAACTCCGGTCTTTGCAATGCTGAACGATTTTGTGCCAGGCGTGCGTCGCAAATTCACCTGTCTCGCCAACTACCGTGCCGGACGGCAAGCGGCCTGGATGCTGGCCAATATCATCCACGAGCCAGGAACCATCGCGGTTCTGGTCGGCGGCAATCTCTGGCAAGCGCATCAATTGCGTGAGAACGGACTGCGGAGCTACTTCCGCGAGCATGCGCCCGAGTTTCGGCTGCGGGACGCGGTGCTGAATCTCGAGACCCGGCACATCACGTATGCAATGGTTCAGGACTTCGTGGCCACTTGATTTATTCCGCAATCAGGTAAACAATGTCCACTCCAGTCGTCGCGTGACGGCGCATTCGCGTGCTTGTTCCTTATTTTCATGCTCTTGCGCTCTTTCCGATCCTGCCAATCTCCGTCAGGGATGGACCGAAACAGCCCCCATTTGCATTCCGCGTGTTGACTTCCGT
>JAJEFO010000114.1 GCA_022820365.1 Silicimonas sp.
GCGATCCGGGCTGGTCCTGTGGATTTGTGAACGAGCCCTTCGGGCCGGCCCACGAGCCCACAGGACAGCAACAACAACCCTTTCGATATGGATTTGAAGGGGGACGGGAAAAAGGGCTTGACTGAGTGGGGCTCATAAGAGTCCCCTGACGAAGCGTATCGACAGGGCATGCGAAGGAATCCGCAGTGAATGCTGATAGAGACATTTTGGTGTCGACCATGCGCCGCTTGGCGATTCAAGGCGGCGAGGCCATCATGGAGACCTACCGTCGCGACGATCTCGTGATCAGGAAAAAGCAGGACTCGTCCCCGGTGACGGAGGCGGACGAGGCTGCCGACAGGCTGATAGCGGCAGGGCTGACGGCCGGATTCCCGGGTTTGCCCCTGGTAACCGAGGAACAATCCGCGACCCATGATCTGTCGGCCAGGACGTTCCTGATCGTTGATCCGCTGGACGGCACCAAGGAATTCGTCCAGCGCAGGGGCGACTTCACGGTGAACATCGCACTGGTCGAAGACGGCTGCCCTGTGTTGGGCGTTGTCTATGCGCCGGCGAAGAGGCGGCTGTTCCTGACCTTGCCGGAAGGCGGGGCGATCGAGGAAACGGGCGATCTGGGCGCGGACAGGCCTGGCGACACGCGACAGATCAGGGTCGTCGAACCGGACAATGCGGCGTTGCGCGTGGTGGCATCGAAGTCGCACAGGGACCAGGCAACGGACGACTACATCGCGAAATATGAGGTGGCAGATCTGGTGAGCGCCGGTTCGTCGCTCAAGTTTTGCCTTGTGGCGACAGGAGAGGCGGACTTCTACCCACGTCTTGGCCCGACGATGGAGTGGGACACGGCCGCCGGCCATGCC
This sequence comes from Silicimonas sp., assembly GCA_022820365.1. Lineage (GTDB taxonomy): Bacteria > Pseudomonadota > Alphaproteobacteria > Rhodobacterales > Rhodobacteraceae > JAJEFO01. The sequence continues at coordinate 861 of JAJEFO010000114.1, forward strand.
GTTTTGGCCGCTGCCGGGGGGAAGGTGGTCTGGAAGGAGACGCACGAACCGCTCGCGTATGGCAAGCCGTCCTTTCGAAACCCGTTCTTCCTGGCTCATTCGCCCGGAGTGATCCTCGCCGCCGAGTGATTCGGCAGACCGAGCCGGCCATGCAAATCGCTCGGTCGGCGAAGCAGCGAATTCCTGCGACCGGGTCGCGCAGCTGGATTCTAGGGAATGGCTCGAACTGGCCCCGGCGGAGCGACCGGGACAGAATCGTCTTGCGGCTCAGGCGGCCTTTTCGCGCGGCTGTTCGGCAAGAAGGGTGTGCAACGTGGCCGAATCCGTATTGGCGCGAAGCTTGGTGCAAAGATCGACGTCACGCATGGAGCGCGACACGACTGCCAGCGCCTTCAAGTGCTCAACGCCTGCATCCTCGGGCGCCAGAAGCGCGAAGACCAGATCGACAGGCTGCTTGTCGACTGCCTCGAATTCGAGGGGGCGCTCAATCTGAACGAAGAGTCCGCAAACGTTTGTCAGGTCGGCCAGGCGGGCATGCGGCAAAGCAACCCCATGCCCTACTCCGGTCGGACCCAGTGCCTCGCGTTCCTGAAGCGCTGACGCCACGTCAGCCGGATTGAGGCCGTAGGCGATTTCTGCCAGATCCCCAATCTCGTGAAACAGCCGCTTCTTGCTGCTGAGCGAGGCAAGGTGCCTGACCGCATCCGGGCGGAGAATCTTTGCTACGTTCATTCAATCCTGTCCCTTGGCAGCGATTGGCCTCACTGACCTAGCTGGGGTCGATCCAGCCAATGTTCCCGTCATCCCGACGATACACGACATTGACTCCGGTTCCCCGCAGTTCATTGCGAAATACAAGCACCGGAGCACCCGCGAGCTCCATCTGCATCACCGCTTCCCCGACTGACAGCAAAGGAATCTTCGTTTCCATCTCTGCGATGATGATCGGCTGAAGCGTGTCGGGTTCCGATTCGTCGTGTCCGTCGGACGACGCGAGGATATAGGCTGACGCGTCTTGAAGTTCAACAGGTCGTTCACGGCGATGATCCTTCAGGCGTCGCTTGTACCGCCGGAGCTGCTTTTCGGCCTTGTCGCGGCTCCGTTCGAAAGCGGCATATATCTCGTGGTCATGGCCTCGGGCCTGAACGGTGAGTCCGGTCGAAAGATGGATCACGATTTCGCAGACGAATTCGTGGCCGCTCTTCGAGAATACGACGTTCGCGTCGGTCGGCCTCCCGGCATACTTGCCGGCGACTTCGTCGAGGGAAGCCGTGATATGCTCTCGAAACGCTTCGCCGATGTCGATCTTCTTGCCGGTGACTTGATACTGCATGGACTTCTCCCGAAACGATACGGCCTGCCACCCGTCAGGCGGCGAGAGCCTTGGACGATACCTTGTATGTATATGTGAAGCGACCCGACGACATTGAAGATGCAGGGGGCCAGCGGACACAGGGATTCACGCCGGACAGCATTTGCCATCGATTCCAGCTGGTGTCGACCGCGCCGTCGCTGTCAGCCGCACCTCCATTCATGCCATCCGAAACTCCTGGCCCAGGAAGATGCGGCGGACCTTTTCGTCAACGACGACTTCGTCCGCGCTGCCGCTCATCAACACGGTACCATTGTGGAGGATGTAGGCCCGGTCGACGATCTGGAGCGTCTCACGCACGTTGTGGTCGGTGATCAAGACGCCGATTCCTCGGTCCTTGAGTTCGATCACCAGCTCGCGGATGTCGCCGACGGCGATCGGGTCGATGCCTGGAAAGGGCTCGTCAAGCAGCAGGTATCTCGGATCGGCCGCAAGGCTGCGAGCGATTTCGCAGCGCCTGCGTTCTCCCCCCGACAATGCGACTGACGGCGTGCGGCGCAAGTGCGCGATCGAGAATTCGTTCAGCAGCTCCTCGAGTCTTTCGCGCCGCTTGGACCTGTCCGTTTCGACGATCTCGAGAATCGCCAGGATGTTGTCCTCGACATTGAGCCCCTGGAAGATCGAGCGTTCCTGCGGAAGGTAGCCGATGCCAAGCCTTGCGCGACGGTACATTGGGTAGTTGGTGACGTCGCGCCCGTCGACCTGCACCTGTCCGCCATCCGGCATCACCAGCCCGGCGATCGTGTAGAAGCATGTGGTCTTGCCGGACCCGTTGGGCCCGAGGAGCGCCACGACTTCGCCCCGCTGCAAGTCGAGGCTGACGTCGCGGATGATCGGTCTCTTGCGGAAGGACTTCCTCAGGTTTCTGACTTCGAGGCCCTGCTCGGTTTCCGAGGCGACTGTCAGAACCGTCATCAGTTTCCGCCTTGCCGGTTGAGAATGGTGCGGACGCGACCTTCCATCCGACCCGAGCCGGTTTCGAGGTTGATCGTCAATTTGTCTCCGGAAATCGAGTTTCGTCCCTGCGTCAAAAGGACGTCGCCGGTGAACTGCACTTCGGCACTCTCGACGGTATAGGCAGCTTCGCGGGCCTCGACCGCCTCACCACCCGTGACGAATGTCACGCCTCCTGAAGCAAGCAGTCGCGCGATGCCGCTGGCCCCGCCGCCATCGTCGCTGTATTCGATCAGCACGCGGCCCGCCGAAAGCCGAAGAGTGTCCTGCACGACCAGGACGTTGCCGTCGAACACGGCGGATCCGCTTTCCTGGTCCAGCGACAGCGTGTCGGCCGTGACCTCGACGGGCTGAGTCCTGTCAAATGCGGCAGAACCAAGATTGATGCCTGCAATCTGCGATGAGGCAGCATGTGCCAAAATGGCCAGTATTGAGATAAGCGCAATTCGCAGGGTCACGGAACGCCATCCTTGGATTCAGGGTTGGTATACCAGCCTAACTCCGTCTTGGAAAACAAGTTGATGTCCGTCGGCGGATTCAAGCCGGACAAGCACCATGGACCCGGCGGAAATTTCTCCGGCCGGCCCCGTGGCCACGATCTTGCCTTCGGACGCTGCGCTGGCATCGCGCAGTGACGTCACCAGCCGGTCAGTTGTGACGACATACCCGTTGGTGCTCTCCAGCCGCACGCCTCCGTCGAGGGTGACTTCCTGTGTCTTGGAGTCGACGGTGCCGGACGGGCTCGCGATGTCGATGCGGCTGCCGTCCGGCATGTTCAGCACTGCGGTCAGCGTCTCTCCCGTGAGCATGATCCGGGACGAGTCCGCCCGAATCTTGTGCGCGGCAAGCGAAATGGCCACTCCGTCTTCCGTCACGCCGCCAATCGACGGGTTCGAGATGCCCTGTTCTTCGAGGATGCGTGCAACGTCGACTTCGGCATACGGAATTGCAGCGTCGGGATCGAGGGTTTCAGCCACGAAGAAGAGCGTCGACAGTATTGCCAGCGCCACAAGCGGCAGGGCGAGCTTCATCCTGAACACCAGGCGCGAATATTTGTCGGCTGCAGCCATGTCCGTCACATAGGACAATTGGGCTAGTGGGCGAAAATGTCAACTTCTGGCCAGCCGGCAAGGTCAAGGCGGGCACGGGTCGGCAGGAAGTCAAAGGCCGCCTGCGCGAGGTCCGTTCGGCCCTCCCGCGCAAGGCGCTCGTCCAGTTCTTCCTTGAGGCGGTGCAGGTAAATCACGTCTGCGGCTGCGTACTCAAGCTGCGCTTCCGTCAACGTGCCCGCACCCCAGTCGCTCATCTGCTGGAACTTCGAGATGTCGACGCCCAGAAGCTCGCTGACCAGGTGTTTCAAGCCATGCCGCACCGTGTAGGTGCGGACGAGCTTTGAGGCGATCTTGGTGCAGTAGACCGGCGCCGCAAGCGTGCCGAAGCGGTGGAAGAGTGCCGCGATGTCGAAGCGTCCGAAGTGGAAGAGCTTCAGTACGCTCGGGTCGGTCAGCAGGCGCTCAAGATTCGGAGCCGATTCCTGGCCCAATTCGATCTGGACAAGATGCGTGTCGCCGTCACCGGATGACATCTGCACGAGACAAAGCCGGTCGCGGCGCGGATTGAGGCCCATGGTTTCGCAATCGATGGCCACGCACTGGCCGAGATCGAGGCCGTCGGGCAGGTCGCGCTGGTAGAGATGATTGGCCACGGGCGCCTCCGGTTGCAGTTCCGTGCCTTGATGCACCCGAAGCGCACGCGCATCAACCCGGCGCATTCATTGGCCCCGTGTCCACGAGGTATCTTTGCGATAGCGGCAGGCTTGCCGCCCCGAGAGTCCTTGCATCCGCCCCGACCGTTCCGGACATGACCGCTGGATGCGGCAGTCCGGACAGGTTCATGCGGCTCAGTTCGGCTTGAACGCCGGCAACCAGATTTTCCCGGACCCGCTCAGGCAGCCAGCCGTCGATCAGCACGTGCTCGATGTCCATGACGGAAACGGAAGCAACTATCGCGTGCGCGATTGCAGGCGCAGCAGTTCCTGTCCATGCATCGATCAGCTCGGGTGGCACGCGCCAGTCCGTTGCGCTCTCCCAAAGCGCTTTCGCCTCGCCTCCTGCATCGACCACCATCCGTTCCAGGCCGGCAAGGGAGGCGACGTCAATGAGCTGGCGCGTTCCTCCGTTCGGGTCTGGAACCGGCATTGGTCCAAGTGCGCCCGCGTTGCCTGTCGACCCGGTGAACAGCCGGCCGTGCAGGACGACACCGCCTCCGACGAAGTAACCCATGTAGAAATACAGGAAATCATGTGGCGCATCCTGGGCGCCGAAGACCAGTTCTGCGCCGCAGGCACAGGTGGCGTCGTTCTGCAGGATGACCGGAAAGTCGAACAATGCCGCGACTTCGGCCTGCAGGTCGAAGTCGCGCCACGCTTCCATGTCTTCGGCAGACGTGCCAAGAATCGCGCCCCATTCCCATATGAAGAACGGCATCGCGATGCCGAGGCCGGCGATGCGCGCCCTCTGCTCGGCCTCAAGCTGGCCGGAGAGTCTCTCGGCGGCATCCTTGACGAATTGAAGCGTGGCGTCCGGAGCGGGAAAGCGATACGTGACGTGCTCGCGAGAAAGGATGTGGCCGAGAAAGTCGACCAGCACGAGATCAATGCTGCGCCGCCCGACCTTCAGGCCGAAGAAGAGCGCCCCGTCCGGGCTCAGCGCCATCGGAACCGAGGGCTGGCCAACCTTTCCTCTCACAGGCTGTTCGCGGAGCAGCAATCCCTCGTTTTCGAGTTTGCGCGTGATCACGGACACGGTTTGGGCGGACAGGCCGGTAACGCGCGCGATTTCTGCTCTCGCAAGGGCGCCGCGTCGGCGCAGGAGCGAGAGAACCAGCCTTTCATTCCTGTCCCGCATGTCGCTCTGGTTCGTTCCGAGAAGACCGGAAACATTCACGCTCGTAGCGGACTTGTCTGTGGTTGCGAGTTCCAAGCTGCACCTCCGGACCTCAGGTTGAGCGAGTGGCGGGGGCGAGTCAAATTGAAAAGTAAATCACTGTGATTTATTTATTGACAAGCAGAACGAATCATGTGATTCCTTCCGGCGTGCCGCGTTTCCGTGCGGCCTTGATCACTCGTTCAAGGGAGGAATCGATCTTGAAACTCATACATCTCATCGGTGCATCGGCGATTGCCGTGACGGCCGTGGCGGGAAGCGCCATGGCAAGCACGACCGTCTGCCTGATCACCAAGACTGACACCAACCCCTTCTTCGTCAAGATGAAGGAAGGTGCGACCGCCAAGGCGGAAGAACTGGGCATGACCCTGAAAGCCTTTGCCGGGAAGGTCGACGGCGACAATGAAACCCAGGTCCAGGCCATCGAGACCTGCATAGCCGACGGCGCAAAGGGCATACTCCTGACTGCATCCGACACGGCGTCGATCGTGCCCGCGGTCAAGCAGGCGCGCGACGCTGGGCTCGTGGTGATCGCTCTCGACACCCCGCTTGATCCGATCGATGCGGCTGACGCCACCTTCGCTACCGACAATTTCCTGGCCGGCGAACTCATCGGCAAGTGGGCGGCCGCCACGCTCGGAGCGGATGCAGCCAGTGCCAGGATCGCAATGCTGGACATTGCCATCAGCCAGCCGACGGTCGGCGTGCTGCGAGACCAGGGCTTCTTGCAGGGCTTTGGCATTGACCTTGGCGACCCGAACAAGTGGGGCGACGAGACGGACCCGCGCATAGTCGGCAACGATGTCACGGCAGGCAACGAAGAAGGCGGTCGCCGGGCGATGGAAAATCTCCTGGCGAAGGACTCAAGCATAAACGTCGTCTACACGATCAACGAGCCGGCGGCGGCCGGTGCCTACGAGGCCCTGAAGGCCATCGGTCGCGAGAACGATGTCCTCATCGTTTCGGTCGACGGCGGTTGCCCAGGCGTCCAGAACGTCAAAGACGGCGTGATTGGCGCCACGTCGCAGCAGTATCCGCTGCTGATGGCGTCGCTAGGCGTCGAGGCAGTCAAGAAGTGGGCCGACAGCGGCGAGAAGCCCGGGACCACGCCGGGCAAGGACTTCTTTGACACCGGCGTGGCGCTGGTGACCGACATGCCGGTCGAAGGCGTGGACTCGATCGATACCGCCGAGGGTACCGCACTCTGCTGGGGCTGAAGCCCGCAGGCGAAACTTGAAGGGGCGGGCGCATTCCGCCCCTTTACTTGTCTGGACGGACACCCTGAGGCCCGCCTAAACTGGCGCTCGCGGAGCGCATGTTGGCACCCGCCATCCTGAGGGGAACGAAATGGCCGAAACCTCGTCGAAAGGGCAGGAATTCGAATCGGCGCTTGAGCAGGCAAGCCAGAGCGTCGTTGAATTCGACGATCACCGTTCAGGATTCATCCCGTGGCTTCAGCACCTCCTGCACACCAATCCGTCCCTGGTGCCGTTGATCGTCCTTGCGCTGTCCACGCTGAGCCTGGGCATCTACATCGACTGGGGCGCGATCAGCGTGAGTCTGGGCATCGCTTCGCCCGAAGAGGTTTCGAACGGTTCGTTCCGGTTCTTCAAGGCCTTCACGTTGACGCTCATCCTGCAGCAGGTCCAGATCGTGGGCGTGCTGGCCGCCGCGCAGACGCTGATCATCCTGACGGCGGGCATCGACCTCAGCGTCGGCGCCATCGCGGTGCTCTGCTCGGTCATCATGGGGCAGTTCACGTTCCGCTATGGAATCCCGCCAGCAGTGTCGATCGCTATCGGTCTCGCGTTCGGCACTGCGATCGGTGCCGCCTCTGGCTGGCTTGTCAGCCGGGTCAAGCTGCCGCCCTTCATCGTTACGTTGGGAATGTGGCAGATTGTGCTTGCGGCGAACTACCTGTACTCCGCGAACGAGACGATCCGCAGCCAAGACATCGAGGCCCAAGCGCCGCTCCTTCAGTTTCTCGGCACCAAGTACACCTTGCACGGGGCGACGTTTACGCTTGGAGTGATCTCCATGCTGATCATTGCATTTGCGTTGGCCTACGCGCTCAGGTCCACCCCTTGGGGACGGCACGTCTACGCTGTCGGAGATGACCCGGAGGCGGCGGAGCTCGCCGGCGTGAACAGGCACCGCACGCTCATTTCGGTCTACATGCTGGCAGGCCTGATCTGCGCGTTCGCAGGCTGGGTCATGATCGGGCGTTTCGGCTCGGTCTCGCCGTCGGCCACCACCGGAGTCATCGGCAACATACAGGCGATCACCGCCGTGGTGATCGGCGGCATCTCGCTTTTCGGAGGCCGTGGCTCCATTCTGGGCGCCCTCTTCGGAGCGCTCATCGTCGGCGTGTTCGAGCTCGGCCTGCGCATGGCCGGCGCCGATCCGCAATGGACGTTTCTCCTGATCGGAGTGCTCATCATTGG
>JAJEFO010000097.1 GCA_022820365.1 Silicimonas sp.
CATGGCGACGTTGGGCGACCGAAAGGCCGAGCGGGGCGAAAGCCGATCCGCGTCCCTAGCGTAGTTCCACGCAAAAGTCCGCTTCTCAGGACATGTGCGCCCAACCTTCATCGGTTGGGCGCTTCCCGTGCGTGGGAAGCACCAATCGATTCCACGCGGCGCTTGCATGCTCGCTCCAGCGAAGACGTGTCTCGTCCGAAGCAGGTTTCAGGGTCAACTTTTTGATCAATGATTGCCCCGGATCATGTCGCTTGCCTTCTCGGCAATCATGATCGTCGGTGCATTCGTGTTCGAGCCCACAAGGCTCGGCATGATCGAGCTGTCACAGATGCGTATCCCGTCCAGGCCGCGAACCCGGCATTGCGGATCGACTACAGACATCTCGTCGTTTCCCATCTTGCACGTGCAGGTCGGATGGTAGGAGGTGCGCCCGTACTGCCGTGCGTAAGCCTCGTAGTCCGCCTGTGTCTTCACGCCATCATCGGGATACCTGATTGTCCTGATGTGCTTTTGCAGAGAGGGCTGCGAGAATATTTCGCGACTGATCTTCACGCCTTTGACGCTTGTCCTGAGATCGTCCGGCTCGGCCAGGAAATTCGGATCCACGACAGGCGGTGACGACGGGTCGGCGGAGCGCAGCCGCACAGTACCGCGGCTCTTTGGCCTGACCGTATATGAATTGAGCGTGATGCCCGACGAGCCTTTCGGCACGCTTGGGACGCCGGCCTCGGCTCCGGCACCCGCAAGGAAGTGGAACTGCAGGTCGGGCACCGGCTTGCCTGCATCGGCAAACCAGAACGCACCGCCCTCGACCACGTTGGACGTGATCGGACCCGAGCGGAACAGGAGGTATTCCATGCCCGCCCAAAGCGCCCAATGCGCCTTGTGGTACTTGTCCAGGCTGTAGTGCCCGTTCAACTCGGCCACGATGTCGATGCCGAAGTGATCGTTCAGGTTTTCACCGACACCCGGCAGGTCGTGCACGACTTCGATGCCGTGCTCACGCAGGTGTGCGGCAGGCCCGACGCCTGACAGCATCATGATCTTCGGAGTCCCGATTGCCCCGGAGGTCACCAGGATCTCGATCTCCGCCCGAACCGACTTGCGTTCGCGACCGCTGAAATACGCGACACCGATGGCGCGCGTGCCCTCGAACGTGATTCGCTCGACGAGGCAACCGGTCTCTACAGTCAGGTTCGGCCGGTCCAAGACCGGCCTCAGATAACCCACGGCAGCGGAGCAGCGTCGACCCTGTCTGGACGTGGTCTGGTAAACGCCACAGCCGGCCTGCACCTGACCGTTGAAGTCCGGGTTGTACGGAATGCCGAATTCCTGGCACGACTGCACGAATGCGCGCGTCATCGGTTGCGGATCGGGGATGTTCGAGACCGCGAGCGGACCGTCAGTCCCGTGCCAGTCGCCCGAAAGAATGGCATTGCCTTCCGAGCGGAGGAAATACTTCTGTATGTCCTTGAACGCCCAGCCATCGCAACCTTCCTGATCTGCCCAACGGTTGTAATCCACCGGGTTGCCGCGGGTGAAGACCTGCGCATTGATGGACGATCCGCCACCGATCACCCGCGCCTGTGCGTAGGCGATTTCACGGTTATTTGCATGTTTCTGCGGGGCCGTCGCGAAGCCCCAGGTATGGGGTCCGTCCGTCATCTTCGCAAAGCCGACCGGCATGTGAATGAGCGGATGCTGGTCCCTGCCACCTGCCTCGAGGAGGAGAACCCGCACCCCCGGGTCCTCGCTCAGCCTGCTCGCCAGAACGCAGCCCGCCGACCCGCCGCCGACGATTACATAATCGAAGCCAGTTTCCGCCATCTATCCAACCCCTTGGTCCCCGGACAAGATCCCCGCCCTGCAAGACATGTTCCGTGCGCGACAGTTACCATTGCCGGCAATGGAAGACGAATTCGGTCCCAGGGTGGCGTCTGCAATGCACAGGCTCCTACGCAATTCGGAATGGAGTGGCCGTCGACGCATAAAGCCCTGCCCTCCTACGACGAAGCGTCCAGCCCGTCGCGGAAGTCGTTCCAGCCGCCCTCGACCGAAGACGGCGCGTCAAGCCACTGTTGCAGCGCCTCGCCAGCCACCGGATCCCTCGTCGGAATTGGCAGCATCATGATCCGCTTTGCCGCTTGCCGAAACATTTCTTCCGTCAGGAACTTCTCCTGGATGTTGTCCCAGTCGCGCCCATCGGGATAGCCGCCCACCATCAAGACGTCCTCGGAACAGTCCACCATCTCATGACTCACTCCGGCCGGCATCACGATGACGTCGCCGATGTCGAGCTTCACGCGCGTCCAGCCCTCGACGGAAAGCGAAAACTCAATCCATCCCTGTGCACACCCCAGGCACTCGTGGCTCGTCGAATGGAAATGGGCGTATCTGTAGATACCGGGATACTCCCAGTTGTTCGACCATCCGTTCTCGCGGAACCGCGTCTTGATCACGTCGACCCGCCCCCCCGGGATGGCGTCTCGATGCACCAGCAGCGGAAAGCGGCTGTTGGGAATGCGGCCCTCGGGCCTGGAACTGTACGCTTCTGTCTTCATGTGGTTTCCTTTGGTGCTCTACATCACGATCTGGGTCTTCAAATCCTGCGGCCGATCGGCGAAGCTGTCGAATGCCGTCTGGATTTCGTCGAGCGGATAGGCCGCACCCGTGAAGGGCGTCGTCTTGATCCGGCCATGGGTGAGCAGTGTCAGCGCGTCATGCATGTCCTCGCCCATGCCAGCAACCGAGCCTCGTACCGAATTCTCCTCAAGAATCGTCGTCAGGATGTCCAAGTTGAGGGACTCGCCCGGTTCGGTCAGTCCGAAGACCATAAGATGGCCGCCCTTGCGCACGAGTTCTTGTGCCTCTGCGTAGAGCGCAGGACTGCCGACGCTTTCTATCACGATGTCCGTGCCGCGCTCGTCGGTGGCGTCCATCACGGCCGCCTTCAGTTTCGCCGGATCACTGACGCCGACGTCGGCTCCAGCATCGAGCGCCATCTGCACGCGCTCGGGACTGACGTCCGATACGATGATCGGGACGGCGCCGATCGTGCGCATGAGCTGGACATGCAGGTTGCCGATGGGCCCGGCACCTATGACGGCAACCGACTGGCCAAAGGTGACCTTCGACTTGCGGGCGGCGCGCACGACGCAGGCAAGCGGCTCCGTCAGCGCAAGGATCTCGGGCAACACATGCTCTGGTGCGGGAATGACCAGCCGCGCGGGCACCGAGAGAAATTCCGCAAAGGCGCCGTCGATGGTGATGCCGATCTGCTGCATCTTCGGGCAATTCAGGATCTCGTTCCGGCGACACCAGTAGCAGCGCGTGCAGCCAATGTTCATGTCGACGACAACGGGCTGGCCTTCCTCGACATCTTCGACATTCGGCCCGAGCGCCGCGACATGGCCGGTGAATTCATGACCAGGCACCATCGGCAGGCTCTCGGACGCGTAGGCCCCGTGAAAGATGTGCATGTCCGTGCCACAGATGCCCGTGCGCGCAATGCGGATCAGCGCCTCGCCCGGTCCGGGCTCGGGCCGCGCGACCTCGCGCAGCTCGAACCGTCCCGGCTCGACGAGCACCGCTGCACGCATTGAGGCCGTCATTTGACGACTCCGCTCAGTTTGCTGCGATCAATGGTCAGCGCGATCGCGACGATCAGAACGACGCCGAATACCATCTGCTGCTGCGTTGCGCTGATTTCGAGATAGACCATGGCTGCGCGGATCACCATGACGATCAGCGTGCCGATGGCCGTGTTGATCACGCCGCCAACCCCGCCCGTTAGGGGCGTGCCACCGACGAGCACGGCCACGATTGCCAGCAGCAGGAAGCCGTTTGCCAGGTTCGCGTCGCCGCCCGAGAGCTTGACCGAGAACACCAGGCCCGCGATCCCCGCAAAGGCCCCGGAAATCGCGAAGGCAAGAATCTTCACGCGATCGACGTTCAGCCCCGAAGCAACGGCCGCGAGTTCCCCCGAACCGACGGCTTTCAACGCGCGCCCGAAGCTGGTTCGCGTCTGGAGAAACCACGCGAATGCCAGCAGCGCGATCGCGATGGCCAACTGGTGCGGCACTCCGGCGGTGCTGTCGAACATCCAGCCAAAGCTCGTGTTTCTCTCGGTCACGTCCATGGAAAGCGCCCGCTGCCCGGACAGGTACTTGGCAGCGGAAAGTGCGATGAAGCCCATCGCAAGCGTCGAGACGAATGACGGCACATAGAGCCGGGTGGTCACGAATCCTGAAATTGCCCCGAACAAAAAGCCCGCAAGAACGCAAATCACGGCCACCCCGATTCCAAACTGGGAAAGATAGACGGTGGCCACGACCGTCACCATGTTCGCTACCTGCTGCGCTGACAGGTCGATGCCGCCGATGTAGATCGCGAATGTCATGCCAAGCGCCATGATGAAGAGCGGTACTACGTCGGTCACCAGAGAAAGGAGGCCAAGCGGATCGAAGAACGCCGGGTTTGCCGCACCGACAACACAGACCAATGCCAGCAAGGTCAGCCAAGGGAAGTGCGGCTTGATGCGATCTAGGTTCATGCGCCGAATCCTCAGATCATGTGGTGAACGAGGTCATAGAGCGATGGCTTCGCGCCTGGCGTCCCGTCGAACCGCTTCTGAAACTCGCCGTCCTTGATCACGATGATCGTATGCGAAAGTCCGATCGCCTCTTCCAGCGTGTCGGCCACAAGAATGATGCCAACGCCAGCGGCGTTCATTTCGCGGACCATTTCGTAGACGTCCTCCTTGGCGCCAATGTCCAGTCCGCGCGTGGGATGGTCGAGAAGGATGACGTCCGACCCGCCCGATCGCCATTTGGCCAAAACGACCTTCTGCTGGTTGCCGCCGGACAGGCCGCCGCAGTCCTTGCGGATGTCCGGCGTCTTGATCGCAAGCTTGTCGACCCAGACCTTCGCCATTTCCTTCTCGTCTCCAACGCGGAGAACGCCCAGGTCCGAATACTTGTCGAGCTGACTGAGCGTCATGTTCTCGTAGACGTTCATGCCGTTCACGATGCCCTCGACCTTGCGTTCGCGCGGCACGTACCCGACGCCCCGCGCGACTCCGGCCGAGGCGGCGAAGCGCGTGACCTGCTCGCCCTTGATCGTGACGGCGCCGGAAGTCGGAGTCTCAAGCCCGAAAATCGTTCGCAGGATCGCCTCGCGACCGGAACCTTCCGTGCCGACGAGACACAGGACTTCCCCGCGATGCAGGTCGAAGGAGATGTCCCGGTAGCGGCTGTCCACGCTCACGTTGTCAAACCGAATCAACGCCTCGCCGGCGGCATACGGGGCCTGCTTCTGCTCACGGTAGTACTCCTTGTCGATCTCCCGGCCAACCATCTTGTGCTGTATGTCGTCAACGTCCGCCTCGTCGCTGACCACCACGTCGACAACCGCACCGTCCTTCATGACGTAAATTCGGTCCGAGAGCTCCAGGACCTCGTCGATGCGGTGGCTGACGAAAATGAAGGACGCACGCTTGGCAAGGTCGCGGACAAGCTGGAATAGCAGCTCCACCTCCTCCTTCGCAAGCACTGACGTGGGCTCGTCCAGCAGGATGACCAGATCGCCATCGATCCGTTCCTCGAGCGTCAGTACCTTCGCCAGTTCCACCAGCTGGCGTTGCGCAAAGGAAAGCTGAGACGTCACGGTCGCAGGGTCGACGTCGAGCTTGACCTTTGCCAGCTGATGGCGCGCGGCCTTCGCCATGGCTCTCCAGTCGACGATGCCGAATTTCACGAATTGCTGCTCGTAGCCCAGGAAGATGTTCTCCATGACCGTCAGGTTGGTGATCAGCGACTGTTCCTGGAACACCATCCCGATCCCGTGATTCATGGCCTGACGCGGGTTCTGAAAGCGCATGGTCGTGCCGTCGATGGTGATCGATCCGCCATCGGGCTGGTAGGCGCCGTAGATGATCTTCATCAGGGTGGACTTTCCGGCGCCGTTCTCTCCAACAAGCCCAACGATCTCGCCTCGACCTACGTGGAAATCGACCGCCTTCAGCGCGTGAACGCCAGGAAAGTGCTTGTCTACCGTGTTCAGGGCATACATGGAGCCGTTCCTACTTGACGAAGGTGACAGACTTGCGGTTGGTCGAAAGCGCAACCGCCAGGATCACGAGCGCACCGAGCACGCCGTCCTGCACGTAGGACGGCAACCCTATCACGACCATTCCGTTGTTGATGACATTGACGATCAGCACGCCGACGAGGGTGTTCCAGACGCCACCGATCCCGCCCCATAGCGCTGTGCCACCGACCACGACCGCGGTGATCGACACGAACATGAAGTTGTTGCCTGTTGCGGTCTCCGCAATGCCGATGCGGCCAACGGCCAGCAGTGCGCCCACCGCGAAGAATATGCCGGCCAAGGTGAACCCCATGACTCGCACGCGGGCCACGTTCAGGCCGCTGGACTGCGCAAGTTGCTCGCCGCCGCCCACCGCATAGAAATTCCGGCCGAGTGCGGTGTGGGACTGAATGAACCAGGCAAGCAAGAGAAAGGCGAGCGCCACGTAGCACATGATCGGGAAATTCAGCCAGCGCACGGTCAGGAGCGAGCGGAAGAGTTCGTCCTCGACGCGAAGGCGATCGCCACCGGTCAGAAGGAGGGCAAGACCGGTACCCACGAAGCCCATGGCCAGGGACGCCATGAAGCTTGGAATCTTGAGCCGGACATGAATCATCCCGTTGACGAACCCCAGCAACGCGCCAACCACGAGAGCCAGCGGAATTGCCAGCCAGGCCCAACTGGCCAGGGTCCCGCCCCAGCCGAGGAACGCAAAGGCGAAGAGGACAGCGCAGACCGAGACCGTGCCTTCCATCGAGAGGTCGATGGAGCCCATGATGATGATGAACGTTGCTCCGACCGCCACCATGAGCGCCGGCGTGGCAGCGATGCCTATGCGTGCCCCGTTTCGTATGGAGAAGAACCGGGAATCGAGGAGGTAGACGTGTTCCTTGCCTGCCAGAAGGTCGGCCAGGAATTCGAAGAACGGAAACAGCAAGACCAGCGCGACGAGCACCAGAAGCGGAGCCCATCTCGCGATGCGGTCCCTCGTCAGCAAGCTGCCGAGCGCTTCCGTCTGCGCGGACATGTCGGTCATCGTCCGGCCCTCCGTGCCTGAACCACTCATTGGAAGAGCCGCTGCGGGTTCCTGTCAAGAGTCAAGCCGAGGCGTAGTCGGCGAGGCGGCGCGGCCAGCTTGCCCGGCCGCGCCCACTGGTCACCTTGTCACTTGTACATGATCTGGCCGTTCGACGGCCCCCAGAAGTCCTGCCAGTCGTAGGTCGGCACGTTTTCAAGGTAGTTCGTCTTGAATTCACGTGCATCGTCCGGCGTAACGAAGATCGTCGGCCCGTAGAACTCGCGATGCTCGTTCGGCTCGTCCGAAGGCTTGAAGTGTCCGACGGCAGCGTGATAGGCGAGCGACGCGGTGATGCCTCCGCCCCAATGCGGGTTCGTGAAGACGGTTGCCAAGATCTTGCCCTCAGCGACCAAGTCGACAGCCTGCGGGTTGCCATCGTAGGTGACGATCGGGACATCCATTCCCTCGGCACGAAGCGCCTCGAGAACGCCGTAGCCAATCGTGTCGTTTGCGCAGTGCACTCCGGTGATGTCGTCGCCATAGCGCGTGATGAACGAAGCCATGATCTGCGCCGCCTTCTGCGTGTCCCAGTCAGCCGGCTGCGCGTCGAGAAGCTCGACATCAGGATAATCTTTCAGCGCGTTCTTCAGGCCGTTCAGACGCTCGATCGCCGGATTGTTCGACGCGATGCCGCCAAGATGCACGACGCCGCCCTTGCCGCCGATGGCATCAAGCAGAATGCGTGCAGTGCGTTCCGCAGGGCCTTCGTCCGACCAGCTCATGTGACTGACATAGTTGTCGCCAAAGTCCCAGGGATGCAGGTCGTCGGTCTTGTTCCAGAGCGTCGAGACATAAGCCCCCGCCTCGACGCATGCCTCGACCACCGGACGTGCGTTCGGCGCGTCGTTGGTGTCGATGGCCAAGGCCAGTTCTCCGTTGGTCTTTGCCAGCAGGGCCTTGACGTCGGCCAGAGACTTCTCCGAGGAACCCTCGTTGATCAGGTGCGTCAGGAATTCCTTGGGCTTGCCGAGGCTTTCGACGAAGGCTTCGCCGCCGGACACGATCTCGTTCCAGTAAGGGTTCGTACGGTTGCGGTAGGACCAGGCAATGGTCGGATCGGCAAAGGTTGCCGCCTGTACCGGCGAAGGGCCGAACATGCGCATCGCCGTCGCTCCGGAGATGCCGTAGGCCGAGGCGAGCAGGAAATTTCGGCGTGATACCGTCTCCTGCTCAATGAATTTCTTGATGAAGGACATGGACGTTCCTCTCCCTTTCTCTTTTTGAGCTCTCGATGAGGCCCTGATTCAGTCTCGCTTGCGACCAAATTCCCCACGGCATGCCCGTCAGGCAGGCTGCAGTGGCGATTCGATCAGTAACGCACTAGTTAGTTACTTCTTGCTTCTCTTTCCTGTCAAGTGGGTTATAAGTGGCAGGTGACGCGATTTCTGGGAGTGAAGGAGC
>JAJEFO010000025.1 GCA_022820365.1 Silicimonas sp.
TCGCGCCAGGGAGATCCCGTCCGGGACCGCCAGAGAACGGCTTCGAGAAACCGCCGGTTGTCCGCCGCAGTGGCGCCGGGATCGGTCGCCTTGCCGGGCAGCATGTGCTCGATCCGCGCCCACATGGCGTCGGTAAGCACGCTCCTGTCTGCATTCATTTGATACCTGCTCGTTTGCCTGTGCCGCCGTTCCGGCGGTCATTGGGGCAGGAAATGGTGCTGCTCAGTTCGATTCGCAACCCAAATGTCAACGGACCCTAGTGTGAAGAACATGGACCCGCAATACCACCCACACGCTCGGCAAACTTGCATCCGCGCGTTCATCGTTTATGGCCTTGCGTCCACAGATCCGACCAAACACCAATGTGCGTCACTCCTGATTTCTGCGTGATCCCCTAATGCACTTGCCAGGCGCCGGATCGTTCGCAGCAATTTCCGAAGGTGTGCCAACGACATTGGATACTGTTGGCTTCGAGACCGAGCTAAATTCGCTGCATGAAGTTCATTGAACATCCTGCCGCCGAATCGTCTGGCCCGAGCCGGGATACGCCAGCGGCGCCACGCAGCTGTCGCGAAGCGCTGAGGACGGCACCGCGCCCGCGAGTTCGACGACTTGCCCGACACCCGCACCGGAAGATCCGGCGATATCCACTGCAGGCCGTCGACCAAGTGACGCAGGATCTCGCGCGCCGAAACCGTCCGGAACAGAGCCATCGCAATTACGTAGTAGACCATCACTTCCGCAGGAAGGTCGCGCCGTCGCCGGTTGTCGCGGCTGTGGGACCGCAGCGCAGCGCGTACCGCCTCGCGCGGATACACGAGCGCGATCACGCTCCCGCTGAGATAGTCCGACAGGTGCATGCCTCCTGCGAATACGGCCATTGTCCGGGCTATGGCGGGAACCTCCACAGGTCCCGATGTCCTGCCACTCCGGGGCAAGGAATTCCCTAATGCAACAGTATTGGGGCTAACCGTAGTTTCGTCCAGCCCAAGTGACGCTATCTGAACAGGGTTTCCGCGTTCGCTTTCCACAGCCCAACGTCCCCCGGCCGCTCGGAATACGAACTCGTCTCTCTCCGGTAGCCCTCGTCTCGTTGGCCACGGTAGGACAGCCAGTTGAAACTCCCCCAAACGCAGAACTTTTCGTCGCAGATCATGAACTTCTCATGTGTCTCGATTCGCTTGACGATTAACCGGCACCTATGGGCTTTCGGGATCTTGCGCCTCAAAACCGCCAGCGCCTCATCGCCCCTTACTCTGTTGCGATCCCTTTCGCCCCGCGTCCCGAATCCCCAAGCAATCCGGACCGTCACACCTCTATCGATCGCGCCGGTCAGCGCCTCGCAAAGCTCCTCGTCTAGCGTTCGTGAATTGACCCATGCGGAGACGATCGTAAGCTCCGAGACTGCGGTCCGTGCTGCGTCGAACAGCAACGGTCGATGTTCTTCCGTCTTGACCAGACGTGCCTCCCCGCCGCTCAAGTCCTTGAGCTGCCGTTCCTTCTCCCACAGTTTCGCCCGGAGCTCGTCCCGCTCAGCCTTAGACTCCTTCAAGTCCTCATCCAGCGCCGCCCGTTCCCGTTCGTCCTGCGTCGCGCTCCGGATGGACTCCGTGTCCGCCACGGCCATCTCGGCCTTCCCGAACGCCTCATCCAATTTCCCTATGTCTTGCGCGAGCCGGCTTTCTTCTGGCCGCAACCTCGCCCACGGTGCCGCCGAGCCGTTCTCATGCCCGACATCCTGCGGGACCAGCTTGAACCCGGAAGCCGCTAGGCGCTGAATGGCCTCCGACTCCCGCTCAAGATACTGCTGCGCGCGATACGCCACAAACAGTTCGCTCCGCGACTGGCGGTGCAGCAGCCTAACCAGGATCACATCCTTGCGATACCGAAGCTTCGCGTCCTTTATATCTACAACCTGCAGAATTTCGGCTTTCCGCTCAGTCTTGCCAAACTGCTCCTCGTACTCCTGGACCTCGGCCAGCCGAATCTGGCTCAGTCGCGGCTTCCTAGATTTTGTCGCCGGAATGAAGAGCCCTTCCTTGCGCGCTTCCTCTCGGCCCAAGAGATCATCCAAGTCCACCGTCGGGATCGTACGCACAAGCGGATCGTACGGTATCCGGGGGTGTCGGTTTCTGGGGCGGTAAGTCCGCCCAGCCTCCCTCAGTACCGCCTTGCCAAGTTCCGTAATCCGGATGCTCTGATCCGGCTGTTGCTCGATCAGCGCTGCCGACAGTAATTCTGCAGCCGCCAAGACCACTTCGCCCTCGCACAGTCCCAGTAACCTGCGGATCTCGGAAACGTTCTCGACTGGCACGTTTGCTAGCATGAGGACGAAACGTGCGGCGGTCGATAGCTTGCCCGTGTCGTACTCCACGATCCGTATGCGCAAATCGTAGACGGGGAGGCACACCGGGTAGGCTAAGTCGACATCGTAGTCCCGGAACCTCCGCTTCGCTCGCGCGCGAACCGGGGACAGGCGATCAATTGGCGGGTTCGTCACGGTCCCGCCTCCACGATCTGGCACTCCTCCGGATTCGACCGCATGTGCGCCAGCACATCGGCGAAAGGGTTCGACGCGGTGCCGAGCGCCGCGTTCTCCATCATAAAGTCGTCGCCCACGATTACGAGAAGGTCCCGGGCCCTCGACAGCGCGACATTGAGTCTGCGGTGGTCCCGCAGGAAGCCGATGCGGCGCGACGGATTCGACCTAACCGTCGAGTAAATCACCACATCGCATTCGCGCCCTTGGAACGAATCGACCGTTGCGATCTCGATCGTCATTCGGGGCCAGCGCTGCGAATCCCCAGTGTCTATCGCACCGCGCAAGCGGCCTACCTGACCCGAATACCCTGTGATCACTCCGACCTTCAGCAATCCTCTCCATCCGCCGTCTTTCCGGATGCGGTCGAGAACTGCCGTCACCACTCCGGCTTCCGCTGCATTCTCGTACGAGTCTCCGCTACGTGATTCCGACCTGTCCTGCAGCCTCGAAGTCGAAATCCAGTTGACAACGGCGGCAAACGAGTCGGCGAACTTGCGCCGTCGCGCTAGTTCACCATTGACTAGGGTGCCGTCGTAGAACACTTCGCTGATGAGGTTTCCGATGGCGGGGTGCATGCGGTACTGCGTTATCAGCCTCGCCGCGTATTCTGGGTCGTCCTCATGTTCCAGAAGATCCTGAAATAGGCTCGTCTCCAAACTTACCGACCTGTAGTCCGTTTGCGTTTGTCCAACGCTTTCGTCGACCATCGGCGGCAGCTGCCGCTCGTCACCGACAAGTATCACTTTCTGTGCCATGCCGATCGGAATTAGCACCTCGGGAACCGTCGCCCGGCCCGCTTCATCGACGATAGCCCAATCGAAGCTCGCGCCGTCAGCAGCGAACTGCGGATTGACCTTGGCGCAGATACTGCAGGTCGCCGCAACTACCCGGGCCGTCTTGCTGACCAAGTCCTCGAAGTCCTTGCTGCGCCCCACCACGTTGGTCCAGTGCCTAAGAATCCGCCGCTTCTCCTGGATACTGGCCAACTTGACCGCCTCAGGTGCTTCCGACTTTGAGTGTTCGTCTAGCGACGCCGCAGCCACCATGATGGATCCCAGCGCGTCCTGTTCCGTAGTTCCGGCGAACTCCACCGGCTTCGGCAGCAGCGCGTTTAGCGCCTCAAGATGATTCCAGAATTCTGACTTCGCCTCTTCCACCAGTTGTTCCACGTCGGCCCGATTTGCGGTTGCCGTGTCCTTCCCGAGCTGCGCGCGCTCCTCCTTGTACTCGTTGAGTCGCTCAGCGATGTCGCTCGCCTCCGCGATCCACTGCTCCAGATTGCCAGCCGCGTCCTCGCTCATGATTTCCGGCTGAGTCGTCTCCTTCACAGCCCGGCGCGCATCCCGCTCCGCCGTGCGTAACTCCTCATCGACCGGACTGCAGCGCCCAAGCACCTCTTCACGCCACGCCTGCGTTCTCTGCGTGAGCGTCCACTGTTGGCCGCCATGACCGATCCTGTCCGGCCGACCGATCCGTACCATCTCGGGGGGCGACTGGCCCTTGGCGTCAGCGATCCGCGTCAATGCATGGTCGACTGCTACGTTCGACTGCGAACTCAAAAGAATCCGCGAATCCGGGTTTCGCTTGAGGATCTGCAGGACTATCTCCGCAATTACGGACGTCTTCCCGGTCCCCGGCGGTCCCTGAATCAGGAAAAGATCGTTCGTCGACACGGCCCGGCGAACCACTTCACGCTTGTCTTCCGACAGCCACGTCTGAAAGAAGTCCAATTCGCGCTTCGTCATCTGTGTACAAGTGCTCGGGTCTACGATGACGCCCGCCAGTGCTGGGTTCGCCATCTGGTCAAACAAGAACGCGTCCACCGCGCGCTGACGCCGCCGAATCTCTGTGAGGGCCTCCGTTATGTTGACCGTCACGTACCCGCTCGCTGGGATCGGCGCTTCCTCCCGCTGAAACCGGTAGCGCGTTCGTGCCACACGCACATTGCGGCCCTGCACGTCCACCAGATTTCCCACCGGCACCAAGGGCGACTCCCGACTCACCCGGGCGGCAAGCGGCGTGTCATCTTCCCAATCTAGGTCGTCCGGTGCCATCTGCGCCAGTTCGAAGCGGACATACTCCTGGTCTACATGAGCTTGACCGTACTTGAGTGTCCGCCCCTGCTTCTCGATCTTCGACCTTCTCTCCCGCAAGACCCTTTGCCAATCCTCGATGAACTCCCGTTTGCTCCTCCATCCCTTCTGCGCCGCTGCCTCCGCCGCGTCAAACGTGCCAAGCTCGGCCAACAGTGCCTGAACATCCTCGCGTCTTCCCGACACCGCCCCACCGTCGCGAGCGTCTCCCACCGCCCACAGCGCACGGCGGCTCAGCGCGCGTTGCTTGTCCCGCTGCAGGTAGGGGTCGTACGGCGTTTGCACAGTCTTGCACACCAATGCATCCTCAGTGGCGGCTACCGCACAAATCACCCGTATCGAGTCCCCGAGTACAAGAATCTCACGCTCGCCCTCCCTAATCCGACTCAACATGAATACTTCTTCCGCCTCTATACCGCCCAACTCCTCCAGCAGGAATCGCTCTGCCTCCACGACGTCTTCGTTGCCTATGTGTCCGTCCCGGAACAAATCGGTCATTGCATTCCGAGTCAGCAACAGCGGGTAGGTTGGCAACGGTTCGTTCCGCCGCCCCACGTCGAGCTGCAGCATTAGCGCGGCACCTGTGGTCGGGCGCTCGTCTGGGTTCATGGCGAGCATCCGCTGCAACACGCGCCGAAACGGCTGGCCGACCCTCTCCTCGATCAACGACTGCCCAAGACCTTCCGCCGGCGGTGCCTCACCGGTCAGCATGTGGAAAAACACCGCCCCGAGAGAATACACGTCGCTCGGAAATGAAGTGAATCCTCCCGAGCGTTGTTCCGGTGCGGCGTAACCTCCACTCCAAAACCCCGACAGCGTCTCCCCTACCGTCAGATTCGCAACGAGCTTGCTGATACCGAAATCGGTCAGCAAAGCCCGGCCCGTGGCGTCCACCAGTATATTCGACGGTTTGATGTCCCGGTGAATAACGCCCTCGGAATGTGCGTGTGCCAGCGCCTCGGCCAGTTGGCGCATTATCCGGTACGAGTCCGCCGCGGCCGCGTCCAACTCTCCCCGCAGCACCTGTTCGAGCGAATGGGGGTAGTAGTCTAGGACAACATAAAATGCGGCTTCGTCCGCCCACCAGCCTCGATCCCTCATGCCGACGACGTTGGGGTGCCGCAGCTTTCGGAGCGCGGTCGTCTCGCGCTTGAAGAGTTCCTGTTTGATCGCATCGGCATGCGCCGTGTTCAACACCTTTACGGCTACGCGCATACCGCCGTTTGCCGTGTCTTCCGCCAGATACACGGTGCTCATTCGTCCGTTGCCGACCTCCTCTAGTAACACGAACCGATCTTCGATCACGCGAGACCCTTGCATCTGTATCTCCAAGATTGATCGCGACTGCGCCGATTCTATCCTAGCCCGGACAGCTCACCAAATCCAAGAAGGCGGCGCCATGCTTTGAATCGGCGCGGCGCTTCCGGGCTTTCGATCGTGATGGCGTGAAACGGTGCCCTGATGGCAGCATTTTTGTTTCCTTCCAGCGCCCGACGACTGCGATGCGACGGTCCCGCGCTACGGGGAGCGCACCGCCGCGGTCCGTAGCGACTCGAGTGCCATGTGTTCGAAGAGCTCCTAGCATGGATGGACCGAGGACAGGGACAGCCGGATCCGGCGCACGCTGAGCCGCAGCTTGGTTAACCCGCATGGTCGCTATCGAGGTCCGGTCGGCGCAGGTGCTGTTGCCGCGACCGACGGCCAACCCCAGCACGCTGTCGTGTTGCGGTTTGTCGTGATCGTTGAGATCCTTGTATCCCAGCGCGGTCGCCATGACCCGCTGCGCGACGAGACAATCCAGCTCGTGCTCGCTACGCTCGGAGCGTCAATGCCAAAGTAGAATTTCCACTATCGCGCCGGTGACGAGCCGTTCCTTAGGTCGGTCTCCATCTCCTTTCCTTGATGTTTGCGACGGTCCGTGCGTCGCCGCGAACCGCTACGCGGGAAGTGCGCCCTGGCTCACTGCATAGTCGTGCCTGCAGCGGACACCTTCGACGCCGCAGGTCCGGCGCCGGTTCAGGGAGGTCGTTGGTGCGGACTGGAACCGGGTAATCTCGGGAAGCCCCCGGACACGTTCAGTCCCAGGGCGCGGCCTCCTTCCTCGGGCACCCGCAGCGCCTTGGCGTCGGCGGAGGATTTGATGGACGCGTTCGCGCGGACGTGCTTCGGAACCAGGTCGGCGTGCAGCCGGAGGTGGTAGCTTGCGCCATCGATCTGGACGACGACGGCGTGGTGCGGGAGCCTATCGAGGAGGGCGGTGGCGACGACGGGGTCGCCGAAGCTGTCGGCACCGGATGAAGCGAGACGGTGCAAGGAAGTGTGCTTCCCACGTAACCGTTCCATCCGGCCGTGAAGATTCGGAAGGGTGCGCATCGTGAACCACCGCAACGGCAGGAAGTTCATCAGTTTCTCCAACCACCATCGCAACACAAATTGCAAATTCCCACGGCTTGCCGGAATGCTTACCTTCCCGTCCAGGTTGCGGTACTGCCATGGTGTTGACTCGCGACATGATGGGTTGAGCCTCTTTTTTGAAATACAATTATTTCAGGGTATTAGAACTCGCTCACCTGCATTCTCGAAGAACGCTGAACCCTGCCCAAGAATCGTTGAGCCCGGTCCGGGATGCGGTCATCGCCAAGCTGCTTGATGCATGCTTTGACGGTGCGTGCGGGGGATCGAACTGGTTCAAGCAGATCCCGCATGAGCGTCTACTCGCCTGGAGCGGCAGCGATCTCATTGGACTTGTAGGAGTGGAATTCCGGGTCGAGCGCGTTGGTAAGGCCATCGTGCCAGTTCTGGGCATCGTTGATCTATTTGTTGCTCCAACCGCAAGGAGGCAGGGAATTGGTGCCGCGTTGCTGCAAGAGGCTGAGGAACGGGCCAGAGGGCAGTCGATCGCGATTGCCATGGGTGACGATCCGAGGCTCT
The DNA here is from genome assembly GCA_022820365.1 of Silicimonas sp. Lineage (GTDB taxonomy): Bacteria > Pseudomonadota > Alphaproteobacteria > Rhodobacterales > Rhodobacteraceae > JAJEFO01. The sequence goes on from JAJEFO010000025.1 coordinate 7,567, forward strand.
ATCAACAAACTGGCTATAGGCTGCTCCATGCTGCGAACGTGACGTTTCTGGCAATAGACGAGTTGCGCCGCCACAGAGTGATGCAACGCGAACTCAGCGAGATTTTCATAGTCAGGCGGTTGGCTTCTGACACATGGCCTGAAAGATCGATTGACTTCCTAGGTCACCTGTTCTGATCCTAGGAAGTCGAATTCACCTCTCCACGGAATCAGCACACCTACTTGAGCAAGTCGCAGGATCTGGGCAAGACGTGCGTCACCGTTCCATTTCGCCGCGGAGTTGAACCGTTCGCCGTTTCCCGTGATCTTCCAAGATAGTGCAACCTTTGAAGTTTCCGGCTGGTCGTCAATTTTGACAGCCCGAACCGTGTAACGGTTCCATCCAGCCGTGGGATTTGAAATAGGAGCAGTGAGGCTGCTTGGGGAACTAAAGGAATTACTGCCGTCGCGGCGAACAATGAAGTGCACCGTTATGGATTTCGACGGCTTCGCGGATCGCTTACCGTGCCATCGCAACCCGACTGATCGGTTACTGCGAGAATGTGACTGTTCGGTCGAGCCGTGGAAGCACCGCTGTCACTGCAACGCTCCAAGCGGCAGGAGGACTCAACTCAAGACGATTCGGACATGGTCGACCTCCGCTTAAGCACGGCAGCACGGCTTGACCGAACAGTTGCGCGAGAATCCCGCGAAGCCGACTTTCGTTGCTGATGAAGGCCTCTGAGAGCCTGCCATTGGACTTCTGGTGATTCCCAGCGCAGATTTTCGCTCCGGCATCAGGAGTTGCGAAGGACAGATTTATATCATAATTTCAAGGGATTGGAGTGGTTGCGGGGGTAGGATTTGAACCTACGACCTTCAGGTTATGAGTTTGGTTTTTCGAATTGGCCAAGAGAACCCATTCAGACCCAAGTGAAACAGAACATGTTGATTTATATCGACTATTTTCATTTTTTGGTGGACGCACGGCCCTTGACATGTCCTTCGAGTTGAGTAAGAAAAATTCCGAAACCATTCCGAAGTCCGCCATGCCCAAACTGACCAAGCGCCACATCGACGCCCTTCCAGCTCGCGAGAAAGAGTATTTCGTCTGGGACGACCAACTCAAGGGATTCGGCGTCCGCGTGTACCCCAATGGCGGAAAGCGTTACGTCGCCCAAGCCTTCCGGCGGGGAAAGACAATCCGCGTCCAGATCGGACGATACGAAGCCCTTCCATTTGAGCAAGCCAAGAAAAGGGCCCGCCAGGCCGTCGCTGAAATCGACGACGGCCAGAACCCCAACAGAAAAAGAGAAACGGAGCGAACGTCGCCCACGGTCGCGCAACTGGCGGAGCGCTTCCTCCTGGAATATGTCCCGGTCCACTGCAAGCCTCGCACCCAGGTCGAATACGGGCATGCCGTCAATCGATACATCGTTCCGGCCCTCGGATCGACCAGGCTGACGGCGCTGGCTCGCGAAGATGTCGCCGCCCTGCACCACGACCTCCGCGAAAAACCCTACCAGGCAAACCGCACCCTCGGCGTGCTTTCCAAGATGATGAATCTCGCCGAAGCTTGGGGACTCCGGTCAGACCGCACTAATCCTTGCTACCACATCCGAAAGTACAAGGAGCAGAAGCGCGAGCGCTTTCTGTCTGCAGAAGAGCTTTCGCGGCTCGGCAGAGCCCTGTACGAAGAGGAACCTCTCGCCCCCGCAGCAGTGACCGCGTTTCGTCTGCTCCTCTACACCGGCGCGCGTCTTTCCGAAATCCAGACCCTGAAATGGGACTACATCCGGGGCAACCGCATCCACCTTCCGGACTCGAAGACCGGAGCCAAGACAATCCCTCTCAACGGACCGGCCTTGGAGGTACTGGCCGACGCGAAGCGCGCGGAGGGGAACCCTTACGTCATCGTTGGCACGGGCAAGGGCATGCATCTCACGGACCTCCAGAAGCCCTGGCGGCGCATCCGAAAGGCGGCAGGACTTGATGACGTGCGAATTCACGACCTACGCCACACATTCGCCTCCGAAGCCGTGATGAGCGGAGAAAGCCTGCCCATGGTGGGCAAGATCCTGGGTCATACCCAAACTCAGACAACCGCCCGGTATGCCCACCTTGCAGACGATCCTCTGCAGGGTGCTTCAGAGCGCATCGCAACATCACTCAAGCGCGCAATAGCTCGGTAGTTGCCACCTCCACATCGAAACGCAAGGTCTAACGCAATTCCGCAGGACTCGGATCCATGCCTCACAGCTCTTTACGCCTTACATTGCCGCCGAACCGTGGAGCACACTCTTCAACCCATTTGCGTTATAATGGCTTTTCCAACGCACCTACTGCCTACTGATCAGGGGCGTGCCAGTTCCGAAATTAAGTGTTCACCGGAATTATTCGATCCCCGGCCCGACCCGGACCCCATGTATCGCGCTTCCGTCGTCAAAATCAGCCGACACGCCTCGGATTCAAGTGACGTGATAAAAGCTGAAACGGTCCAACCATTGGCGATTGATCGCCTTCGGCAAACTCCGCCACTTTTCCATCAAGAAAGTCCGTCCACTAAAGATTCTTGGGATGTCTTTGAGGATATCGGGATCGTCATCGTTGGTCTGACCGTTTCGCGACAGATAGATCCAGGCGTGATACCGCACGGCGATAGCGTGATCGTAGTCCGGATTGCTCTGTCCATCCAACTGCTCGCGCAGTACATTCCCGGTCACTCCCAGATACAATTCGAGATCGGATGGTGTGACGGTCGCTTCCAAGAATTTCTGATAGAGATCGCGCCGGACAATCCTGGACACAACCAGATCGATCATGACCATGATCTGGCCTGCAGGAACCTGGCGGCTCGCCGAGCTTGCCATGATTTCTCCGCTGGCCAGCGACAGTGACGAGACAATGCCCTCTACATCCCTCAAGGAAACCGGGTTCGAACGAGAAACGATTTTGACCTGCTCTCGCAACGGTTCGGCAATGTGTTGCGGAATCCCCATGTCTCCGACAAGGTGATCGAGATATAACAGAACGGCTTGCTTCTGCTGGTTCGTGTCGTGAATTTCATCCGGAAGATTGAGAGTCACCTGAATGAACTTGGCAAGATAGGCATGGGCATCGATCCCGGAGCCATACCTGGCACAAACCATGTCTTCGAGGGCAGTCAGGTTCACGCCAAGCACGAAGTGCAAGCGCGGAACCGTAAAAAAGTGCTTGATCACCTCGAGCACCTCAAGTGCATAGTCCGGCCTGCAGCGATCCAGTTCGTCAACAACTACGACGACCGTTGAACCTGTGTCGACGCCGTCTGCCAAGGCTGCAAGGGATTCGACGGCATTTCGGAACTGCTCCATGGCGAGCCGTCGACCCTTTTCGGCTTCCCAGAAGCCATCGAAACAATCCGCTGCTTCCTCGCTCTTGGCATTCGCAATCTCGTCGGCGGCGCTAAGGACAGTGCCAGCGCCGGCCGCAACCAGCGCAGCGCGAGCAAGCGGTTTCGCCAACCGAAATGCGGCTTCCTTCATCTCCCGAATGCTCTTCTCGCGTTCCGCAGCGGAATCGTCCGCGCGTGTCTGGGAGATTCGTTCTTCCAAGGCAGAAACCAGAGCTGGGAGAGGGTCGCCGAGGCCGTCGTGTGCGAATGCATCAAAATACACGACCGCCGCCGCTTTGCCGTCTTCTCTGCGAGCGTGTGCCCCGACCCAACGTTTCAGGAAGTATGTCTTGCCCGTTCCCCATTTTCCATCGACGGCAATCACAAACGGGTCGTCAATTCGGTTCAAGAGGTCAGATAGGGCATCGCCCAATCTCTTTCGTTGAAGAAGATCCTGTTCATCAAAACCGTCTTCATAGAGATTGACGCCTGGTTCCGGTGGTGCAATTTTCATGAGCGCCTCGTTGACATCTCGCGGTTCCTTCGGACGATCGATCTACAGCGGGTGCGCGCCATGTCAATTGCACGAAACGGCGATGGCAATGAAGGCCCATGAAACTGCGGTCACACGTCGTCCGAACTCTCTGGAAACCCCGTGTCAACGCTGCGTGCGGACTGGCCGACTCAGGGGCGGGCAAGTGCCGTGTGACGGACAGCAAGGATTCTGCAGCCAGTCCCCAGGTCCTTCTGTCGAACTGCGTCTCTCAATCTAGGTCGTGGTTTCTGAGTCCAGTTCTGCTTTCGGGCATCCAGACGAAAGCCCGTGCCCTACATGCAAAATGAACAGGTATCATTCGAGCCAGAGTTGCCCGCGACCTTTGAAGCAATTGTGCGTCAAGAAAAATTGAAATACGCAATGCCCTTCAAAGCCTGCTCTTGCAGCAATCTGTCAAGTTGTTCATCTCGACTCTGTTCATTTTCTAGCAGAATATTGACCCATTCCGGACGTTCGTGCGTCGTTTTGAACTCTTGTTCGCCGCTCATTGTCGCCATCGCCTTCTTTGCACGACAAACCCTTCCTATGCCAAAAAATTTATGCCATGGGACTTGCCCAGGGAAAATGGTCGAGAGCTTGTTGTCCCGCGCCCTCTTCATGAAATCTGCAGTCGCGACGGAACATCCCCAGCAGCTACGGCCGAAATAATCAGGTGCGCCTGATTGCTCAAAAAGATCAGCATCGTGGACTCCAGGGTGGTTGTAAAACACGTAAATTGGATTGGCTTGCCCCGCTCTATTGATCAAATTCTGTACCTGATTATGCGTTGGATCGAAGCTGGCATATCGCCCGAAATTATTTGGCTGGTGCCATAAGCGCTTTGCTTGCACGCGAAAACTCACCATACAGTCAGGTGTCTCATAAAACCACTCCCAGTCGGCACCGTGCCCTTCGTGGAAAACTTTTCCGGATCTGCGCAGCCCGCCCTCCTTGATTCGATTGAAGAGTTGGACCCGAAATCCAAAGGGCGTGAGTTCCCTCGACATTCTTAACAGGAGCGTTTCAGTAATGCTCTCTTCCTGAAGAACCAAATTGTAGGAAAAGGCATCCTTCTGCTCTCTCCAGACCCATCCAGCCAGCTGCCGCATGTAGACCCTGAAATCACCAGAGGACAAAGTCATGCCGTTTCTCCAACCATGTTGCTCGTACTAGGCACCCTGCGCCTTAGCAACGCGCCTCGCAATGGGCAACAATTGGTCAAGTCTTCCGGACATGCAGCAAAATCTCAGGTGTACCGCTCCTCATGGTGGAGCCAAGCGGCGATGAAGCAACTCCAAGCATTCCGCCAAGCCGCGATTGTTTGCACCAATCACCTCTAACATTGCACCTCCGTTTCTTTAGCGCAGGCGCACCGGCATCGGATGCAGCCATGCCGTCCCGAATTTCCAGAACGCGTTGGCCGAAATGCCCGTAGGTGCTGCGTGCGGTTCCTGCCTGGACGTCCCTCGCACAGTTCGGCTGATTCCGTCGTGCATTGCCTTGGCATGCATCGACATAATTGACGCGCCCGACGGCTGGTGGTTAACTTGGCTGCCGTTCAAGCAGCTTCTTCGCCAATGCCCAAGAACAACGATCCCACGAATGAAATAGGTGTCGAGGCCAAGATCACGAATTCGGGCCTCTCTCTGCAAGCCAAGTCCCGGGCCCTCGGTATGGTGGACGCGCTCATAGGCGGTCTCGGCTCCGCGTGGCTGGCGAAGCTGCAGAACGAAGCAAATCGAATTCGGGCCAAAGGGCAAGTCGAGGAAGCCGTCTACGAGGCTGCCGCCGACGCCGTCAGGGCGTCTACAGGCGAGGATTCAGAAATTGGTCACTTGATTGAAGCGGTGGCGCTTTCCAAAATTCAAGGTATGGTAAACAAGGTGCACGTAGTGGACCACGCCGCAGAATCCCTTGCATTGGAAGACTCCCGGGCCTTGAACAACCCGGAGACAGCCAGAGAGGTCAACGAAGAGGACCTGGACTGGCTCAACTACTTCGGAAGCTACGCAGAAAAAGCGCGCTCGGAGGATCTCCGCGTGCTTTGGGGACGGATTCTTGCTGGTGAAATCCGGCAGCGCGGGTCTTTTTCCCTGATGACCCTTCGGGTCATGGCTGAAATCGACCCTGAAACCGCCAAGATGTTCGAAGAGGAAACCAAGCATCGCGTAATGAACGACTCTATCCTCCGACCCGATGAGATCAAAGGCGAGCGGTTGCGCAAGCTTACACACCTTGAACAGGTCGGGCTTCTGCACAGCGTGGCCCCCGCTTCCGGTTTGGGATGGACGATTTCGCCTGACCCGGACGGCTATGCAATGTTCCACGAAGCGAACTTGTGCCTCCGGCTGAAATTGAATGGCGATGCGAATTTGAAGGCAATCCCCCTGACCCGTGTCGGGAGAGAGGTCGCGAGCCTCTTGCCTCCCGTTGATGCAATGGTCGTTCTGAAACGCGTTGCAGAACGATTCCGCGGCAGCGCTAGATCAATGGTGATCTATAGTGTGCGACGGGAACTGGATGGCTCAAAGATCCTGGACCCACTTGAAGTATTGAAGCCCGAAAGGCGAGGAAATTGAACGAGGTCCGGGGGCGGGCACGTCAAGATGCCCGAACCTTACAGACCCACAACTAGACAGACGCCGTGGAGGCATTCCGTTCCAGATGTGAAATGCATGAAAAATATCGTCGATTTATCAAACAGTTAAGCGTTTTCGTCCTGACATCGTAATCGCACCGCAACCAGATTCGATCAATCCGCTGGCTGCGCGAGAGCGCGAATGACGGCTTCCGGGTCGCGGTCGATCACTGTCAGCAACACCCGCGCCGCCCGGTCGGGCACCCGGCGACCCTGTTCCCAATCCTGGATCGCCCGCGCATCCAGCCCGAAACGGTCCGCGAATCTCTGCCGGCTCAGCTTCATGCGCTTTCGCAGCGCGACGATCCGCCCCGCGGCCGGATCGTCTACGATCCGGCATGTCAGCGCAGTTTCCCCCCGCACATGGGCGAGGACCTCGCCAAGCGCGGCCTCGATCTCAAGGCCGGTGTCGGTGCGTTCTGTCGTCATTCTTCCTGTCCTTCCCGCACGATGCTCGCCACCAGCCTCGTCAGCGCCTTGCGATCCGCCGCCGTAAGATCCTTGCGGTCAGCCTTCGCGTAGGCGGTCAGCATGTATACCGCCTCCGGCCCGGCGTGCCAGAAGTAGATCGCACGGATCCCGCCGCGCTTGCCCCGGCCGGAACCGGCCCAGCGCAACTTGCGGATGCCGCCTGTCCCCCGGATGATCGGAGCGACATCGGGCGCAGTGACGATGGCCGCTTCCATGTCGCGGCGGGCGTCTTCGGACAGCAGCTTGCGGATGGCGCGTTCATAGGTGCGGGTCGCATACAGGTTCATCGGGAGGATATATTGCGGCATTGCCGCAGGACGTGCAAGCAGTTTTCGTTCCCGTTCATGCCATGTCGGTCAGCCGATTCCAAAAAAAGCACCCCTTGAGGCTGCGCGAGATTCGAGCGGAACTGCCCGAGTCTTTGAGTTTGCGTCAAGTAAAGCGCGCGTTGGCACTTGCCGACGACCCGGTCCCCGACCGTCAAGTGCCGCAGGATTTTGCACTATAGGTCCATTGGACCGGTCCCATGGGGTCCAATAGAGGTCCAATGCGACAACGCCTGTTGGGTCTACCGACTCCGAACATGAACCTGAAATTTCTGGAGGTTGGTCAAAACAGTCACGTCTTTTCAATGGGGTGTCCCTGAAGGAGTTGTCTCGTCTTGCCTTGTGCCAAAGACCGAAGCAGGCTTGTCGTGGAGTACAGCGGGCAAGGCATTCCGCAAGAACTGCGCGAATGCGTGCCAAGGCCTTTCATCCGTCTCGACCCAGTCAGAAATCAGGATGGCAGGCGTGGCGAACGCGGGAAATTGGGCGGATTGAAGGCCGGGATCTCAATCCCGAGGCGAAACGGGCGGAAAGGGATGTCGCCCGTTTCCCGAATTCAGATTTCGAGGCTATCGGCGGACTTGCCCTCGTCCATTGCCTCCTTGAACCAAGCTGGCTGACGCCCGCGGCCGGACCAGGTCTGCCCGGGATCGTTCGGGTTCCGATACTTCGCCGACACGGATGCCTTGCGGGAACTTCTCTTCCTGCCCAGGACTTCACCGGCAGTCAGGCCATGCTTCCTTGCAATTTTCCGGGCCGCATCCTGCAATTCCTGCATCGCTGCGGCAATCGCGCGCGTACGGCTGGTCTTGAGCTCTTTCTCGACGCCGCGCTTCAGCGCCATCAACTCCTTTTCGGACAGCTTTCCGAGGTCGATTTTGGCTGCCATTCGGATCTCCCTTGTTGCGATTGCGATGACGCAATTGCCCATTCGGTAACCGTTTCGTGCTAAATGTCCATGCCTTAGATCGCAACTCGAAATATCCCGGACGTAAAAAATTCCTGAAGCCTGGCGCGGCAATTCCACCATTGGATGAATTTGGAGGGGCCTATACACTTGACTGAGATTCGCAGTCGCCATCCGACCGCAACTTGGACACTCAAGACCTCATAGGGTCGCGAGAAGACGCTAAGATGCCTCAAGGCTGAATTGAGGAGGCAGCATGATCTGTCCGGACACCGCAGGAGGTCTTTGTCTGCCTTTGGCCGTGATTGTCCTTCTCTGGCCGCGCTTCATGCCCTTTGGTCCCCGTTGTCTTTCCTGGACGCAGACTCCCAAGAGAAGATCTTCAAGCCCTTGTGTTGAATTGATTTTTCCAGTTAACCCGCCGTCTTCCCATCAGGCACTCCCGGTTCAGCAATCAGATAGTCACCGGATTGACTCGATTCTCCGACCTGTCAAATCCCCGCATGTCCTGCCCAGTTTGCGCCCGGTTCCTAACGGATCGGCAAGCGTTCGGTGAGGTTCAGATCCCGGGAGAGGCAAGGCCGGAACTCGCCAAGAGGTCCGTGCCCGCAATTCCAGTTCTGGCTGCAGGGACACTTCCAAGCGCTACCTCTTTCGCCGGGCTCGCTCATCCGCCGCCCTGATTTCTCTCGTCAGGTCGCCCACCGTTGTCGAGGGTGGCCCGAAGGGCGCGTTCTCGTCAATTCGTCGCCGAAGCTGCTTCTTGCTTCGTGCCTCAGCTTCCAGAAGCCGGGTCGCCAAGTCCTCGCAGTTCGGTATTTTCCGCCCTTTCCGATCAAATTCCGGCCGCAGCTTCGCCAACTCCCTTTGCACTTCATGTCGACCATCCGGACGGTCGTAATCCTTGTCGTGCAATATCAGCCAAACTTCGAAGCAGGGGTTGGAGCGCGCAACCCCTATGCCGTTCTGTTCGCAGAGATCCACTGCTTCGTCATGCCTGTCGTGCTCGTCACGGTCAAATACCGCCCACACCTTGTCATTCTCTTCGAATGAGTTTTCCTGATGCATCCTCCGCGACCTGACTTGCTTCTCGAATTCGATCGCTCTCTCAGCGATCGTTATTGGCACGCCAACACCCCTTCGCGTCTCGATCTCGATCAAGGTTCCGGTCCACAACTTCCTGATGGCGGAAAAGTAGGCCGGCTCGGTGTTGCTTCCTTCGCAAAACAGGACAAACCGCGCCTTTGGTTCTCTCGTCCACTCTCCGCGATCAATCTTCCCGGTCCGACGATTCCGCACTTCAGACGGTCTCTAGAATTGCAGCCACCGGATCATTCGTTGGCACCGCACCGAACCTGCCCTGCAGATATCCAAGTTCAATATTGTCACCCTTTCGCGTGCGGATGTCGGACAGGGAAAACATTTCCGTGGCTCCCTCCGCGCTTTTCTCCGCAAACCACAATTGATCGCGCCGCAATTCCCGGGACAGCATCAGGTTGGTATCGTGAGTTGTCGCAATGAGCTGCGCGCCCTTCCTGTTCGCGAGCGGCGAACAAAACAGCCGCACTACGGCTTCACTGGCGTAGGTGTGCAGACTAGCGTCCAACTCGTCCACAATGATCGGCAGTCCCCGATCAAGCGCGCGAAATGCCTGGCTGAGAATGACCACGAGCCTGCGCGTGCCAGCACTCTCGAGACGCAAATCAAAGTGGACATCCTTGCCGCCAGCGCCTCGGTGAGCCAGTTCAATTTGGACTGCCCTCTCTTCTTCTTCAGGTTCAACCGTGACCTTGCCGCCTGTCGCCGTGCTCAACACTGCCAAAAGCTCATTTCGAACCTTCTGTGTCTCCGCCGGAATCTCGCGCTCATTGCGCTTGTATCCAATGACGCCAGTATTGATTGCTTTCAGAAACTCGATGACGCGATCATCCGCGCCTGCCTCCGTGAATCGCACGGAAGCCTCGACGCCTAGAGTCGAAGTCGATGAAGTGAATGTCATGTCTTGAAAGTACCTGTAGAGGCGAGAAAGTTTTGCATGCCCGGTCTGGGCTGCTGCCGACAGAAAAAGGCTGTCGGGACGGGTAAGTCCGGCAATGACGCTGTTCTGACCTCTCAGCGAGCGTCCAAACTCAAACTTGTTCCTGTCGCGCTCAAACACTTTCCTGCGATGCGCCTTGGGAATTTCGTAGAGCCACTCCGATGTGAATTCTTCATCCGTGGCTTCGAAACCGTAGTGATAGCGAATGCCGTCGATCAAGAAGTCAATGTCGAAGCACGAGGGTCTTTCGGACCAACGTGGATCCAGACGAAATTCCTTGCGCGGCACGCCGCCGCCGGGCTCGCCACCGGTCTGCGACCACAAGACCAAATTTCGCATGGCCGAGATGGCGTTCACAAAGTTCGTCTTGCCGGATGCGTTGGCACCATAGATGACAACGGCCGGCAGCACTGCCCCACTGTCCACGGCGCCACAGGGAATCAGAGCCTCGCGCCGATCCTTCAGCGTTGAAGCCGCAAACGACATTTCCTGTCGCCTGCTAACAGACAGATGGTTCTCGACCCCAAAGCGCAACAGCATTTTGCCTGCCTCGACTTCCTTCAGCCCGCAAAGTTATGGCACAAATCGCAGGATTTACGCAATTCTGCGCCTATCCTGCAGTCATATGCGTCACGTGATCCTGCAGTTCAAGGGCCCGGTCGCTCATCCCGAATCCCTGTTGCCAACGTGACGAGGAAGCGGAATAGGGCTCAAATGCGATGGATCGAAGATTGTCCGGGGAAAAGTGCGGGCAAAAGCCCGGCCAGCTGTCAGGCACGTCACCCTTTCGCCACACATGTGCACTATCCGGTTGTGCGGCATTTGAAATTGGCAGAAGTCTCACCCGGTTGACAGTGCAACAAAGGACATGACGAAATCTACCAGGCAGCCGCGGCGAGGTTGTGCGCATTCTTGTCTTGCACGCAGAGGCAATGGTTCCAACTTGCCACCGCTGCCTAGCTCATTCTCTTGCAGACCCTTTGGCGAGGCATGCTCGCGAATTTCCGTCAGATCGCATGTAGAAAGTTGTAAATCATCACATTTTTTGATGCACTGGCCGCCCTGAAGCCGGGCGCTGGCCTCTCTCTTTTCACATAGTCATCGAATTGATTCGATTCCCAGACCTGACACATCCCCGCATGTCCTGCCCAGTTTGCGCACGTTCCGCAAGCTCGACAAGCCATCCATCGAGCCTCGGTCGAGCCGTCGAAGCGCACAACCTGAAGAATCTGGCACATTTGAGCGACAATCTGGAAGCCTAACCACAATTCTGACGGCTCCAACGCGCTGAGAATTCCATTATGCTTCTGTTATTTTTCGCATTTTTTTGGGAGACCGTATCGAACCGAAATCATTTTGCAACCTGATTGAATCAATCGGAAGGCAACGCAAACTCCCGCATGACGGCATGCACGTCACGGTCGACATGGCCGTGGGGTGATCGTTCACCCAGGTCGCGCAATCGAACCGCTCGTCGGTCAACACGAACCCTGCGTGTTCGGCCAGCCTGCCAACGGCGTCAGCGCCACCCTATTCCGCCACGAAGGCACCCGGCGATTCGCCGCGTGTCCCCTGCGGCTCGCCCGTCCGCTTTCCCGTTCCGTCCTCGATCGCCTGCCGGATCCGCATCCATCCTGCCGGCCTCTCCCACCGCGCACCCCTGAAATCGAAAAGATCCATCCGCACCCCCTGCATGTCCGTGCCGTAGAAACCGGCCCCCCGAAACGTCGTGCCCTCAAGATTCGCGCCGTCAAGCCGCACGCCATGCAAGCCCGCCCCGTCGGCATTCGCTCCGAGAATCTCCGCGTTCGTCAGATCGGTGCCGTACAGCTCCGCGTCCCGAAGGTCGGTCTCCCGGAGCCTGGCTCCGGACAGGTCGGTCCCGTGCAGGCCCGCTTGCCGAAAGCTCGCTCCGGCGAACGTCGCCCCGGCCACATTCGCCCCGTCCAGGCGTGCCCAGCGGAACGACGCGTCCCCGAACGTCCCGTCTTCCAGCCGCGCACCCGTCAGGTCCGCCGCTCGGAAATCCGCACCCTGCGCATTCGCCCCTTCCAGATTCGCCCCGCGCAGCCGCGCGCCGTTGAACTGCGCGCACCGGAGATCGCTGCCCCCGAACGTTGCCCGCGGGAAGCTGCTCCCGTCAAACCATGCGTACCTGAAGGAGCGTCCGCCCAGGTCGAGCTCCTCGACGAACTGCCAGGCAAGTTCCGGATCCTCGCCCTTCGCCAGGAACGCCGCCACGATCGCGCCGTCCCGCCTCCCCGCCATTACAGTCATGCCCTCGACACGCACGTAGCGCTTGAAGAACGGCGGCTCCCCGTATCTCGCGACCGCGCACCCGTCATCCTCCCACCAGTCACCGAACGCAACGGCCAATGCCTCGTTCATCGCATCCGGCAACGGCCGGTGCCTTTCAAGCCAGCTGCCCGGCACGACCGCCACGAACAGGAAGAACGACGGGGACAGCACGAGGAACAGGAGCGCGTACAGGCCCCAGGTCACGGAGCCCACCCGTTCCAGCCACTCGCCCTTCAGAACCAATGCCATGAACCTCCTGACCGGATCCAGCCGCACGGCGAACACGAACTGGATCACGAGGTCAATCACCACGCACGCCTGGTGGACAGCCGTCAGCGCTTCGGACTGGTACGGAAGGAACCGCAACTGAATCGTCATCAACAGGAGCAGCGGAAACGCGAACACCGGCACCACGACAAGAAAGACCATGAAGAAGACGTACCCGCTCTCCTCGTTCTCCCTCCTCATCCGTTCCCGGAGACTCGCCAGCCATCCCCATGGCCGCCGGAGCGGCATGGCAGCGCTCTTGCGAACCCGGTCCTGCAGGACGGGTTCCCGGTGTAGTTTTCTGCTTTAATCCGATCCGTCTGGCAGGTTTTTTCCCGGATAGTTTCGTGCACGGATTGCCGGATTTCCGAGACAACGCGGGAAGCCGGGATTCCGAGGCGGCTGATCCTCTTTCCCGGCAGACGCCCT
>JAJEFO010000089.1 GCA_022820365.1 Silicimonas sp.
ACCCAGGCATCGATGCAGGGAGAGACAGCGCGCTGCGCGCGGATCGCCGCCGTCAAGTGTGGCAGGATTCGCCGTCAAGTGTCGTAAGAATCCCCGTCAAGTGTTGTAGGATTCCCCGTCAAGTACACAAGATTTTGCATCTTCGCGAAGGGTGGAAAGCTGGCACCGCACAAGCCTTTGCTTCTCCTCTACGCGCTTGCACAGTTCAAGAACGAGAAGATTGAGCGTATTGCCTTCAATGATGCCGAATCTGTAGTCGGTCCTCTAATCCAGACCTATGGTCCATTCAATTCCACGACGAGTGTGACCTATCCCTATGCCCGGCTTGCCAACGACAAGAGTGAGATTTGGTGGATCGAGGAGCATGAAAAGAACGCGTCCGACGATCTGAGCCTCACCGAAGCACGCAACCGCAATCTCAAGGCCGGATTTTCGGATGATGTGCTGAGGCACCTCCGTGACAACCCAAAGCTCATCGATCTTGTCGCCATCAATCTCCTGGAGCGCCACTTCCCGCCGAGCCTGCACCCCGACATCCTGGATGCGGTCGGTCTCTATCTCGGTCAGGACGAGATTGAAAACGTCATCCGCAAGAAGCGAGATCCCCGATTCCGCTCCATCGTTCTCGCCGCATATTACGAACAGTGCGCGGTCTGCAAATACGACATCAAGATGAACGGTGCGGCTGTGGCCCTCGAAGCCGCCCACATCCAAATGCACTCAGCTGGCGGGCCTGACGAGGTGACCAACGGCCTCGCACTGTGTGTCATCCATCACAAGCTTTTTGACTTGGGCGCCATGAGCGTGGACAAGGACATGAATGTCCGGGTTTCGGAGCGCGTCGTCGGCGACTGGGGGCGCAAGCTCAACGATGAATTCCATGAAAGGCCGATTGCTCTACCGCGTAGTACGTCCATGGAGCCGGCACCGGAATACATCCATTGGCACAACGAGAAGATATTCAAGGGCTTTGTGCGGTGAGCGATTGCATCTGGAAAGCTCGTCAGGGACGGCATCTCCTAGATCACTTAACTGAGAGGTCGAATCCTTGTGGTGACGAAACTGAGTGTGGAGGCCTGAGATGATCAACGCATCCCTTGCCGATTGCGCTGAGACTGAAGTGTCCGGCACGCATCGTGGCGAGGACTGCGGTGTTTGCACTGGGCCATTCCAGTCAAGCCCTGTTTGATTGGGCCAAATGCACAGCCGTGACTTGCGTACGGGCCTTCAACACATGCTGCGGACTTTTTCGACCAGATCAAATTCATCCGTCCTACACACCCGAACGTCATCCCGTGCCTTCTGCACTATCCAGTTGGCGATGCGCTGTGCAGCCTGCACCGACGCCAACTCTGCTGGGAAAAGGCCCGGCTCCACCGGGATGGATTCAGCAACCTGCTCCATGCTTCGCTTACCTGCGCGCCAGCGCATTCGACGGGTCATAAGGCGAAGGCGCGATGACCTCGGCCCCGATCAGGTTGCCACACAGATCCAGCTGCATGGTACTCCCTTCGCTGGCCAGCCCAGGATCGACGAAGGCAAGGGCCAGGTTCATGCCCACCCGATGCCCCCAATCGCCCGAGGTGATCGTGCCCACCACTGTATCGCACTGCATCAGCGAAGCGCCGCCATGCGCCGGTGCATGGGTTGCGTCTATCTTCAGCATTACCAGCTTTTGGCGCGGTCCTTCGGTCTGACGCTTCAACAGGGCGTCCTTTCCGATGAATTCGCCCTTTCCCAGCTTTACGAACCGGTCCAGCCCGGATTCGAACGGATCGAATTCGGTGATCAGTTCGGCCTTCCAGTGCATGAACCCTTTTTCCATCCGCATTGACTCGATCGCGCGATCCCCGAACAACTTCATGCCATGCGCTTCACCTGCATTGCGCAGCGTCAGGTAGGCGGCGTAAAGCGAGGCATTGAGGACGTGGATCTCGTAGGCCAGTTCACCCGAGAAGCTGACACCCAAAATCGTCGCCGGTGAAGTCCCGATGAAACACTCTCGCGCGCTAAGCCAAGGGAACGCCTCTTTCGACCAGTCGCCACGGGCACAGGCTGACAGCACGTCCCGCGCCTTGGGGCCTGCAAGCACCAGAGTCGTTTGATCGTTAGTCAAGGACTTGATCTGAACGTCTTCGTCGGCCCTGATGTGAGCTGTAAGCCAGTCCATGTCGTGGTATTCGCTGGCCGCAGCAGAGCCGTACCAGGCACGCTCTGGCCCGCGGTCAGAGGAAGGCAGGTTGGCTACCGTCGCCTCGCCCTTGACCATGCCAAAATGGTTCAGCAGGTATCCCAGTCCAACGCGGCCTTCACGCTTGGCGACATTGCCGCAGAACATCCGGTCAAGGAAGGCATGGCGGTCGTCGCCGGATATCTCAAACCGGTTGAAACCGTTGACCTCTGCCAGGCCGACGTTTTCCTGAACGTTCTTGACTTCGGCTGCAACGATGTCGAAGGCCTCGTCAAAGTTGAAGCTGAGCGAGGCGTGAAAATCGGGCGTGGGCTTGATGTAGTCGACCCGCTCCCATCCATTCACGATGGTGAACTCGGCGCCTTCGGCCGCCAAGACCGGGGTCAGCGGCGTGGTCTTTGCAGGTCGGCCTGCTGGGCGGTGTTCGTGCGGGAAGTGGAACCGGAACTCATTCTGGTAGTCTTCGACCGCCTTCAGCGCAGTCAGTTCAGCGTTGGCGTGACCGGTGAATCGGCGCGGGTCGAGGCACCAGGTGTCGTAGCAGGCTTCGCCATGGACAATCTGCTGCGCGAGCAGCCAGCCATGCCCGCCGCCCTCGCCCAGGCCGGCACGCAGGCCGATGATGCAGAAGGCATTCCGTTTGCCGGGGACTGGACCGACCAGAGGCACGCCATCCGCGGTGTAAGTGATCGGCCCGTTCACGACCGAACGGATGCCGGTTTCCTGAAGGGCAGGAACTCTTTCAAATGCCCCTTCAAGCACATCCATCACGCGTTCCAGGTCATCGGGGCACAGGGCGTTGACAAAATTGGGGTCGATCCCGTCCATGCCCCAGGTCTTGCAATCCTGCTCATAGAAACCGACCAGCAAACCGCCCTTTTCCTGACGGCTGTAAAAGTCGCTGATCGGGCAGCGCAGCAGCGGCATGCGGTGGCCGGCTTCCTCGATCGCGGGAATGTCCTCGGTTAGGAAATACTGGTGCTCCATCGCAGCGACGGGGTGATGCACGTCCATCATCGCACCCACTTCGTTCACCCGATATCCGCAGGCATTGACCACGATGTTGCATTCGATATCGCCCTGTTCCGTATGCACGGTCCAGGTGTCGTCCTTGTGCTGGGTCAGATCGGTTACGGGGGTGTTGCGATAGACCTCGGCCCCTGCCTTGCGTGCGTGATAGGCCAGTGCCTGGCACAGCTGTGCCGGGTCGATATCACCGTCCAAAGGATCCCACAGGCCGCCCAGGAGGTTGGCCGTTGAGATCAGAGGGTGGCGACGGGCACATTCCTCGGCATCGATGACTTCCAGATGCACGCCCATGCCGCGCGCCATGGACGCAAAGTGGTGATAACCCTGCATCTGCTCTTCGGTGCCGGCCAGCCGGATGCCTCCGTCAGCGTGGTTGTAATTGATCGGGTACTCCGTGTTTCCCGACAGTTCCTTGTAGAGATTGATCGAATGGGTCTTGAGTCCGACCATCGTTTGATTGGTGCCAAAATTGGTCACCTGAGCCGCCGAATGCCAAGTGGTTCCACTGGTCAATTCGTTGCGTTCGACCAGCACCACGTCACTCCAGCCTTCCTGGGTCAGGTGGTACAGCGTTGAACAGCCGGCGATGCCGCCGCCGATTACGACAACTTTGGTCCGCGATTTCATTGGCTGCGCCTCCGATGCGATCTGGTCGCATGAGGTGCCGAGCCGGCCAAATTCGCAACCGCTTCGCCTCACTTCATAAAATTTCGAAATCTATTGTTGGTGAATTGATAGAAAGCGGCATTCTGTTGCGATCCGCCCTTCCGGAATCTTTCAATGCGGAGACAGCAAGTGGGTGGGCACTATGATGCAGCGTGGAAAGCGGACTGGTCGACGCGCAATGCTGGCGATGCGGTCTGCAGGGCCCGAACGGGACCCTTGCCCACCAGGCCAAATCGGCGGCAGCTATAGACCGTTGGCAGCATCCGAGATGCGCCGAATCCATGACACGGCGCTGGACCTTTTGGAGAAGTTGGGGATGGGAGATGTCCCGCCCCGCCTGCATGCAGACCTGCTGGCAGCCGGTGCCGTCGACAATGGTTCCGGAAGGGTCCTTTTCCCGCCGGATCTGGTCGAAAGTGCTGTGGACCAGGCGGCCAAGACATTTGTCCTGCACGGGCGTGACCCGGATCGGTCGATCGAGATCGGTGGCAACAGAGTTTACTTTGGCACCGGCGGAGCCGCTGTTCAGACGCTGGATCTCGACACCGGCGCGTATCGTCCCTCGACGCTAGCCGATTTGCATGACTTTGCCAGACTTCAAGACACGCTTGCCAATGTCAGTTGGTTCACCCGCTGCTGCGTGGCCACGGATGTGCCTGACAGTTTCGATCTGGATGTGAATACGGCCTACGCACTCCTGAAGAACACCACCAAGCCGACTGCAACTTCATTCACTTTGGCGGAACATGTGGCGCCAATCGTCGAAATGCTGGACATCGCGGCAGGTGGCCCCAAGGAGTTTTCAAGACGACCTTTCATGAAGGCGCATATCAGCCCTGTGATCTCACCCATGCGCTACGGTGACGACGCAGTAGAGGTCGTTTATGAGTGCATCCGCCACGGCATCCCGATTTCCTGCATCACCGCCGCGCAAGCCGGCGCAACCGCTCCGGCAACGCTGGCCGGGTTTCTGGCCCAGTCGCTTGCGGAAACACTGGCCAGTCTGGTGATGGTCAACACCATCCAGCCGGGATTTCCGATGGTGTTTTCGAACTGGCCGTTGGTGATTGATTTGCGGACCGGCGCCTTTTCCGGCGGCAGCGGAGAGACAGCCTTGTTGAACGCCGCCTCCGCCCAACTTTCAAATTGGCTGGGGCTGCCTTCGGGGGTTGCCTGTTCCATGACTGACGCCAAGGCGATTGATGCTCAATATGGAATGGAAAAGGGATTGACATCGATGGCCGCCGCACTTGCCGGAGGCAACCTGATTTACGAAAGCTCCGGCATGACAGCATCGCTCCTTGGTGCCAGCTTCGAAGCTTTTGTCCTAGACGATGAAATGCACTCCAACACTTACCGCGCGATGCGCGGCATCGAGGTGACCGAGGACAATCTGGCATTTGAAACTATCTGTGACACGGTCTTGGGTGCAGGGCATTTTCTGGGTTCCCAGCACACCTATGCCGCAATGGAGCGCGATTACTTCTACCCATTGCTCGCGGACCGGGACGAACCGCGCACCTGGGCTGAGAAGGGAGCGCAGGACGCCTGGAGCCGCGCCCGGCTCCATGCTCAGGCCATTCTGCGCGACCATCAGCCCAACTATCTGACGGACGCGCAGGACAAGGTCATACGCAAGCGATTCAACATCATCTGAACCAGCTGCATGCGCTCAACTGAGGAGCATGAAACTGTCCGCGAGCCAAGGGGTGCTGCGATGGGTGGGTGAAATCGCGTGGTCATCGATCAAGCCACGAATCTTGTTGTCGACCAATTCGATCATGGATCGGGAGCAATCAGGAGTGGCCACAAGTGCCAGTGTGCGGGCAAAGCGCTTTCCAGGAAACCGGTGCATCTTCAGCCTGGGCTGAAAACGCTTGGCGCGCGAAAACAGCAGTGGCGTCGTGATCGTCCAACCCGCTCCCGCCGCGACCATCGCCATAAGCGTCTGACTGTTGCTGCACTCGAATGCATGCGGCGATTTGACCCCGATGCGGCGCAATTGAGATTCGATCTGGCGAGCAATCATAAGATTGCTGGAAAAGCGCAGAAACGGGAGATTGGTGCGGTTCTCAACAATGTCAGACAATGACTGTTCGCAATGTCGTGGCAGCACGACGACGAAAGGGTCCCGCAGCAAGGGGCGGTCCTGGAGTTCGCCGAGTTTTTCTCCCGGCGTAGCGGTGATACCAAGATCCAGCTGGCGATTGCGGAGCATCTCTATGACCGCGTGGCTGGAATCGGTAAGGTACACGAAGTCGCAGGACGGCATGGCTTCCGAAAGGAAAACGGCCAGTTCCGGCGTGATGTCACTGTCGAAGTCTTCGATTGTCCCCAACCTCAGATAGCTGGCCTCTGAAATGTTCCCCGCCGAGGCCTCAGCCTTTGCCTTGCGGATGGAAAGGAGCGCATCATCAATATTCCGCAAGAAGACCCGTCCCTTGGGCGTCAGTACCATGGGCCGGCGGGAATGATTGAAGAGATCGACCCCCAAATGGTCTTCCAGCTTTCGAATGTGGTGAGAGATGGTGCTGATTGTCAGGCCGGATTCTTCGGACGCGGCGCGAAGCGATCCCTTCCGCGCGCAAATTTGAAAGAGCTCAAGCCATTTGAGACTGAGGTCTTGGCGGGCAGATTGCCGGTGAGGCATTGGCTGAAGTTCCGGATTGAGTGAGCTCGGAATTTTCCTATTTTTTAGGAATAATGGTGTCAATAAAGCGTACTTTGTTTTTCTGTCTTCTTTCAGGTCAGAAATCGTTGCACACTTTTCGGCGCAGCTACTTGAGGAAAATGCGGGTCGGCGGTGGATCAGAGTCAAGAAACAAGCGCATGTGTGAGTGTCGCATGCGTGCCTTGCGGGGCCTGCGACACCCACTTGTGCGGACCGCCGTAACGGTTTAACCGTCGCCTGATTGGGTTGGACTGCTGCCCCTGTGGAGACGTCAATGCCTCGGGTCGCGCAAGCCGAAAAGAATGTCGAGGCGAGTGCATCGTCGAGACTGAAACGAAGTGGAGGCGAGCAATCGTCCTGGGAGTCAACAAGGAGAGAGAAATGGGAAAATTTACCGCAGTTGCCACTGGGTCGGCAATGGTGTTTGCCGGGCCGGTTCTGGCCGCCGATGTTGTGATCGGTGTTCCGAACTGGCCGTCCGTCAATGCGACGGCTCACATTCTGAAAGTGGCCATCGAACAGAACCTTGGCCTTGAAGTCGAACTTCAGAACGGCACCAACCCGATCGTGTTCGAGGCGATGGATTCGGGTGCGATGCATGTGCATCCGGAAGTCTGGCTGCCGAACCAGCAAAACCTGCACGACACTTTCGTGAAAGACAAAGGCACGGTCGTCATGAACCCGAACGGCGCGGAGGCCTTTCAGGGCATGTGCGTCGACCAAGCGACGGCCGATGCCAATGGCATTGTCTCGATCGACGATCTGACGAATCCGGACATCGCCAGCCTGTTCGACTCTAATGGCGACGGGAGGGGTGAAATCTGGATTGGCGCTCCGGGATGGGCCTCGACCAACGTTGAAAAAGTCCGAGCGAAATCCTACGGGTACGACCAGACGCTTGATCTTGTCGAAATCGACGAGACGGTGGCTTACGCAAATCTCTCCAATGCGATCGAAGCGGGAGACGCTTGGGTCGGATTCTGCTACACGCCACACTATGTTTTTGCGCTGCATGATGTCGTTGTTCTTGAAGAACCGCCCTATGACGCGTCAAAGTGGATGGTGATTCAACCGACCGACGATCCAGAATGGCTCGCCAAGTCGGACGCTGCCGTGGCTTGGGACAGTGCGTATTTGCATCTGCACTACGCCAAGGAGCTCGAGACCAGTCACCCTGAGGTCGCTTCGATGCTGGCCAACATGGCGTTGACTGCTGATGAAGTGTCGGCCATGACCTTTGCGCTAGTGATCGACGGAAAAGAACCGCTTGCCTATGCCGAAGAGTGGGTGGCCGCTAACGAAGACAAGGTGCTCGACTGGCTCAGCAACTGAGTGCGGTCATGCCACATTGATTTCATCAAGGGCCGCCGGGTGTCGCCGGCGGCCTTTTCATTGCTGTTAGGGGACGGGGAATGAGCGAGGCTGTCGTCAAGCTGACAGACGTCTGGAAGATCTTCGGTGAGAACGCGGAAGAGGCGATGTCGGCGGTGAAGAGCGAGGGAATCGGAAAGCCCGAGGTTCTTGCCAGATTTCAATGCGTTGTCGGGGTACAGAGTGCAAGTTTCGAAGTGCCGAAAGGCGAGATTTTTTGCATCATGGGGCTTTCGGGTTCCGGCAAGTCGACTCTGGTCCGTCACATCAATCGGCTGATCGAGCCAACTGCGGGGACAATCGAGATCCTCGGCAAGGATGTGTCTTCGATCAGCGACAATGAGTTGCGGCGCATCCGCGCGCAGCAAATCGGAATGGTGTTCCAGCACATGGCGCTGATGCCGCACCGGTCGGTGCGCGACAATGTCGCCTATCCCCTAGAGATTAGAAAGATCTCAAAATCCAAACGTTGGGCGGTTTCCGACCATGCGCTGGGTCTCGTTGACCTGACCGGCTATGAGGACCGCCTGCCAAAGGAGCTTTCGGGCGGCATGCAGCAGCGTGTTGGGATCGCCCGCGCATTGGCGTCGGACCCGGAAATCCTGCTGATGGACGAACCGTTCTCGGCACTCGACCCGCTGATCCGGCTGCAGTTGCAGGACCAGTTCAAGGCGCTTGTGGCGCAGCTTCAGAAAACGACGATGTTCATCACCCACGACCTGGACGAGGCGATCCGCATCGGGCACCGCATTGCGATCATGAAGGACGGCCTGATCGTGCAGATCGGCACGCCTGAAGACATCGTCATGAACCCGGCTGACGACTATGTGCGGGAATTCGTGCAGGGCATCTCCAAGCTGAAGCTGGTGAAGGCCCATTCAATCATGGAGCCGCTGGAGAGCTACCAAAAGCCGCTCGACGGCGCGCCGCGCGCCGATCACGGCGCCGATCTCGATCAACTGATCGACATCGCGGTCCGAACGGATCATCCGGTGGTCATCACCGATGGAGGGACGGACGTCGGGATCGTGACCAAGCCAACGTTGTTGCGCGGAATTCAGGGGGGCAAAGATGACTGATGCAACCACCGAAGTGAAAGTCACCGCCGCCTCGGATATCGAAGTCGACCGCGATGCGCTGGACGCCTCGATCAATGAATTCACCGGTGCGAACGGCGAGTATTACGTAAAGGCCTTCCACAAGATCCACGACACCACCAACGCGATTCCCAGCACGTTCAACCTTTGGGCAGCTGTGCTTGGCCCGTTCTGGGCGGCGTCGCGCGCGATCTGGGGGATGTTCTGGAGCTTCCTGATCCTGGAAGTCATTGCCTGGGTTCAGATCGGTCGCGGGGCTTGGGGCAACCCGGGTGCCGAGATCGGTGAGCGGGCCGAACGGCAGCTGGCGCGCGCGGAACAGTTGCGTCAGCGTGCGGCAGATGCGACCGAGCAGGCAGATATGGAGCGCTTCACGAAGCTTGCCGAGAACATCCAGAAAGCCGCTGATTCCAGCCTGGAGCAGGCCGCGGCGGCTCAGGCGGAGGCCAGCAGCATCATGCTGACGGGGCTTGCCCTGTTGCTTGTGTTCAAGCTGGTCCAGGGATTTTATGCCAACCAGATTTATGAAAGGCAGTATTCCCGCTGGCGGGTTGATCCGGAAAACACCGAAAGCGGGCGCAAGAACCAGAACACGGTTCTTGGCGCAATCCTGACAGCCGCGATTGGCCCGCTGATCGTTTACAAGTTCACGGTCGCTTCTTCGCTTCCGCTCCTGGACGCTTTCCCCGAAACGAGCGTCTCTGAGATGATTCTGGGCGAAGGCGGCGGGACGCTGTTTTCCTCGATTGCCAACTGGCTTGAGGCCAGGATCGACCGGGCGGCCGCCGCAGGCGGTGATGTTTTTGACGGCATCGTGAACGGGGTTCGGACGGTCCTGGACGCGCTGACGGTGGCGCTGAACGGCTCACCTTGGCCGGTGGTCATGCTGGTGATCGTCGTGACTGCATGGCGGGCGGCCGGGCCGCGCGTGGCGATTTTCACGGCCGCCTCGCTGGCCTATATCGCATTGCTTGGCTACTGGGCCGTCGCCATGGAAACCGTGGCGCTTGTGGGCGCAGCGGTGATCCTCTGCGTGGTCTTCGGCATTCCACTTGGCATCTGGTTCGGCAAATCGCGCCGCGCCTACAACATCGCCGAGCCAGTGCTTGACCTGATGCAGACGCTGCCAGCCTTCGTCTATCTGATCCCGATCATTGCCTTCTTCGGCACCGGCAATCCGCCGGGCATCCTGGCGACGATCATCTTCGGCATGCCGCCGGTGATCCGCCTGACGGCACTGGGAATGCGCGGGGTTCCCGGCAGCATCAAGGAGGCGGCGGTGGCTTTCGGCGCGTCGCGCTGGCAACTGCTGAAGGATGTGGAAATTCCGCTGGCCCTGCCTTCGATCATGACCGGTGTGAACCAGACCATCCTCATGTGCCTGTCGATGGTTGTGATCATCTCGCTGATCGGCGGCGGGGGCCTAGGCAAGGAAATTCTGGAGGCGCTGCAATACGCCGCCAAGGGCCCGGGCCTTCTGGGCGGCTTCGCCATCCTTTTCGTGGCCATGGTGCTGGATCGGATCATTCAGGGCGCGTTCCGCCGCGAAGACGAGAAGATATGATGCGAAACTGCGCCCGGCGACTGTCGCCGGGCGTCGCCGAGGCCCAAGATGAGCGATCCCTACCAGACGTCCATGATGGAAAACCTCTATTGGTGGGGCATCCCCACGCTCTTCCGGTGCCCGAACGAGGGACCTGAGGGCAAGGACATCGCCCTTGTCGGCGTGCCACACTCAACCGGCAACGGGACGACCGAGCGGGATCAGCACCTTGGCCCCCGCGCATTGCGCAATGTCTCGGCCGTCTCGCGGCGGACGCACGGGGGGTTTCAGTTGAACCCCTGGGAGGCGGCCAAAATCGTGGATGTGGGTGATGTCCCGTTCCCGCGCGCCAATGACAACGAGCATTGCATCAAGCAGATCACGCGCTTCTTTGTGGACCTTGACGCCGCCGGTGCGCGACCGATTTCGGTTGGCGGCGATCACTCCATAACAGGAGGCATCGTGCAGGCGCTTGGAGGCGGGCAAATCACCGGCGGCGAGCCGGTGTGTTTCCTGCATTTGGACGCCCATACGGACGTATTCACCAAGGTGGATCACTTCCTCGGTGCCAAGAAATCTGCAGCGCATTGGGGTGCCTACCTGGCGGATCAGGGCGATGTGGACCCGAGCCATTCCATGCAAATTGGCCTGCGCGGACATGCACGGACACTGGATTGGCTGCAACCATCATACGACTATGGCTACAATGTCGTGACCATGAAAGAGTTTCGCAAACGCGGGATTGATGACGTGGTCGCGCAGATCCGAGAGATTCTGGCAGGAAGGCCGGTTTACATCACCTTCGATCTGGACTGTCTCGACCCGACGATTGCGCCGGGGGTGTCGAATATCGAGGCCGGCGAAAGGGGTTTCGACATCGACGAGGCGGTGGCGATCTTGCATGCGGTCCGGGGCATGAACATTGTCGGCGGCGATGTCGTTTGCATGATGCCCACCAAGGACAACCCCAACCAGATCACCGCGCTGACCGCGGCCGCGGTGATGTTCGAAATGATCTCGATGGTTGCCGAGAATGCCGCCCAGGGAGCCAACGCATGAGCCGCTAGGCCGATCAGTTCCTTCAGCCATTGTCCCGCATGAATCCAGCCAGAAGCGTGCCCGTAACTTGACTGGTCGATTGCACTTCCAGAACCGCCAAAACGCAGTAAATTCGCCATCCAAGCGTCAGTAACTTCAAACTTGGTCGATGAAGTTCGGACCGGACCTGAATTGCAGCTTCGACAAAGTCCGCTCGTGCACCGGAGAATGGCATTGGACTTGGACCGTGTTCTCCACACCGTGGTTCACGGCGTAGCCTGACGTGCACAGGCCGTTGGATGAATCGTGATTGGGCACCAGACATCTTCTATCCGAGAATGGTGGGCAAATCGTAGAATGGTCGCGGGCGCGCCAAAGCGAGACCTAGTCCGTCGGGAAGAGCGGTACATCTTGGCGGACTTGCAGGAAGGACCAAATTGACCTCGTCGCCCGATTGGAGCGCTGAATATCCCTGAAGAGCTGGATCTCGAGGTCGATTTTCCAGTCCGGGTCGCCGGTGAAGACCAGCAATCCATTTTCGAGGTCGGGCGCGACAAGGCTTTTGGGCAACCAGGCGACTCCGTCGCCCGCACGCGCCCGAATTCGGAGCGCCCCGGCCATCGAATTCTCATAGACCGTGCGCAGTCGGTTGATCAGGTTCTTTTCGGCAAGCAGGGGTTGCAGGAGTTGCCCGATCGGCGCGGCATCGCCGAAGCGTAAGAACGGCATCTCGATGCCTGGCGCATCGAATCCAAAAATCGGGGATCCATCGACATCGGGCTTGCACACCAAAATGAGTTGGTCGCTGCCGATCAGAACCGAGTCGAAGGATTCGGTTGGCTGAGTGCCCGCTCGCTGGTAAGCAATCACGAAATCCACGTCGCCTCGCTTGAGGTCGCGCAGGCAGTTTGGCAAGTCATCGGCACGCAGCCTTGACAGGATCGGACCATAGGCCTGTTCCAGCGCTTGCAGCCAGGCGGGATAGAAGCGCCAGCCGATGGAGTGCTGCGCACCAAATGTGACGACATATTTGTCAGGAAGAGATTGCGCTTCCAGGATCTGGCTGCGCTCGTGCTCGATCCTCGCCAGCGCGTGCAGCCCAGCCTCCAGCATCTGCACGCCGGCGTCGGTCAGCACAACGGGTTGATGAGACCGGTCGACCAGAACCGCGCCCACCCAGTTTTCCAAGGACTTGATTCGACGGCTAAAGGCTGGCTGGCTGAGATTGCCCAGGGCGGCTGCCTGAGAAAAGTTGCCGGTCTGGCGCAGGCGGTCGAGATCGCGGAAGAGAGACATGTCCATGCGGAGCAACATAATGCAAAAATTGCATAATGTCATTCAAACATAACATTGGCGGGACAGCGAATTCTGCGGCAAGCTGCGCCGGTCTGAATTTCCTTGGATTCTGCCATGGCTGACTTTGAACTGTTGACGCGCGAGACGTCGCGGATTGACTTTGACCGCTTTCCGCGCACCAGCTTGTGTCACCAGCCAACGCCGACCGAGGCATTGCCGCGCTTGACCGAGTTTCTGGGCGGGCCGCGCCTGTTCATCAAGCGCGACGATTGCACCGGGCTGGCCACCGGCGGCAACAAGACTCGCAAGCTGGAGTTTCTGGTGGGCGAGGCGATGCGCGACAAGGCGGACATGCTGGTCACCCAAGGTGCTGTGCAGTCAAACCATGTCCGCCAGACGGCGGCAGCGGCCTGCAAGGTCGGCATGAAGTGCCATGTTCTTCTGGAACGCCGAGTGGCTGGCCGTGATGCCTCCTACGAGGAAACCGGCAATGTCCTCCTTGACAACCTCTTTGGCGCCACCCACGAGTTCCGCCCCGCCGGGCTCGACATGAATGCCGAGGCGGAGGCGGTGACCAAGGCGCTGCGTGCCGAGGGGCATCGCCCGTACTTCATCCCTGGCGGCGGGTCGAACCCGACCGGCGCGCTCGGCTATGCAAATTGCGCTCAGGAAATCGCGGATTACAGCCGCGAAACCGGGCTGTACTTTGACTGGCTGGTCATGGGCACCGGCAGCACCGGCACCCAGGCAGGGCTGGTCGCGGGTTTTGCCGCAATTGGCCACGACCTGCCCGTGATGGGCGTCAGTGTTCGCCAGCCACGCGAACGGCAGATGAACGCCGTCCACGGATTGACGAGGAGTACACTGGCAAGGCTCGGCGCGGAAGGCGTGCCGCTGAGCAAGATTCTCGTGGATGACGGCTATGTCGGCGAAGGCTACGGAATCCCAGCGGAGTCGACACTTGAGGCGATTCGCCTGGCCGCCCGGAAAGAGGGCATCTTGCTTGACCCTGTCTATTCGGCCAAGGCCATGGCCGGACTCATCGGCATGATCCGAGAGGGCTTTTTCAAGCCAACCGACTCCGTGCTGTTTCTGCATACCGGGGGGGCCACGGCACTATTCGCGTATCAGGAGCAGCTCACCGCATCAATGAACTGACCAGTCGCCGGGCAACGGCGCAAATTCAACTATGGAGGAAACCATGATTACTACTTTGAAACCAATTGGCCTCGCCGCGGTCGTCAGCATAGCGGCATTGCCCGCACTGGCCGCCGAAGAGGTCAAGATCGGCTTGCCATCCTGGACCGGCGCGCAAGCGATCGGGCACCTGTTGGGCGAAGTCGTCACCTCGCGAATCGGCGGCAAGGTCGAATTTGTCCCCGGCAACAACGCCACGATTTTCCAGGCAATGGACCAAGGCAAGGGCGACATCGACGTGCACCCGGACGTTTGGTTGCCGAACCAGGAGAGCTTCACCAACAAGTACGTCAAGGGTGCCGGCACTGTCGTGCTGTCTTCCAACCCCTATGAAGGCAACCAGGGCTTCTGTGTCTCCAAGGACTTCGGCGAGGCCAACAACATCACCGACATTGCCGATCTTGGCCGTCCGGACGTTGCTGCGCTGATGGACAGCGATGGCAACGGCAAAGGTGAAATGTGGATTGGCGCGCCAGGCTGGGCCTCCGCCAACGTGAACGAAGTCAAGACACGCGACTATGGACTGCTGGATTTCATCGAGCCGATCCGGGCCGAGGAAAGCGTGAAGACCGCGCGTATCCGCGACTCCATCGCCAAGGGCGAAGGCTATGCGTTCTACTGCTACAAGCCGCATGCAGTGTGGTTCATGTTCGACGTCAAGATGCTCAGCGAACCGGCCTACGATCCGGCGAAATACATCATGGTGCAGCCGTCGGATGACGCGGATTGGTACAACAAGTCCATGGTCGCCACGAAAGACGCACTGAAAGACGTGCAGATCGCATGGTCGAAGTCGCTCGAAGAACGCTCGCCCGCCATCGCGGAATTCTTCGCGAACTTCGCGCTGACTGCGGACGACGTCAGCTCCTTGGCGTTTGAGGTCAGCGCCAATGGTCGTGACCCGGCAGAGGTCGCGAAAGAATGGGTTGCGTCCAACTCCGACCGAGTTGATGCTTGGCTGGGGCTCTGACTCCAAGCTACTCAAAGTCTTGGCGGCGCTGGCAATGGTCGGCGCCGCCATGCCCATCCACTGCTGCAAGACCCTGTCGACATGACCGACGACACCGTCATTGAAATCTCCAACGTCTGGAAGATATTTGGTGACAATGCCCTGACCGCGCTGAAAGCGATCCAGGACCGAGGGTTGGGCAAGGCAGAAGTTCTGTCCGAGTTCAACGCCGTGGTGGGCGTGGCCGATGTCAGCCTGTCGGTGAACCGAGGCGAGATATTCTGCGTCATGGGACTCTCCGGCAGCGGCAAGTCCACACTCGTACGCCATTTCAACCGCTTGCTTGAACCGACATCGGGCAAGATCGAAATCGAGGGCACCGATGTCATGGCGCTCGGTCCTCGTGAATTGCAGAAGTTCCGCAACCAGAAGATCGGCATGGTCTTTCAGAACTTTGCACTGATGCCGCATCGCTCGGTGCTGGACAATGTCGCGATGCCCTTGGAAATCCGGCAAGTCGCGAAGAATGAACGGATGCGGCAGGCTGCGGCCATATTGGACATCGTGGAGCTTGGCGCGTGGGGGTCCAAGTTCGCTCACGAACTCTCCGGTGGCATGCAGCAGCGAGTCGGCCTTGCACGCGCCTTGGCTGCGAACCCGGACGTTCTGTTGATGGACGAGCCGTTCTCGGCGCTCGACCCGCTGATACGGCGACAGTTGCAGGACGAATTCATCAAGCTCTCCAAGATCTTGAAGAAAACCACGATCTTCATCACCCATGACCTCGACGAAGCTGTCCGCATTGGCGACCGTATCGCGATCATGCGCGACGGACGCATGGTGCAGATCGGCACGGCGGAGGATATCGTGATGCATCCCGCCGATGACTATGTGGCTGACTTTGTGGCCGGTATCTCGCGGCTCAAGGTCGTGCACGCCCATGCCGTGATGCAGCCGATCGTCGCGCCCATCCCCGCCGATGCGCCGCGCGTGGATGAGGCCGAAACACTGAGCACGCTGATCAACCTGGCCATCGACGACGATCACCCGATCATCGTGCAGGATGCAGGCCGCGATGTCGGCGTCATTACACGTGCGGACCTGCTTCGCACCGTGATCGAAGGGACGGAGGTATCATGACCGAAACCGCAGTCAACCCGCTGGAGGCTACCGACACTGAGGTCGCCCGCGCCTATGCCGCCGAGCGCAAGGACAATATCCGCACCTTCGTGCGCACCAGTCCCGACTACTACATCAAGATGTTCGACAAGATCGGTGCCTCGGCCAAGTTCACGCCGACGCTGAACCTGACGGCAGGGCTGTTCGGCCCGATTTGGTTTGGCGCTCGCGGGCTTTGGAACTGGGCGCTGCCGTTTCTGATCATCGAAGCTCTTGCCATCGTGCAGATCGCGCGTGGGCTCTTTGGCGACCTTGCTGCCGACGCGATGGCGCGGATTGCATCCATCGAGGGCACGTTGGAACTGCGCCGAAAGCAACTTGCCTCGGCCATTGAAAACAACACCGACAAGATTGACGTCTATCAACGCACCGTCGACTCGCTGGAGGCCAATATCGGCGGCATCAGGGACGAGGCCGCAGCGCTCGCCGCGCAAGGACCAACGATTGCGTTCACCGGTCTGGGAATCCTGGTCCTCGCCAAAATTGCGCAATCGCTTGCGGCCAACACGGCGTTGGAAGCGCGGTTCTCCGACTGGATCAGCGACCGATCAATCCGCTCAGGCATGCCGATGCTGCAGATCGCCTTCAGTGCCATCTTCATGGCGCTGATCGTGGCGGCGGCGGTGCTGCACTACTCTTTCCCGGGCCGGTTCACGCTGCTCAGCGACTTCCCCACCGATCCCGAAGTCCGCTTGACAAGCATCGCGGGGGTCGAGGGGTTCTTCAACTGGGCGGTGCTGAATGGAGAGGCGCTGTTCGATGCGATCACCTATTGCATCCGTCTTGTGCTGGACGCGCTGGAGATCGTCTTTGTCAGCACGCCCTGGATCGTGATCGCCTCGCTCATCATCCTCTTGACGTGGCTGACGGCAGGTGTCCGGATGGCGATATATTCTGGTGCGTTCCTCGCCTACATGGGCTTCTTGGAGTTCTGGGAAAAGGCAATGACGACGCTGGCATTGCTGGGCACCGCGGCGTGCCTGTCGATCATCATTGGCATCCCGCTGGGCATGTTTGCCGCGCGCCGCCCGAGGTTCTACAGCTTCATCCAGCCGATCATGGATTTCATGCAAACAATGCCTGCCTTTGTCTTCATGATCCCCGTCATCGCCTTCTTTGGCACCGGCAAACCGGCGGCGGTGGTGACCACGATGATCTTCGGCGGCACCCCGGTGGTGCGCCTGACGGTTCTGGGCCTGCGCGGCGTGCCCGAAAGCGTGCGGGAAGCCGCAATCAGTTTCGGCGCGAACAAGTGGTATTTGCTGACAAAGGTAGACCTGCCGCTCGCCAGCCCCTCGATCCGTGCGGGCATCAACCAGACGATCATGCTGTCGCTCGCCATGGTCGTCGTCGCTTCGCTGATCGGCGCCAAGGGTCTTGGCGAAGACGTTCTGGAGGCATTGCAGTACGCCAACGTAGGGCAGGGGATTCTAGCCGGATTCTCGATCCTCTTCTGTGCGATGATTCTTGACCGCATCGTGCAAGGCGGCCGTCGATGAAGCCATTGGTCCTGGTCCATGGATTCATGGGCGGCAGCGGTCAATGGGCCTTGCAGGCCCCCTTGGCTGAGGGACGTGATTTGATAGCGGTCGACCTGCCGGGCTTTGGCGAGAACGCGCATATGCCACCCGTCAACACGATCGAGGGATTTGCAGAATGGGTGCTTGCGGAGATCGCGCACCAGGAATTTGACCTGCTTGGCCACTCCATGGGCGGAATGATCGTGCAGGAGATGACACGCTTGGCACCCGACCGTGTGCGCAAACTGGTGCTCTACGGAACCGGTGCGAGCGGCGAGTTGCCGGGCCGGTTTGAGTCGATCGAAACTTCGATGCAACGTGCCCGGACAGAAGGCGCCCTGCACACCGCGCGCCGGATTGCCGCAACATGGTTTGTCAAACGCGAATCCGCGCCGGAATACCCTGCCTGCGCCGCCATCGCCGAGCTGGCCAGGCTGACGGCAATTGTCGCGGGGCTGGAAGCCATGAGCGGTTGGTCCGGGCTTGATCACCTCGTCCGCATTTCTGCGCCAACGCTGGTTCTTTGGGGCGACAGCGACCGCACCTATGAATGGTCCCAGACCAAGACGCTATGGCGGACGATCCCCGGCTGCAACCTCGCGGTCGTGCCCTCTTGCGCGCACGCTGTACATCTCGAGCGTCCGCAGCAATTCAACGCGTTGATCGCTGACTTTCTCGACGAGCATTGAGTTGCCACGTCCGCGCGGCACCTTCCGTCCCGACGAAGAAGTCTGTCCTTTGCTCACTTGGGCCCGCCTTGCGAAGCGGCTGGCTGAAGGACGCGCGGCTTGACTCGGTGACCGTCGAGTTCACCGGGACGACGAGGAGGAGGATCCTGTGCGCGGCTGATGACGGCTTGCGGTCGTCCATGCGCCGTGGTCGTCCTTGCCTGACAAGAACGTTTTTCTCTTGCGAGGAATCCAGCGGCTCGGACGGAATCGGCGGTTGCCGGAGTCGCGGGAACGGCAATACCGACCCTTGCTAATGAAGTCTGGCGAACATTGACAAGATCTGACATGGGTGCGTTGATCAACTGCGGACACTCACGCCCAGGTATTGAAATAGGGCTTTGAGGGGAAACATGCTTCTTTGCATCGATACGGGCAACACGAACTCTGTCTTTGCGATATGGGACGGCACGTCATTTCTGGGCGTCTGGCGAGCCTCCACCGAGCATCAGAGGACAGCGGACCAGTATTTCGTGTGGCTTTCGACCCTTATGGAGGCCCAGGGCCTCGCGGACGTCGAGATCGAAGAGGTCGTGATCTCCTCGACGGTTCCGCGTGTGGTGTTCAATCTTCGCGTTCTCTGCGCCAGCTACTTCAACTGCAGGCCGCTGGTCGTAGGCAAGCCGGACTGCCATCTTCCGGTCCCTTCAAGGGTCGACGCGGGCGTCACGCCAGGTCCGGACCGGCTCGCCAACGCTGCGGCAACATTCGATCGACATGGCGGCGATGCGATCGTCGTTGACTTTGGCACCGCGACAAATTTCGACGTCGTGGCGCATGATGGGGCCTATCTGGGCGGCGTCATCTCGCCCGGAGTGAATCTCAGTCTCGAGGCGCTTCATGCCGGAGCGGCAGCACTTCCGCACGTGGACATCACGCAGCCTGAGCGAGTGATCGGCGCCAATACGGTGGCCTGCATCCAGTCAGGCGTCTACTGGGGTTACAGCGGGCTGATCGAGGGCGTCGTGGCGCGCATCAAGGCGGAGTACGGGCGGGACATGAAAGTCATCGGCACTGGCGGGCTGGCGCCGCTGTTCGCACAGGGTGACATTCGGTTTGACTCGATTGACGACGACCTGACGATCTACGGGCTGGCCGTCATTCATCGGTTCAACAAGGGTCGTGCATGACCAAGGACAGGCTGTTCTATCTGGCGCTCGGCGGCGCGGACGAGGTCGGCATGAACACCTATGTCTATGGCTACGGCCCACCGGGTCGTGAGCGACTGATCGTCGTGGACCTTGGCGTGGCCTTTCCGGACATGGAGAGCACGCCAGGCGTGGACCTGATTTTTGCAGACATAAGCTGGCTTGCCGAGCGAGCGGACCGAATCGAGGCCATCTTCATCACCCACGGCCACGAAGATCACGTCGGTGCGCTTGGCCATCTCTGGCCGCAGTTGCGGGCGGCGGTCTTCACTCGGACCTTCACCGGACACATTGCGCGGCGCAAGATCGAGGAACAGGGCCTTGACGGCAACGTCGTCAAGGTCGTGCGACCTTGGCCGGAGACTGTCCCGGTCGGTCCGTTTCAGGTGGGGTTCGCGCCCGTCAGCCATTCGATTCCGGAAAGCTCTGCCCTGATCATCGACACCCCCGGTGGCCGAATCGCGCATACGGGCGACTTCAAGCTCGATCCGACGCCGGTCGTGGGCGAGGCCTTCGACGAGGCGTTCTGGAAGGGAATCGGGGATCAAGGCGTGCACGTTCTGACCTGCGATTCAACGAACGTGTTTTCGCCCTTGCCGGGCAGATCCGAAGCCAGCATCGAGGCCGAGATTCGAAATTTGGCGGCAGCTGCGTCCGGCACGTTTGCCGCGACGACCTTTGCCTCGAACGTGGCCAGGGTGAAGACGCTCGCTTCGGCAGGTGTGGCGGCTGGCCGTTCCGTGTGCCTCCTTGGCCGGGCGATGCGGCGAATGGTTGAAGATTCGGTCATGACCGGAATCCTCGCCGAATTCCCGAAGACCATCTCGCCGGACGAGGCCAAGAGCGTGCCTCGCGAGAACCTGATGCTTCTCGTGACCGGTTCGCAGGGCGAAGGTCGCGCCGCATCGGCCGCACTGTCCCGCGGCAAGTATCAAGGACTGGAACTGTCCGAGGGCGACACATTCCTGTTCTCGTCAAAGACCATTCCTGGCAATGAAAGGGCCGTGCTCCGCGTCGTGAACGCCTTGGCAAAGAAAGGCGTCGACGTGATTGATGACACGTCAAACCTCTATCACGTGTCCGGGCATGCGAACCGACCCGACCTTGACAGGATGCACAACTTGCTTCGACCCAATATCGTGCTTCCGATGCACGGAGAGTGCCGCCATCTCAAGGAGCACGCGCGAGTGGCCGCGAAGAACGGCATTGCCTCGCTCGTGGCCGGCAATGGCGCAATCGTGGATCTCGGCAGCAAAGTGCCGAAAGTCACTGATCACGTAGAGCCGGGACGCATCTACCTTGACGGGAAGGTGCTGATCGGGGCGCTGGACGGCGTTGTCCGGAATCGGACAAGAATGGCCATGAACGGTCACGCTGCGGTGACCCTGATCCTGGAGGGGGACGAAACTGACGGCGGGCCTTGGGTTGATTTGACGGGGTTGCCCGGAACTGGCGTGTCGGGGAAGTCCCTTGGAGCGGTCTTGGAAAAGGAACTGGATCGGCATCTCCAGCGCTCGGCGGCGCTCGGTGCGTCGGATGATGACGGGCTTGACGACAAGCTCTCAGACGAGTTGCGAGGCGTCGTGCGCAGAATCTGCGACGCGGAAATCGGCAAGAGGCCTGAGGTCACGGTCTTGATCAGCCGATCGAATTGAGCGGCAGGAGCCCTGTGAAACCAGCCTTGGCGTCGTTCGGCCTGTTCAGCCTGCCGCGCGCGCCTTGAAGCTCTTGGCGAATCAGCTCTGCAGGTGATCTCCGGTGCCGACGGTGCCCCCGCTCTTGTACCCTCCGGTCTGCGGAGTCAGAGCACGAAGATTCCCTCGTTTGCCGAGAGGCGAGCTTCAGAGCGGCATTGACTAGGGCTGCGCAGAATCGAGATCCCACTCCCAAAGAGACTGAAGTCAATGTGCACGGGACTGAGCCTCAAACGCTGCATAGTCCAGTGCGATTGCATTGGCAGCAACATCCAGCAACCGTTTGCCGTCTTCCGGAGTGGCAAGCGCCGAGTGGGACCCGACCCGGCCATCCGGAAAGGCCGCGCGATGTTCAACCGGCGGACCGTGGCGATCGCCCTTGTGCACGTGCAGGAAGGCCGAGCTCAGCCGCTCTGGCGGCTCAGAGGCCTGATTGGGGGGCAGAGGTCCCAGAAGGCTTTGGGTGATCGCGATCTCGGACGGTGTCGCGTGCATGCCTTCCCAATCCCCGTACAGATCCTTGCGCATGTCATTGACGGGTGCCGGCTCCCACCAGCTGCGGACTCGCAGCCTTTCAGGGGCGACGGTGTCGGCAATCAGGTTGAGCGGTTCAAGGTTGGCGCCATGCCCGTTCACGACGAACACACCGGAAAATCCCTGTGCCAAAAGCGCGGTGATGACTTCTTCCGCCAGGGCGCGGAAGGTGACTGCAGACACCGAGACTGTGCCGGGAAACGCAGTGTTGAAAGGCGCAGGCGTATAGGCCAGCGGCGGCGCGACGATGGCATCGCAGATCTCTGCGGCGGCCAGTGCAACGGCTTCGGCGCAGATCGTGTCGGTGCCGATGCGGCCCATGGGCCCGTGCTGCTCGGTCGAGCCGACAGGCAGCATAATCGCCGCACCTTCTGCAATGCGCCCGTCAACTTCGTACCAGGTCATTTGCTCAAGTTTCATCGCGTGCCCGCTCAAGTGTTGCGCGGCATCCTGAGTAGCGCTTTTGGGAATTATGCACGAAAGTCACATCGTGGCTTCGTATTGATTTCACGGGTCGTCGAAGTGGCCAACGCTTCTCGCCGTGCAGATGCGCCAATCCCGGACGCCGCGTCATGTTTGCCCCTTCAGCGGGGCGGTTCCGCAGAGCCGTGGCCCTCAAATTCTGTTGCCGAGATCGGAAAGGCAACGCCTCGCCCTCATGC
>JAJEFO010000024.1 GCA_022820365.1 Silicimonas sp.
TTCGACATTCTTGATCTCCTTTCACTCGGCAAGGGGTTGCCGTTCAACGGCCCCTTGCCACCATATGTTGATGTCCGAACGCCCCTTTGGACCGAATCATCCCCAAGCGCAAATCCCGACTTGGCTCATGGCATCTGTGGACGTGATCGCGAAGTGCCGGTACGAGGGGAAGCAGGACGCAGCAACGGCTGAATCGGCGCGCGAGAAATGACTTCGTCCCCGCGGGGGCAGAAATCGCCAACAGAGGAAAGGTGCTCATGAGCAGGACCATCATCATCACCGGCGCAAGCCAGGGAATCGGCAAGGCAACGGCAGAGACGTTCCTGGAAGCGGGCTGGACCGTGGGCTGCCTGGCGCGCAACGCCGACAAGCTGGCCCGGCTCTGCGAGGGCCGAAGCGAGGCGGTGCCGCTTGTCGCGGACGTTGCGGATAGCGGCGCTGTCGATGTCGCATTTGCCGGTCTTGCCGAAAGGACGGGCCGGATCGATGCGCTGTTCAACAATGCCGGCCGGGGCAGCCCGGCCGTCCCGATCGACGAGATCGACGACGAGACCTGGGAGAGCGTGCTTGCCGTGAACCTGACCGGGATGTTCAACTGCGCCCGCGCAGCGTTCAGGCACATGCGCGCCCAGTCTCCCCGGGGCGGGCGCATCGTCAACAACGGTTCGGTGTCGGCCTACGTGCCGCGCTGGCGGTCGGTGCCTTACACGGCCACCAAGCACGCGGTGACCGGGCTGACGCGGAGCCTGTCCCTGGACGGGCGCGCATTCGACATTGCCTGCGGGCAGATCGACATCGGGAACGCGCTGACCGAGATGACCGAGGACATGGCGGAGGGTCGCCCCCAGGCGGACGGCAGCCTGAAGCCGGAACCGACGATGGACGTCGGCCACGTCGCGCGGTCGGTTTTGCAGATGTGCGAGTTGCCGCTGGACGCAAACGTCCAGTTCATCACCGTGATGGCGACCGGGATGCCCTATATCGGTCGCGGCTGAGCGACGATTCGGACTGTCAGCCACCGGCCAGGGTTTGAGGCGACATGACCAGCCGTCTTTGGTGTGGCAGACCCGGAATCGCGGCTGCCCCGGCGATGGCAACACCGGATGGTGCGCCGTCAATGTGGACGGTGGTGCGCACGTTCGAGCAGAGCTTCGATCTCGGAATCGGTCAATTCGACATGGTACCAAAGGCTGTAGAAATGTTCGGTCTCGGCACGAAGATTGCCTTGCCAGGCATCCGAATGGAACAGCCCTGCCAGCCATATCAGGCCCATGACCCGATTGACCGAGGGCAGATGACCCATCCAGTTGAAGGGATCTGAGGGAGAGAGATAGACCTGCCGGTCACGGACTGCCGGAACGTCTGCCCACAACGGATCCTGCCAGACCGATTCGTAGAAGTCCCGGTTCCTCGTAATGATGATGTCGGGTTCCACCGCGAAAGCGAGCATCGACCCGATCCGGCGCGGCATCCCCTTCACGTGGCATCCGCCCGCTAGCTCAATCATTTCCAGGTAGCTTCCGCGTCTGCGTTCCTCTTCAAGGCCGGTCGCGCCCTCTGCAAGGTAGACGTGCGGGCACGCGTGCCTCGGGAGGGACTGAAGGCGGGACAGTGTCGTCTCGATGTCGAGCGCCAGTGCGTGGCCCCGTTCCCCGACTCCCAGCGCCTTGGACACGAGGCGTGTCGATTCGGCCATGTGGGAGAAACTGCTGTCGGCGAGGATATATGGAATGCCCGTCCGGGCCTCGGTTCTCGTTGCGAGTTCCAGGTACTTGTCACCGATCGAGCCGAAATCGACGATCAAGTCCGGCACCAGTTCCTGCACCCGTTCAAGAAGGGCATCACCACCGCTCCCGGTCAACCGTCCGGTGACCGGCAGGTCCCGATATTCGGCAGGGATGTATGCCGCCTCCCGGTTCCTGAACGCGCTTGGCCAGCCGACGAGCGATTCCGGCTTCAGCGCGTAGACAAGCACGGACGCAGGCCGGCCGGCCGCAAGGACCCGGTTCACGGCATCGGGCATCCCGACCGTCCGGCCGGAGGAATCAGTCAGGGTTCCAGCGTCGGACGACCCGAACATCCAAACTGCCGCGATGAGAGGGGACACTCGTTTCAGCACCGTGCAGATCAAGACTGCCAGCCTCCCTTCCCGCTGCTTGAGGACTGGCTGCGACACCTGCGGGCCTCGTCCTGTTACCGACCGGAAGGCTGGAACAATCCCGGCCTTGGATCAAGTCGCAAGCCCGACTCTCCTATACCATTTTCGGCACGATGTGCATTCACACCGTTTTCCGAGGCATTGCCGGGTGCGGCGAAGTTCGCCCCTTTGCCGTCTCGGAGCGCGTAGCGCGGAGAGGCGGCGGTGGTCCCGACACAGGAATGAACCGGGGAGGCGGCTGAAGGCAAGGGACGGTTTTTCCACAGGAATCCGCCTTCAACTTATCCACAGCCACCTTCCTTGCTCGTTCCTGATTCTCCGATCACACGAGGCTGGAAGCGCCGGTGGGTCCGTGGTCCTGGTCGACCCGCGCGGCACCTCCCAGCGATGCAGCGGATGCGGGGCGGAGCCGGACAGGCCGAAGACGCTCGCGGACAGGGTGCACGGCTGCGACGTCTGCGGTCTCGTGCTTGACCGCGACGTCAACGACGCCCGCAACGTGCTGCAGCAGCTCAAGGGGCCGGGAACCGGCCTTCGGTCGCGAAGCGTGCGGGTTGCCGCGTAGCTTGGCCGAGCCGTCGTCTTCAGGCGTCGGAGTGTTCACTCACTGTTGCTGTCTCGCGCCAAACGCTCCAAGGATGCCATGCTGTTCGAAAATGCCGGCGATTTCCTCGTGATCCGGTCCGTACAATCCGCCCTGCACGAGATTGCCGGGCGCTCCGCGCCGGAACGTGCCGCCATCATCGACTGGAACGTCCGTGAAGCCGGCTTCGCTCGCCGTGTGGGCGGCGTTGAGGCTGACGTTGACGATGTTCGTGAAGCTGGCATCCAGGGTGCGGCTCTCCATGTCGTAGGCCAGCATCGCGTCGCCCTGAAGGATGCCGCCTTCGGTTGCAAGGGTGCCGGTCATGATGCCCGTCCATGTCGCGCTGGATGACGGGCGCGAGCTGGAGAGATCCCCTCCGGCTGCCGTCCCCCGGATCGTGACGGATATGGTCTGCCCGGCGACTTCCGCCTGCTCCCTGGCTCCCGTGAGCACGTGGAACCCGGAGTGTTCCATCCATGCACCATACTGCCTGTAGTCCGGCCCGTACCTGCCGCCCGTCCCGTCCGTGAGCGTGATGCCGTTCTTCGTCAGGACGGCGTCATGCGTGTCGAGATTCGGAACGAGGTTCCTCACGAACGATCCGAGGGAAAGCCTGACCGAGACTCCCGTCAACGGTTCCGTGGCCGTGCACCGGGTGCCGTCGCAGACGGACGGAGCGACGATGGCCAAGGGCAGGACGTCGCTGTCAGTGTCCCCGTGGACCGTCGATGTCGACAGGGAATCTGACCTGGAGGCTATCCCGACAGACCGCGCTTGCTGATCGGCGGCGGTTTCCACGGGTTCCACGGCACCCGCCATCGAAAGGACCGGGTCCGGCCCGTCGCCTCCGCAAGCCGCCAGCAATCCGACCAGCACGCATCCTGCTGCAAGTTTCATCGGGTTCATTTCAAGTGCTCCTCTACGTGATGCAGATTCCAGGGAGATTCGGTCCGGAAATCAATTCGACGGGATCCGTGCGCAAGAAGTTTGGAGAACGCCGTGACCGTTTTGGAAGAGCATGGACTGTTTTCTGTACGCCTCATAGGATCCTTGT
The DNA here is from genome assembly GCA_022820365.1 of Silicimonas sp. GTDB lineage: Bacteria > Pseudomonadota > Alphaproteobacteria > Rhodobacterales > Rhodobacteraceae > JAJEFO01. The sequence goes on from JAJEFO010000024.1 coordinate 3,799, forward strand.
TGGGATGAACTCAGTGTCAAGGTCTGCAAGAGCCACCAAGGGCAGCTCCCACAGAGAGCGTTAGCGCAGAACGACCACAGCACACTCGGCGTGACGGACGACGCGGGCCGCGGTTGATCCCAGCAGCAGGTGCGACAAGCCGGGCCGGTGCGACGACACCACTATGCAATCCGTCTTGTGCTTGCTGGCCCAATCGAGAATGGTGTTCGTCGGATGCCCTGACAGAACTTGAACTTCGATATCATCGCCGAAGATTTCTGCCTTGATCACGGAGGTCTGGACCGACAGATTTTCTTTCATCTGATCGGCAGAAAAGTAAGAACCGACATAGGACGGCAATTCTTCCAGGACCGAAAGAACGGTGATCTTTCCGCCATCGGCCAAAAGGCGGCGCGCGGTGTCAAGAGATTTTGCGTAGGCTTCGACGTGACCAGGGGCAACGGCGACGAGAACATGACTGTACATCGTAAGCGTCATTTTGATCCCATACCGGGATTCGGGTTGACGGCAGGTTCGTTCCTGGATCCGGGCTGAAGGCCGCGGTCAGCGATTCCCTGTGCCGGCGTCGAAGTTCCAGGGCAGCAGCTCGTGGATCCTCGACATCGGG
>JAJEFO010000055.1 GCA_022820365.1 Silicimonas sp.
CCCGATGTCGAGGATCCACGAGCTGCTGCCCTGGAACTTCGACGCCGGCACAGGGAATCGCTGACCGCGGCCTTCAGCCCGGATCCAGGAACGAACCTGCCGTCAACCCGAATCCCGGTATGGGATCAAAATGACGCTTACAATTCAGGGGCACCCTGGGGTACCTGTCGCTTGCCAACGGAACTTGCCCGTTGTATCGGGCGCATCTGCCGCCCTTGCGGCAATTCCTTGTGGGAGGCAAGGCGGTCGCGATCGCCGGTCCGGACCACATCAACCGCAATCTCTCGGGACGCGTCCCGGGAGCGTTGAGAAAGGAGGCCCGAGATGGCCAAGAAAATTGCTGGCAAGATGAAGCTTCAGGTGCCGGCCGGACAGGCGAATCCTTCGCCGCCGGTAGGCCCGGCACTGGGCCAGCGAGGCATCAACATCATGGAGTTCTGCAAGGCGTTCAACGCCAGGACGCAGGACGTGGAGCAGGGCGCGCCGTGCCCGACCATCGTCACGTACTTTCAGGACAAGTCCTTCGCGATGGACATCAAGACGCCACCGGCGTCCTATTTTCTCAAGAAGGCGGCAAAGGTGAAATCCGGCGCCAACATGCCGTCGCGCGAAGTCGTGGGCTCGGTCACCAGCGCACAGGTTCGCGAGATTGCAGAGGCCAAGATGAAGGATCTTTCGGCGAACGACGTCGACCAGGCAATGAAGATCATTCTCGGCTCGGCGAAGTCGATGGGAATCGAGGTGAAGGGGTAAAGTCATGGCGAAGCACGGAAAGCGCATCAAGACGGCTCGTGAAGCCTTCTCTGGCAAGGAAAACGTGACGGTCGAAGAGGCGGTCGCACTCGTCAAGACCAACGCCAGTGCAAAGTTCGACGAAACCGTCGAGATCGCGATGAACCTCGGTGTCGACCCTCGCCACGCGGACCAGATGGTTCGCGGAACGGTCACGCTGCCAAACGGAACCGGCAAGTCCCTTCGCGTGGCCGTGTTCGCGCGCGGGGCCAAGGCTGACGAGGCCAAGGACGCCGGTGCGGACATCGTCGGTGCGGAAGACCTGATGGAGACGGTTCAGGGCGGCAAGATCGAGTTCGATCGCTGCATTGCTACCCCGGACATGATGCCGGTCGTCGGCCGCCTCGGCAAGGTTCTGGGACCGCGGAACCTGATGCCGAATCCGAAGGTCGGCACGGTCACCATGGAAGTCAAGGAGGCGGTCGAGGCCGCCAAGGGCGGCGAGGTCCAGTTCAAGGTCGAGAAGGCCGGCATCATCCATGCGGGCGTCGGCAAGGCCTCGTTCGAGGACGCGAAACTCGCCGAGAACGTCCGGGCGTTCGTGGACGCCGTGTCCAAGGCGAAGCCTTCGGGCACGAAGGGCACCTACATGAAGAAGGTCGCCCTCAGCTCGACCATGGGGCCGGGCGTGTCGATCAGCATTGACAGCGCGACCGGCAACTAGGCCTGAAGTCCGGAGATCAATCGGCGCGGCGGTTTCGCCGCGCCCTTGACTTGACGGGTTCAGGACGGGGTGCCGCATCGCGACGGCGCGTTTCCGATCCCTTTCGCGACTGTGACCCCGCGCCGGAGCCTCGCTTGATGAACGGTGCCATGCCCTGGCGCGCGAGTTCGTCCGCGCGCTCGTTCTCCGGATGGCCTGCATGGCCCTTCACCCACGTCCACTGAACGTCATGCAGGTCCCGCGCCGCGTCGAGCCGTTGCCACAGGTCCACGTTCTTCACCGGCTTCCTGGCTGACGTCTGCCAGCCATTGGCCTTCCATCCGGGAATCCAAGCCGTGATTCCGTTCTTAACGTAGGCCGAATCGGTGACAAGCGTGATCCGGGAGGGACGTTTCAGCGCTTCGAGCGCATGGATCGCGGCAAGGAGCTCCATCCGGTTGTTCGTGGTCAGGGCCGCCCCGCCGGAAAGTTCTCGCTCACGCAAGACGCGGTCACGTTCCCTGGCGACGAGAAGCACCCCCCAGCCGCCCGGACCCGGGTTGCCAGAGCAGGCGCCGTCGGTATAGGCAAAGACCTCGGTCACCCGGGGACGTGATCAAGTCCGACATAACCCGGCTGCTCCGTCATTCCCTGCAGCCATGTCCGAATGGCGGGGAATCGCTGCAGGTCGTACCCGCCCCTGGAATCAGCCGTATGCGTGTAGGCATAGAGGGAGATGTCGGCGACTGTCGGCTGGCTGCCCGTCAGCCATGCCGTCTCCCGAAGCCGGCCTTCCATGACGCCCAGGATTTCGTGGCCCCGGTTCAGGAGATCGGCCATGCGGTCGGGCGTTGCCTCATGCGCGCGGCTTGGGTAGCTCCTCAATGCCGCCCGGACGGCGATGACGCCCTCATGCTGGTTCTGCTCCCAGAACATCCAGGCAAGCACGTGCGCCCGTCGAACGGGATCGTCGGGAAGAAACCCGGTTCCCTCCGCGAGATGGCAGAGGATCGCGTTTGACTCCGGCATGCGGGTTCCGTCTCCAAGTTCAAGGACAGGGAGCTTTCCGAACGGAAGCCATCCCTCTTCGTGAACGCGTGCCAGTTCGGGGGAGTCGGCTTCCAGCGCCACGTGCGTGTAGCTGCGCTGCATCAGGGACAGCAGCAGGCGCACCTTGTAGCTGTTGCCCGAAGACGGCATGGAGTAGAGCTTTAGTTCAGTCAACTTTCCTGGCCCTCATCACGATCCATGGGGCTTCGACGCCGTCCAGCCCCTTTTCCGTGCCGGTTGTGCGCGACAAGACCTTGAACCCGGCCGATTCAAGAAGTCCGACGAGCTCGGATTCCTCGTAATATGCATAGAAGCGGCCGAGGGAATCGCGTTTCTCGCCGACGCCGATCTTGAGCCCTATATGGAACATGCCGCGCGGGATCAACGCTCTTACAATTCTGTCCAGATGTCCCGGCATTTCCGATCTTGGCGCGTGGAGCAGCGAGAAATTGGCATAGATCCCGTCGTAGGCGGCTTCGGCATCGAGCGCATCGAAGGCTGCAACGCGAACTCTTGGTCCGAGCTGCTCGCGCGCAAGCGCGGCCATTTCCGGGGAGGCGTCCCATGCGTCAACCTGCAGGCCGGCCTCGGCCATGCGTGCGGCTGCGCGGCCCGGTCCGCAGCCAAGGTCGAGAACGCGCGCCCGTGCGGGAAGGGACTTGATGAATGCCTCCAGGGGACGGCTGTTGCGCTCCCGATCCGCCATTGCCGCGTAATCGGCAGCTCTCCGGGCGTAGACATTCATTGTCTCGCGATCCGCCGTCATGCGCACGCCCGCATCCTGCTGGCCGTCAGGCAGCGTCCCGGAGAATTCTCGGCACCTTGAACTCGACGTTCTCGACGGCGGTCTCCACCGCTTCGACCGTCACGTTGAACCGATCCCGAAAGGCGTCGAGCACCTCGTTCACCAGGATTTCGGGTGCCGACGCGCCGGCCGTGAGGCCAATGTTGCGCGCGCCTTCGATCGCGCGCCAGTCGATGTCCTTGGCGCGCTGCAAGAGCTGGGCATGCTTGCAACCTGCTGTTCGGCCGACCTCGACCAGGCGGCTCGAATTCGATGAATTCGGTGCGCCCAGGACGAAGAGCGCGTCGATCTTTGGCGCGATTGCCTTGACGGCAGCCTGGCGGTTTGTCGCGGCGTAGCAGATGTCTTCCTTGTGCGGGCCAGCGATCGACGGGAAGCGGGCCTTCAAGGCGGCGACGATCTCCTCCGTATCGTCGACCGAAAGCGTGGTCTGGGTGATGTAGGCCAGCTTGTCGGGATCGCGGGGCTCGACATGCGCGACATCCTCGACGGTTTCGACCAGGAGGATCTCTCCCTCGGGAAGCTGCCCCATGGTGCCGAGCGTCTCCGGGTGGCCGGCATGCCCGACCATGATCATCTGCAGGCCGTTGCCGTGATGCCTGGCCGCCTCGATATGCACCTTGCTGACGAGCGGGCACGTGGCGTCCACATAGATCAGGTTGCGGCGGTCCGCCTCGGCCGGAACGGACTTGGGCACGCCGTGCGCGGAGAAGATGACCGGCCGATCGTCGGGGCATTCGTGGAGCTCCTCGACAAAGACGGCGCCCTTCGACCGGAGATCGTCCACGACATAACGATTGTGCACGATGTCGTGCCGCACATAGACCGGCGGTCCCCATTTCTCCAGCGCCATCGCGACGATCTTGATGGCGCGATCAACCCCCGCACAGAATCCCCTCGGTGCCGCAAGGTAGATCGTGATGTCTGCTTCGGCCATCGTTCCTCCCTCTCCTGTCAAGACATTAGGTGCTTTGGAGGCGGCAGTCCAGTTCACTGGTGCACTGTCGCTTCCGCACAGCTTGCCAGAACCAAAGTCCCGGCGACCATGACCGCTGGTATCACCCGTGTTCTACGACATGAGGTCTTGAGCGAATTTGCGATGGCTCATTTTGCCTTGGCGCATCAGAGACCACGCTGGCGCTGTTCGCGGACCGCACAACTTGTTCGTCGTACATGTCCGGTCAATTTACCCAAGGCCGCATTCTGAACACACCACCAAGAAGGACGGTGCCAGACACGTCCGCCTTAAGTGCGGGTCAATGCAACCCAAGTCTGCATGGGCTGATCTTGATCTCTTGGAAAATACTTCCGTTCGGGCACATGCCAGCCTTCCACTGGCCGCGCTGGCTCCGCAAGTCTTCGCCAATGTCCGCCCGGGGTTTTAGTGACTTCGTCACTCTGCAATTCGCCAGCACTCAATCAGGTGTGAAGCAATTGCGTCGTTTTGATTTGCCTGCGTTCTATTCCTGCGCTGAGGTCGACCGGTGTGCCTGCACATATGCCACCAACACGGCAGCCATGCGAGCGGTGTAGCCCTTCGGGTTCTTCGCCTTAAAATACTCAACCACTTCTGGAGGCACGCGCAGACTTACATTGGGTTTGGTACGAGGAGGCGTCAATTTGGCTTGCGCAAACCACGCCTCGTCCAGCTCTGGAATGTCGCTTGTGTCAATTTGATCGTCAGGTAGCCGTGCAAGCTGCTCAAGGGTCATAGGCTCTTCGTATCGCTTGTTCATATCCGCTCCTTTCCGCTCTTGTCGCTGGTCGTGCGGAGATAATCCTGCAAACTCCATCACGGCTTGTATGGACAACCGTTACAACAGCCAGACCGTCGATCATACCAATACTGACTTCTCGCAATTCGCCATAGTCAAAGCGGTCATCCAACAGATCCAAGGTGAAGCCTCGAAAAATCCTGCTGCATCCTCAAAGCTCAAGCCATGCAATGCGATGCTCTGCAGGTTTTTGTCGTCGTCCCACTCAATGTGCATTGTTGGCCACTCAGGTCATCGTAATACATTTTGTAATACACAGTCAGGCAGCATAATGTCGTGCTCACGGAAGATCTCGCCGTGACCCAAGACGCGCCTGCCGAGCGGCTGGCAGCCCGGTGCCAGCCAGGCATGACGCTCCCGCCTCCGCTCCTGGACGCACCAGATACAAGTGTGGCTTTCGCCGAAAGCCCAAGACTGGGCCTGGCCCGCGTGGCGAGCATACGCATGATTGCTCCATCCCAACCAAGGTGTCAAAAGTTCGAAAGGACTCGGCCACGGCCCTTGTCACGACTCCACTGGCTGCGGCAGTGCGCGCGATCATCGACGGCGAGCGCGACCCGCGCCGGCTTGCGGCGCTTCGGGACGGGCGGATCAAGGCCAGCGGCGACAGGATCGCGGCCGCGCTTCAGGGCACATGGCGCGAGGAGCACCTGTTCGCACTGACGCAGGCGATGCAGCGCTTCGACTTCCTCACGGAACAGATCGAGACCTGCGAGAGAGCGATCGCGGCGCAGATCGACAGCCTGACGCCTCCGGACGATGGTTCGGACGGCAATCAGCCGCCCGGAATGCCGGACTCCTCGCGTTCCGGGACCTGCCTGCCGAAGGTCCCCCGGAGCAATCATGCGAAGCGGACGGCCAAGGAAAGGGCGATGGCCGAGGCCTTGCACAGGATGATGGGCGTCGACCTCACCGCGATCCCGACCATCGGAGTGAACACCGCGCTCACCATCGCGGCCGAGATCGGCCCGGACTTCTCGGCCTTCCCGTCAGCGCAGCACTTCAGCTCGTGGCTGGGGCTGGCGCCGGGAACGCGGATCAGCGGCGGCAAGACCCTGCCCGGACGTGCGCCCAAGGCGGTCAACAAGGTCGCGCAATCCCTGCGCATGGCGGCCTTGACGGCCCGAAGGAGCCAGACGTTCATCGGGGCCAGGCATCGTGGGCGCCTCGCCCGGAAGGATGCGCCGGTGGCGATCACGGCAACCGCGCGTGAGCTTGCGTGCCTGATCTACACGCTGATCACCCGAGGGGAGGAATACGTGGAGCGCGGGATCGAGGCCCACGAACAG
>JAJEFO010000076.1 GCA_022820365.1 Silicimonas sp.
CAGTCGACATGCGCGTAGTGGCGCGCCTCCGTCTCGTACTCAACGTGCGCCGTCGCGATCGTGATCCCCCGCGCCTTCTCCTCCGGCGCCGCGTCGATCTGCTCGTAGGCCTGGAACTCCCCGAACTGCTTCGTGATCGCCGCCGTCAGCGTCGTCTTCCCGTGGTCAACGTGCCCGATCGTCCCAACGTTCACGTGCGGCTTCGTGCGGTCAAACTTTTCCTTCGCCATAATGGCCTCCTTCTCGTGTGGGGGCAGGTCTCGCGCTGCCCTCCGGTTATGCGTATTTCGCCTGAATCTCTTCCGAAATGTTCTGCGGCACCGCTTCGTAGTGGTCGAACTGCATAGTGAACTGGGCTCGCCCAGAGGACATGGACCGCAGGTTGTTGATGTAGCCGAACATGTTCGCCAACGGCACGAACGCGTCGATCGCGATGGCGTTGCCGCGAGGCGCCTGCCCCGAAACCTGACCGCGACGGCTCGTGAGGTCGCCGATGATGCCGCCGGTATATTCCTCGGGAGTGACCACCTCGACCTTCATGATCGGTTCAAGGAGCTTCGCGCCCGCCTTCCTTAGGCCTTCCCGCATTCCCATGCGGGCAGCGATTTCGAATGCCAGAACGGACGAGTCGACGTCGTGGAACTTGCCGTCAACCAGGGCCGCCTTGAAGTCGATGACCGGGAATCCGGCCAGGGGCCCGGAATCCATGACCGACTGAATGCCCTTCTCGACGCCCGGAACATACTCCTTCGGAACCGCGCCGCCGACAATGTGGCTTTCGAACGAATACCCCTCGCCCGACTTCGTCGGTGTGATGACGAGCTTGACTTCCGCAAACTGTCCGGCACCTCCGGACTGTTTCTTGTGCGTATACGTGTGCTCGACTTCCTGCGAGATCGTCTCGCGATAAGCCACCTGCGGCGCGCCGATATTCGCCTCAACCCTGAATTCGCGCTTCAATCGGTCGATCAGGATGTCGAGATGTAATTCCCCCATGCCCTTCATGATCGTCTGACCTGACTCGATGTCGGTCTCGACGCGGAAGGATGGATCCTCGGCCGCCAGGCGCGCCAGGCCCTGACTCATCCTTTCCTGGTCGTTCTTCGTCTTCGGCTCGACCGCGATCTCGATCACCGGGTCGGGGAACATCATGGTTTCCAGCACGACCTGCCTGTTCGCGTCGCAGAGCGTGTCGCCCGTCGTGGTCTCCTTGAGCCCCGCCAGGGCGATAATGTCGCCCGCGAACGCTTCATCAATTTCTTCCCGGTCATTCGAATGCATCATCATCATCCGGCCGATGCGTTCCTTCTTGCCCTTGGTCGAATTTGCAACGCTGTCACCCTTCTTGATCACGCCGGAATAGATGCGCGCAAAGGTCAGGGATCCGACAAAGACGTCGTTCATGATCTTGAACGCAAGGCCGGAAAATGGCTGCACGTCGTCTGCGGTGCGCTCGATATTCCGCGTTTCGGATTCGTCGCCGGGCGCAAAGCCTTTGTACGCGGGCACGTCCAGCGGACCCGGCAGATAGTCGATCACCGCGTTCAGCAGCGGCTGAATGCCCTTGTTCTTGAACGCCGAGCCGGCAAGCACCGGGACGAAGTCCAGCGACAGCGTACCCTTCCGGATCAGCATCCGCAAGGTGTCGACATCCGGCTCTTCGCCTTCAAGATAGGCCATCATCGCGTCGTCATCCTGCTCGACGGCCAGTTCGATCATCTTCGAGCGCCACTCATCGGCGGCCGCTTGAAGTTCGCTGCGCACCGGCTGGCGGGTCCAGGTCGCGCCCAGATCATCGCCCTTCCAGGTCCATTCTTCCATCGTGATAAGGTCGACAATGCCCTCATACTTGTCCTCAGCACCGATCGGAATCTGGATCGGCATGGGCTGGGCACCTGTGCGGTCCTTTATCATGTGAACGCAGACCAGGAAGTCAGCGCCGATCTTGTCCATCTTGTTGACGAAGACGACCCTCGGCACGCTGTACCGGTCAGCCTGACGCCACACGGTTTCAGTCTGCGGCTCCACGCCGGCATTCGCGTCCAGAACGCAGACGGCACCATCCAGGACGGCAAGCGAACGCTCGACTTCGATCGTGAAATCCACATGCCCGGGCGTGTCGATGATATTGAAACGATGCTTCCTAGTCTGCGCATCAACTCCGGATTCGGTGCGTTCCCAGAACGTGGTCGTGGCCGCCGACGTGATCGTGATTCCGCGCTCCTGCTCTTGCTCCATCCAGTCCATCGTCGCCGCACCGTCATGGACCTCGCCGATCTTGTGGGACTTGCCGGTGTAGTAGAGGATGCGCTCCGTACACGTGGTCTTGCCGGCATCAATGTGGGCCATGATGCCGAAATTGCGGTAGCGCTCGAGAGGATATTCGCGGGCCATCTGCCTGCTCCCTGAAAGAATTTACCAGCGGTAGTGGCTGAACGCCTTGTTGGCGTCGGCCATCTTGTGGGTGTCTTCGCGCTTCTTTACCGCGGCGCCACGACCGTTGACGGCATCGGCCAGTTCACCTGCCAGGCGTTCTTCCATCGTGTTCTCGTTGCGGGCGCGGGCGGCTGCAATGAGCCACCGTATTGCCAGCGCCTCGCGGCGCTCGACACGAACCTCGACAGGCACCTGGTAGGTCGCGCCGCCGACACGGCGAGAGCGGACCTCGACCGACGGCTTGATGTTTTCTAGCGCTTCGTGGAAGACCTCGACCGGCGCTTTTTTCAGGCGATCCTCGACCCTGTCGAAGGCGCTGTAGACGATGCGTTCAGCAATGGATTTCTTCCCGTCCACCATGAGGCTGTTCATGAACTTGGTCAGAACTGCGTCGCCAAACTTGGCGTCGGGCAGGACTTCGCGCTTCTCTGCTGCGTGTCGGCGGGACATGTGGTCTTCCTCTGTCTATCTGCCTGCGTTCGGCGACGGCACGAATTCGCTTTCAAGCGTCGGCGTGCCGGTGCAGCGCGTCCGTGATGCCTGTCCCGAAGTGGCATATGTTGCCAGGCGGGTCATTTCGGGCGCTTGGCGCCGTATTTCGAGCGGCGTTGCTTGCGGTCCTTGACGCCCTGCGTGTCCAGCACGCCGCGAAGGATGTGGTACCGGACGCCAGGCAAGTCCTTGACGCGACCGCCGCGGATCAGGACGACACTGTGTTCCTGGAGATTGTGGGCTTCGCCAGGGATGTAGCTGATGACCTCGTAGCCATTGGTCAGGCGCACCTTGGCGACTTTCCGCATGGCCGAGTTCGGCTTCTTTGGAGTCGTCGTGTAGACGCGCGTGCATACGCCCCGCTTCTGCGGGCACTGCTCGAGATGCAGCGATTTCGAGCGTTTGATTTTCGGCTGCCGAGGCTTCCGGATCAGCTGCTGGATCGTGGGCATTGCGTCGTATCCCGTCTTTCGTTTTCGTCCGGCGCTCTCGCCCCGGCTCGTCTTCACATCTATGTCTCTCGCGGCCACGAAACGCCCAAAACCGCGAAGCTCCCGGCCTTTCGAGAGCCTGCGGCGGGCATCCAGAGGATCGAGGCAAACACGCCCGGATCGTGACCACTTCCGTACTGTTGAAGTCGGCACGCCAAGGGCTGCACCGACCGAGTAGCGCGGCGTATAGAGCGACTCATTTTGCCTGTCAACAGGGGCGGCGCACGAAAAGACCTGCAATTGCGAACGGACATCGATTGCCCGTTGCCACGCCCAGGAGCCGGCGACCTGATCCTTGGCACCGACTGATTTGAACGTCCTCCATCGGCACCCAGCGATGCACTTGATCTACTCCGCAACAAGCGCAACTTCGGCACCCGCCGCCCGACAACGGCCCAAGTTGCCGCGAATCGTGCATGGCACGATGCCTAACGCGCTGACGTCAATCAGCGCGATGATCCGACCTGGATTTCGTTCCTTCCCCGCATCGCGACATGCATGCCCGAATCATTGGAACAAAGAAAGAAAAAATGCTTCTTGAGACCATTGCTTGCGAAACCCTGCGTTGGCTGCTTGATCATGAAGCAGCCAGAGCGCGCGTTCAGTGCAAGACGGGCTCCGCGGGAACGGAGCCCGTCTCCCTCGTTCGGGCCGAGTCAGCTTACGCCCTCCGACGCATCCACGAGATTCGATTCCGCCGATTCGCCGACCATGTCCTCGGGCGCCGCAAGCGCTGCCGCCGCTTCCGCCTGGGCTTGGGCCTCCTGAATGAGCTTGTGGTCGCGGTCAGCCGCGATGCGCCGGGCGCGCTGCGTTGCCCCACCGGTTCCGGCCGGGATCAGCCTGCCGACGATCACGTTCTCCTTCAGGCCGACCAGCTTGTCGCGCTTGCCTTGCACCGATGCCTCGGTCAATACTCGCGTCGTCTCCTGGAATGATGCCGCGGAGATGAACGAGCGGGTCTGAAGGGACGCCTTCGTGATGCCAAGCAGAATCGGTTCGCCGCTTGCGGGACGCCGACCTTCGGCCCTTGCCTTCTCGTTAGCCGCATCCAGCTCACCCTTGTCGATATGCTCGCCCTTCAGAAGGGTCGTTTCGCCGGAATCCTGGATCTCCCATTTCTGGAGCATCTGGCGAACAATGACCTCGATGTGCTTGTCGTTGATCTTGACGCCCTGAAGCCGGTAGACGTCCTGCACCTCGTTGATCATGTAGCCCGCCAGTGCCTCGACGCCCAGAATCGACAGGATGTCATGGGGAGCCGGATTGCCGTCCATGATGTAGTCGCCCTTCTGAACAAAGTCACCTTCCGCCACCGGAATGTGTTTGCCCTTCGGCAACATGTACTCGACCGGCTCAAGACTCTCGTCAACGGGATCGATCGAGACTCGACGCTTGTTCTTGTAGTCGCGTCCGAACCTCACGTACCCGTCGATTTCGGCGATGATCGCATGATCCTTCGGGCGCCGTGCCTCGAAGAGTTCCGCCACCCTCGGCAAGCCGCCGGTAATGTCCTTCGTCTTGGCTCCTTCGCGCGGAATGCGCGCCACGACGTCACCAGCCTTGATCGCGGACCCGTCTTCGACCGAAAGCACGGCGTCTACCGACATCGGATAGGTGATTTCGTTGCCCAGGCTGTTCTTCACCGGCTTGCCGTTCTTGTCGACGATCAGGATCTCGGGCTTGAGGTCGCCGCCTTTCGGCGCAGCGCGCCAATCGGTCACGATCTTCTGCGTCATGCCGGTCGCGTCGTCGGTCTCCTCACGCACGGACACGCCCGTGACGAGGTCCACCAGCTTTGCCGTGCCGACCTCCTCCGCAATGATTGGCAGGGTGTAGGGATCCCATTCGAACAGCTTGTCGCCGCGCTTTACGCTTTCCCCCTCCTTGGGGAACACCTTGGTGCCGTAGCCCAGCTTGTGCTTCAGCCGTTCGTTCCCGTTCACGTCAAGTACGGCCAGTTCCATGTTGCGTCCGACGACGATCTGCTCACCGACGGAGTTCTTGATGATGCTGGCGTTCCTGTACTCGACATCGCCGTCAGCGGAAGATTCGGTGAACGACTGCTGACCACCCTGCGCAATGCCACCGATGTGGAATGTCCGCATGGTAAGCTGGGTGCCGGGCTCGCCGATCGACTGTGCCGCGATGATGCCGACAGCCTCGCCAATATTGACGAGCGTACCGCGTGCCAGATCGCGACCATAGCACATGGCGCAGACACCGTCTTCCGAATCGCAGGTCAGCGGCGAGCGGATGCGCACCGACTGGACGGCCGCGGCTTCAATGGCATCCGCTGTCCTTTCGTCGATCAGCTCTCCCTTCTTCGCCAATGCCTCGTCGGTTCCTGGAACAACCACATCCTCGGCCGCAACGCGACCGAGCACGCGCTCGGAAATCGACGCCACGATTTCTCCTTCGCTGATCGCCGCCTCCGCCGTGATCGCCGCGTCAGTGCCGCAATCCTGCATCCGGACGATGCAGTCCTGCGCCACGTCCACGAGACGACGCGTAAGGTAGCCGGAATTCGCCGTCTTGAGCGCGGTGTCGGCAAGGCCCTTTCGCGCTCCGTGGGTCGAGTTGAAGTACTCGAGCACAGTCAGGCCTTCCTTGAAGTTCGAGATGATGGGCGTCTCGATGATTTCGCCGGAGGGCTTTGCCATCAGGCCGCGCATGCCACCGAGCTGCTTCATCTGGGCCGGAGAGCCCCGTGCCCCCGAGTGTGACATCATGTAGACCGAATTGGGCTCCACCTCGGCTCCCACATCGTCTTTGCGCATCGCGGAGATGTCGTCCATCATTGCGTTTGCAACGTCATCCGAACACTTTGACCACGCGTCGACAACCTTGTTGTACTTTTCGCCCTGGGTAATCAGGCCATCCATGTACTGCTGCTCGAATTCCTTCACCTGTTCTCGGATGGAGTCGACGATGTTCCACTTGGCGTCTGGAATGGCCATGTCATCCTTGCCAAAGGAGATGCCAGCCCTGAACGCCTCGCGGAAACCCATCGTCATGATCTGGTCACAGAAAATGACGCTCTCCTTTTGGCCGCAGTACCGGTAGACGGTGTCGATGACGTGCTGGACCTCCTTCTTCCGCAAGAGCTGGTTCACCAGGTCGAACGGCGCCTTCGCGTTCAGCGGCAGGAGCGCGCCCAGCTTGACCCGGCCGGGCGTGGTCTCGTAGCGCTTGAATACCTCAAGCCCGTCCTCGTCGATCTGCTTGATCCGGGCCGTGATCTTCGCATGGAGATGGACTTCGCCTGCGTCGAGGGCATGCTGCACTTCGTCCGCATCGGCAAAGACCATGCCTTCGCCCTGCATCCCCTCGCGTTCCATCGAGATGTAGTAGAGGCCAAGTATCATGTCCTGGGACGGCACAATGATCGGTGCGCCGTTGGCGGGCGACAGCACGTTGTTGGTCGACATCATCAGGACACGCGCTTCCAGCTGGGCCTCGAGCGACAGGGGCACGTGGACGGCCATCTGGTCTCCGTCGAAGTCGGCATTGAAAGCCGAGCAGACCAGCGGGTGCAGCTGGATGGCCTTGCCTTCGATCAGGATCGGCTCGAAGGCCTGGATTCCAAGCCGGTGGAGCGTTGGGGCGCGGTTCAGAAGCACGGGGTGCTCGCGAATGACCTCGTCGAGAATGTCCCAGACTTCGGGACGCTCTTTCTCGACAAGCTTCTTCGCCTGCTTGACGGTCGAGGAAAGGCCCTTCGCCTCAAGCCGGGAATAGATGAACGGCTTGAAGAGCTCGAGCGCCATCTTCTTTGGCAGCCCGCATTGGTGCAGCTTCAGCTCGGGACCGGTCACGATGACAGAACGGCCCGAGAAGTCGACGCGCTTTCCGAGCAGGTTCTGGCGAAAGCGGCCCTGCTTTCCTTTCAGCATGTCGGACAGCGACTTCAGCGGCCGCCTGTTGGCGCCCGTGATCACTCGGCCCCGTCGCCCATTGTCAAACAGGGCATCGACCGATTCCTGGAGCATCCGCTTTTCGTTGCGAACGATGATGTCCGGCGCCCGTAGTTCGATCAGCCGCTTCAGGCGGTTGTTCCGGTTGATGACGCGGCGATAGAGATCATTCAGGTCCGACGTGGCAAACCGACCACCATCAAGGGGAACGAGCGGGCGGAGTTCCGGCGGTATGACCGGGATGACGGTGAGCACCATCCATTCGGGTCGGTTGCCGGACTCGATGAAGTTCTCGATGATCTTCAGCCGCTTGATGATCTTCTTCGGCTTCAGTTCCCCTGTGGCCTCGGCGAGTTCGGCACGCAGGTTCTCTGCCTCGGACTCGAGGTCGATTGCAGCCAGCATTTCGCGTATGGCCTCGGCGCCGATATTCGCGGTGAAGGCGTCGATCCCGTTCAGATCCTGAGCCTCGAGATACTCCTCTTCCGAAAGCAACTGACCGTATTGCAGGTCGGTCAGACCGGGTTCGATCACGACATAGTTCTCGAAGTAGAGGATGCGCTCAAGGTCGCGAAGCGTCATGTCGAGCATGAGGCCGATGCGGGAAGGTAGCGACTTGAGGAACCAGATATGGGCTACGGGAGCCGCCAGCTCGATATGGCCCATCCGTTCGCGCCTGACCTTCTGCAGCGTCACCTCTACGCCGCACTTCTCGCAGACCACGCCACGGTACTTCATTCGCTTGTACTTTCCGCACAGGCACTCGTAGTCCTTGATGGGCCCGAAGATGCGAGCGCAGAACAGACCGTCGCGTTCGGGCTTGAAGGTCCGGTAGTTGATGGTCTCGGGCTTCTTGATTTCACCGTAGGACCACGAGAGAATCCGCTCGGGAGACGCCAACGAGATCCGAATCTCATCGAACGTCTGTGGTGTGGCGAGCGGGCTAAACGGGTTGGTTGTAAGTTCCTGATTCATGTCTTGTCCCTAAAGGCTGACCGTGGAGTCCGGAGCGGCGCCAAACGAGGCGCGTCCGCAGCGAATTCTGCTGCAGAGGTTCCTCACCCGTCCTCCTCCACGGTTTCCCTGAGTTCCATGTTCAGTCCGAGGCCGCGAACTTCCTTCACGAGCACGTTGAAGCTCTCGGGCACGCCGGCCTCGAAATTGTCTTCGCCCTTGACGATCGACTCGTAGACCTTGGTCCGGCCTGCCACGTCGTCCGACTTGACGGTGAGCATCTCCTGAAGCGTGTAAGCGGCTCCAAACGCCTCCAGTGCCCACACCTCCATTTCGCCGAAGCGCTGCCCGCCGAACTGGGCCTTGCCACCCAGGGGCTGCTGCGTGACGAGGCTGTATGGACCCGTTGACCGCGCGTGAATCTTGTCGTCCACGAGGTGGTGCAGCTTCAAGAGATACTTGATGCCCACAGTCACGGGCCGCGCGAACTTCTCGCCGGTCCGGCCATCGTATAGTTCTGACTGGCCGCTTTCGGAGAACCCGGCCCGCACCAGCGCATCGTTGACATCGGCCTCCTTCGCGCCGTCAAACACCGGCGTGGCAATGGGCACACCCCGGGTCGCGTTCTCGGCAACCTGGATCAGGCCTTCTTCACCCAGATCCTTTATGCCTTCGCTGAAGACATCGTCGCCGTAGGCAAATTTCATCGCGTCCCGGACAGGCTTCATGTTGCCCTTGCGACGATATTCCTGAAGCGCATCGTCAATCTGGATGCCAAGGCCGCGAGAAGCCCATCCCATGTGGGTTTCCAGGATCTGTCCCACGTTCATCCGCGACGGCACGCCAAGCGGGTTCAGCACGAAGTCGACCGGCGTGCCATCCGCAAGGAACGGCATGTCCTCCATCGGGACCACCTTCGAGATCACGCCCTTGTTGCCGTGGCGGCCGGCGACCTTGTCGCCCGGCTGCAGCTTGCGCTTCACGGCGACGAAGACCTTGACCATCTTCATCACGCCAGGCGGCAAGTCGTCACCGCGCCTAACCTTTTCGACCTTGTCCTCGAATCTGTGCTCGAGAGCGGCCTTCTGGGAATCGAACTGCGCGTTCAGCGCCTCGATCGCTTTCGCGACCTTTTCGTTGCCGATCGCAAGTTGCCACCATTGCCCTCGCGACAGCTCCGCAAGCAGGTCTTCGGTGATCTTCGACTTGGGATTGACGCCTTTCGGGCCCCTGACCGCAATCTTGCCAAGGATCATCTCCTTGAGACGCGCGTAGGTGTTGCGTTCAAGAATCGCGAGCTCGTCGTCCCGGTCGCGGGCAAGCCGCTCGACTTCCTCGCGCTCGATCTGCAGCGCCCGCTCGTCCTTCTCGACTCCGTGGCGGTTGAAGACCCGCACTTCGACGACGGTCCCGAAGTCGCCCGGCGGCAGCCGCAGTGACGTGTCACGAACATCGGACGCCTTTTCCCCGAAGATGGCGCGCAAGAGTTTCTCTTCCGGCGTCATCGGGCTTTCGCCCTTGGGCGTGATCTTGCCCACCAGGATGTCTCCGGAGCCGACCTCTGCGCCGATGTAGACGATGCCGGCCTCATCGAGGTTGCGAAGCGCCTCTTCGCCGACATTCGGAATGTCGCGGGTGATTTCCTCCGGGCCGAGCTTGGTGTCCCGGGCGGAGACCTCGAATTCCTCGATGTGCACGGAGGTAAAGACATCGTCGCGCACGATCCGCTCGGAAATCAGGATCGAGTCTTCGTAATTGTAGCCGTTCCACGGCATGAAGGCGACGACCACGTTCTTGCCGAGCGCAAGTTCGCCGAGTTCGGTCGATGGTCCGTCGGCAATAACTTCGCCCTTGGCGACGCCGTCTCCGACCTTCACCAGCGGACGCTGGTTGATGCACGTGTTCTGATTCGACCGCTGAAACTTCCGCAGGCGGTAGATGTCGACGCCGGGATCCCCCGGCTCCAGTTCCTCGGTGGCGCGAACGACGATCCGCTGCGCATCAACCTGGTCGATGACGCCCGCGCGCCTAGCCATGATGGCAGCACCCGAATCACGTGCCACGACCTCCTCGATGCCGGTGCCGACGAGAGGCGCTTCCGCCTGAAGGAGCGGCACGGCCTGTCGCTGCATGTTCGATCCCATGAGCGCCCGGTTCGCATCGTCGTTCTCGAGAAACGGGATCAGCGAGGCGGCGACCGACACCAGCTGCTTTGGAGAGACGTCGATCTGGTCCACCTGCTCGGTCGGAGTCAGGCTGTACTCGCCGGCACGCCGAGTGTTCACCATCTCGTTCTCGAACCTGCCCTTGCTGTCGAGCTTGGCATTGGCCTGCGCCACGACGTGCCGCATTTCCTCGGTGGCCGACATGTACGTGACCTCGTCTGTCACCTGGCCGTTCTTGACCTTGCGGTACGGCGTCTCGATGAATCCGTACTTGTTCACGCGCGCGAATGTCGCGAGCGAGTTGATCAGGCCGATGTTCGGGCCTTCCGGCGTTTCGATGGGACACATCCGGCCGTAGTGGGTCGGATGGACATCGCGCACTTCGAAACCTGCGCGTTCGCGGGTCAGGCCTCCCGGCCCCAGCGCCGACAGGCGCCGCTTGTGCGTGACCTCGGAGAGCGGGTTCGTCTGGTCCATGAACTGCGACAGCTGCGAAGACCCGAAGAATTCGCGCACTGCCGCCGCCGCGGGTTTCGCGTTGATCAGGTCCTGCGGCATGACGGTGTCGATCTCGACGCTGCTCATGCGCTCCCGGATCGCGCGTTCCATCCTGAGCAGGCCCACGCGGTACTGGTTTTCCATCAATTCGCCGACCGAACGGACGCGGCGGTTGCCGAGATGGTCGATATCGTCAATCTCGCCCTTACCGTCCCGCAGTTCGACAAGAGCCTTGACGCAAGCCACGATGTCTTCCGCGCGGAGCGTGCGCACCGTGTCCTCGGCATCGAGATCAAGGCGCATGTTCATCTTCACGCGGCCGACGGCCGAAAGATCATAGCGCTCCTTGTCGATGAATAGCGTGTCGAAGAGTGCGCTGGCGGCGTCCACGGTCGGAGGCTCTCCCGGGCGCATGACGCGATAGATGTCCATGAGCGCGGTGTCCCGGTTCATGTTCTTGTCCGCCGCCATGGTGTTGCGGATGTAGGGGCCTACCGTGACGTTATCGATGTCGAGAACCGGGACTTCGGTGATTCCGGCATCCATCAGTTCCTTCAGCGTGCCGCCCGTGGCTTCGCCATCCTTGTCAACCTCCCAGGTCAGTTCGTCCCCGGCCTCGACGTAGATCGCGCCGGTCTCCTCGTTGATGATGTCCTTGGCGGCGAAGCGGCCGATGATCTGGTCGAACGGCATCAGAAGGTCCGTGATCTTGCCCTCGTCGATGATCTTCTTGACGGTTCGTGGCGTGACCTTTTCGCCCGCCTTGGCGAAGGTCCGGCCGGTCTTGGCATCGACGAGATTGAAAGCCGGTCGCGTGCCACGCACGCGCTCGGGGAAAAACGTGGTCACCCAGCCCTTGTTTTTCCGGTACTTGAACTCGACCGTGTCATAGTAGGCATCCATGATGCCTTCCTGATCCATGCCGAGCGAATAGAGCAGGGTCGTCACCGGAAGCTTCCGGCGACGATCGATGCGGGCATGAACGATGTCCTTGGCGTCGAATTCGAAATCGAGCCAGGAGCCGCGATAGGGAATGATCCGGCAAGCAAAGAGCAGCTTGCCGCTGGCGTGGGTCTTGCCCTTGTCATGGTCGAAGAAGACGCCAGGCGAGCGGTGCATCTGGGAAACGATCACGCGCTCGGTGCCGTTTACGACGAATGTTCCGTTCGAGGTCATCAGCGGCATGTCGCCCATGTAGACGACCTGCTCCTTGATGTCCTTGACCGACTTGGCGCCGGTATCCTCGTCCGCATCGAACACGATGAGACGAAGCGTCACCTTGAGCTGCGCCGAGTAGGTCATGTCGCGCTGCTGGCACTCTTCGACATCGTATTTCGGCTCTTCCAGTTCATAGTCGACGAACTGCAGTTCGGCGGTTTCGCCGAAATCCTTGATCGGGAAGACCGACTGGAAGACGCCCTTTATGCCTTCGCCGTCCATCGGTTCGGACTGGTCACCCGAGTTCAGGAACAGGTCGTATGAGGATTTCTGAACCTCGATGAGGTTCGGCATTTCCAGAACTTCGCGGATCTTGCCAAAATACTTGCGGAAACGCTTTTGGCCAATAAACGTCGTTGCCATGGATGATGGATCTCCGGTTCAATCATGGGAGCGAGACCAGTTGGGCGCCGCCTCGCACCTGATTTGGATAGTTCCGTTTCCATACCTGAGAAGCCTCCCACGGCTCCTCGCCCGAAACAGCAGACTACCCCATCAAAGCAGGATGCATCCTGCTTTGAGAGGGTGGTCAATCTTGAACTTTGTTGACGTAGTGCCTGTTCATCGAATCACGTCGCCGCCTCCCTATCAACCGAAGCGCCTTCTTTCAACTGATTCTTCGTTGCAAGACGAATGAAATTTGCCCCAGGGAAGTTCTGACGCTCCGCCGCCGGAAGTCTCCCGAAGAAGGCGTGACGGGTTCCCAATCCATGAGTTTCCATGTCGGTGAAGGAGCAGGGAAGGACGTGCGGTCACTGCCTGTCCGCGCGGACGGAGCACGGAAGGCCGCCATCAGGTCGCGGAGCAGAGAAGCAGGCCGACAGCGGGCGCCTGGATGCCGAACAAATGGAAAGCTCCGCCGTCCGCCGGAACCCGTGCCATGGCGGGTGGAGCTACACCCTCGCCACGGACGCAAAGCGACTGCCCTTGGCGAGAGTCCTGACGGCCGATTCGAGATGGTCCCGTCAGGGATACGTCGTCGGCACGAGTGTCTGTTCGGAGAATGGTGGCCGGACATAGGCACCGGCATCCTCTCGCCTGGGAAGCTCGATCGATTCCGGTGTCAGATCCTCGTAATCCACCATGCTTAGGAGATGGCTGATGCAATTCAGTCGCGCGTGCTTCTTCACGTCCGCATCCACGACGTACCAGGGCGCCTGCTTGATGTCCGTGTGCGCGAACATCTCGTCCTTGGCCTTTGAATAGGCAACCCAACGCCGCCGCGATTCGAGGTCCATCGGGCTCAGTTTCCAGCGCTTGTGACTCTGATGAAGGCGTGCCTGAAACCTCTTCTCCTGCTCCTCGTCCGAGACGGAGAACCAGTACTTGATCAGCCTTATGCCGGAACGCACCAGCATGCGTTCGAACTCCGGGCAGGAGCGCATGAAATCGCGATATTCGTCATCGGTGCAGAAATCCATGACCCTTTCGACGCCTGCCCGGTTGTACCAGCTCCGGTCGAACATAACCATCTCGCCGGCGGCGGGAAGGTGCGGCACGTAGCGCTGAAAATACCATTGGGTCCGCTCGCGCTCCGTTGGTGCGGGCAGCGCGACTACCCGGCAAATGCGGGGGCTCAGGTGCTGCGTGATCCGTTTGATGACCCCGCCCTTTCCGGCCGCGTCCCTGCCTTCGAATATGACCACGACCTTGAGCTTCTCGTGCTTGATCCACTCAACCATCTTCACGAGTTCGAGCTGCAGCCGGAACAGCTCGCTTTCGTAATGCTTGTTACTTATCTTTTTCGGGTTGTCTTCGCGCTGGCCATTCTCGGAACCGGAATTTGCCAAGCCGCCGTTTCCGGTGTCAGTCATGGTCGTGTTCCCGCCTCTTGCGATCTTCAAGCTGCTAGTCATCTGATTATGTAGCTTGAACGTAGCGACTAGTCTACTTCCAATGCAATGAGCTCGGCTGCATCATGATCAAGCAACCAACTCAGCATTTCACAAACAAGAAGATGACAAGATCGTTAATTCTTGCTTTGTTCCATGATCCAGGCATGCATGTAGCGGCATGTCGGGGAAAGGACGAAATCCAAGTCGGACCATCGCGCTGATTGACGTTGGCGTGTCAGGCTTCGTGCCATGCACGTTTCACGGCAAGGTGGGCCGTTGTCGGGCGGCGGGTGCGGAAGTTGCGCTCGTTGCGGAATGAATCAAGTGACGTCCACGCCTCTAGGCAAGCCCGGAATCAGTCCTTTCGGGCGGTGTCCGGGATTCCTGGCCCGGGCATTCCACATCTCTTCCCGCGGCCATTTCAGTCGTTCATTCCGGACTTTCGGGACATGCGGGGAGCAAAGGTCTGACCATACTGCCATTGCCGGCACATCAATCGACATTCTCCGAACCCTGGCGGTCGCGGCAACGGCTGCATTCGCGTCGGTGCCTTCACGGGCGCAACCATCAATCTGAGTGAAGGTGTCGGTCGATGATCGATCCGCCTGATCGCGGGACAGGAAAGGGAACTCAGCGCCTGGTCGCCAAACCGGTCGACCTAGACAATCTGCACCGCCTGGCGCGGCGCCACGCACCGGACAATCGCGCCGTCCTCGACGTCTTCGAAGTCCGACGCAATGCGCTCGCAGAAACGGGCCGGCCGGTTCTGACCGGCCGGCCTGCATTGGTCACTTGAGCTCGACTTCGGCTCCCACCGCTTCGAGCTTGCCCTTGATCTCTTCGGCCTCGTCCTTGGCAACGCCTTCCTTGACAGCCTTGCCGCCAGCCTCGACCAAGTCCTTGGCTTCCTTCAACCCAAGGCCGGTGATCGCACGCACTTCCTTGATCACGTTGATCTTCTGTGCGCCAACCGCCTTGAGGATGACATCGAACTCGTCCTTTTCCTCCTCCGCGTCGGCGCCGGCGTCACCGCCAGCGGCCGGACCGGCCATCATCACGGCGCCTCCCGCGGCGGGTTCGATCCCGTATTCGTCCTTCAGGATGGTTTTCAGTTCCTGCGCTTCGAGAAGCGTGAGACCCACGATCTCATCTGCAAGTTTCTTCAGATCAGCCATTTCTCAGTTCCGTTCCTAATTTGCTGCGACGTGCGAACATGATCCACACGCAAGTCTCATGCGGCTTCCGCGCGCTCTTCCACGGTCGAAAGAATACCCGCCACGTTCGAAGCCGGAGCTCCGATCGCGCCGGCAAGATTCGATGCCGGGGCACCGATGCAGCCGACGATCAAGGCAAGCAGCTCTTCCCGCGACGGCATGTCCGCGACAGCCTTCACGCCTGCCACGTCCAGTGCCGTTTCGCCCATTGCGCCGCCGAGAATGACCAGCTTTGCATTTGCCTTGGAGTATTTGTGGACGACACGCGCAGCGGCGGCCACATCCTCCGAATAGGCAAACACCGTCATCCCCGTCAGCAGGTCGGCCAGATGTTCATTCGGCTTTCCCGCCAAGGCAATCCGGGCAAGCCTGTTCTTGGCGACGCGCACCGATCCGCCGGCCGCGCGCATCTGCCCGCGGAGATCCTGCATATCGGTGACCGTGAGACCTGCGTAGTGGGCTACGACCACCACGCCAGAGCTTTCGAAGATCTGGCCGAGTTCCTCGACCACTTTCTCTTTCTGGGCTCTATTCACAGTTTCACTCCAAATCTGGAGGGTGATCCCTCCGGCTCATCACGAGGCCGAAGCCCCAGAAGTCCTTACGGGTCCATCGTGAACAGAGCTTCAGGGCAGACCTGAAGTCAGAATTCTTCAGTTCCCGTCTCAGGCAGGAATTAACGGCCTTCGCCAACCCACCGTCTCGGACGATGCCAGGAGAACCTGCAGGGCACGCTCTCTGGACAGACGGCCTATATGGCCCCGACCGGAACCGCGCAAGGGAAAAAGAGAAAATTGAAGACAGTGATGCCCGTGCGATGATGGGAGCCCGTCACCCGAACCGGGATGCTACGCGCGCGAACTTCCACGACGCCCTGATCGCATGGCACACAAGGAGGCGACGACGTGCCACGGGGAAATGACGTCCTTGGCCATGATGGGCTCCGCAGAACGCAACGTCTGCCGAACACCGCGAGAACGCGGAGGGCAACTTGGAAGTCATGGGCTCGATCAGCCCGACCGGCTGGCTCGACATCCAGGGCATTGCGACGACCGTTTGGTTCGGCATCCGATCAAGGAATTGCGCCCCAAGGCTTGAGAAAAGCATCAGCAGGAAACAGGCCAAGTCGGCAAGCTACACGCCGCCTCCCGGCAAGCAGACGTGAGGCGTCACCTGAAGCTGCCGTAGGGAATGAAGCGCACCGGGTCGCCGCGCCGGATTTCCCGGGCGCCGTCGCCGATCTCGACCAGGCCGCCAGCCCAGGCCAGGCCCGAAATCCGGCCGGAACCCTCTGACATGAACGCCTCTGCCGCGCCGTCCGCGTTCATGCGAGCGCGAAGGTATTCGCGCCGCCCCGCCTTCTTGGACTTCTCGAAGGCCGCCGGCACGTTGAATCCCAAGGGCTCTCGCCATCCTTCGCCTCCGAGGACTCCCATGGCAGGGCGGGCAAAGATCAACGTGCAGACCAGAGCCGCAACCGGATTCCCGGGAAGGCCGAAGACAGGAACGCCTCGCCAGACGCCAAGCGCAAGCGGACGGCCTGGCTTCAACGCGATGCGCCAGTCGCCCAGTGATCCCGATTCAGCCAGCAGCGCCGACACATGATCCTCGTCCCCGGCCGAAGCCCCTCCAGACGTGAGAATGACATCGGCGTTCTCGGCACCCGCATCCAGGCGCGAACGCAATGCGTCGCGATCATCCGGGACCAGCCCCAGATCCACCGGTTCCAGCATCCAGTCCCGGACCAGGGACAAAAGCATGGGCCGGTTCGCATCGTATGTCCGCGCGGGACCGGAGGCCGCGCCGACCAGCGCAATTTCGCTTCCGGTCGAAAGGACGGCGACCTTGAGCTTGCGATGAACTCGAACATCCGTGACCCCAGTTGCCACCAGGAGCGCAAGCTCAGGCGGCCCAAGGCGGGTGCCGGCAGGCAAAGCCAATTCGCCCTCATTGACGTCCTCGCCTTCCAGGCGGGTGTTCGCACCCAACTTCACGGGACCCTCGAACGCGATGCTCGCGCCATCCGTCGAGCAGTCCTCTTCCAGCACGACGGTATTGACGCCCGACGGCAGGAGTGCACCGGTGAGGATACGGATGGCATGTCCTTCCGGCACGTGTCCGAGAAATGGACACCCTGCAGCCGCACGCCCATCAACAAGCGGCATCAGCTGGTCACCGGCACCTGTGGCGCTGTGCGAGAATCCATAGCCGTCCACTGCCGAATTGGCACCCGGCGGATTAGCCCGGCGAGCCCGTACCGGCTCTGCCAGCAGTCGGCCGTGCGCTTCCTCGACAGGCAAGACTTCGCTGTCCACCGACAGGCGCACGGCCTTGCGCAGCCTCTGAAGCGCGTCGTCGACAGGTGTCCAGTCGACTCCGGGCGGCAAGGCGAAACAGTCGTTCTTCATGCGCGGCGGTTTCAGCATCCCGCAAGTCCCGGCGTCTTTCCGAATCTGCCGCCCGGCATCCGGAAAGAGACCATGCCGTTTCGGCATCGCCGTCCCAAGTCGTCATGGCAATACACTTCAGCCATCCGGCAACCCAAGCTCCTTCAAAATGAAGTCGGCGATCGCGGACGTGTCGTCGATGTGAAAGGCTGGCCGATCAGGTGCCTTGGCTCCGCAATCCGATGCGACGGCCCTGATCGTCTGATCATCGGAAGCGATCAATTCACTGCCGGTTTCCGCGCGATGCGCCTCGATCTTCGGGTGCAGATCGCGCTTGTAACCCTCTACCAGGACCAGATCCACCGGCTCGAGCTTTGCAAGCAGGGCGGCAAGCACCTGTTCCTCTTCGTCACGCAACTCATGCATCAAGGCCCAGCGCCGCCGGCTTGCAAGCAAGACCTCGGTCGCACCGGCCACGCGGTGCCGGTAGCTGTCCTTGCCCTCTTGATCCACGTCGAACACGTGATGCGCGTGCTTCAGGGTTGAGACCTTAAGGCCTCGGGCAACGAATTCGGCCAAGAGTCTCTCCATGAGGCCGGTCTTGCCCGAGTTCTTCCAGCCGACGACTCCCCAGACCTTCATGCCGACCCCAGAAGGCCCTGGGCACGATCGAGATCCTCGGGCGTGTTCACGTTGAAGAAAGGGTCGAACTCCCCGACCGGAAACTCCGCCCTGGCCACACCATGCCGATCGGTCCAGTCGACAACCTTGCGAACGCCTGCTGACAATGCGGTTCTCAGATCGTCTCGAAGCGCAACAGGCCAGAGGCCGAAAGTCGGATGCAGCCCGGTCGCCGTGCTGGCAATCGCTATCTGCCTGCCCTGGTCGACGGCAGCATCCAAGAGACGGGTCACCAGATCCGTGGGAAGGAAGGGCGTGTCCGCAGCAGCCGTCACGATGTTCGCAACCTCTCGGCCCGACGCCCAGTCAAGCCCCGCCAAGACACCAGCCAAGGGACCTGCATACCCGGCGACAGGATCGGCTAGGACCGGAAGGCCGAATTCCGCAAACCGCGTTTCGTCGCCATTGGCGTTCAATGCCAGTTCGGCCACCTGAGGCGCAAGCCTTTCGATCACGTGATCCAGCATCGTCCTGTCGCCGATGGCCAGGAGGCCCTTGTCGCCACCGCCCATGCGGCGGGCCTGGCCGCCAGCCAGTATGATGCCCGTGGGAAGGCTCATGCTCGCAGCCGTGCGTCAATCCGACCAATGGATCTCTGCGGCCGGGATTGGCCCGGATAGATCCGGAAGCCTGGCCTCTCCGTCGAATCCACCGTCAAGGCGACTTGCCGGACTTCCGAGTTCGACAGCTTCCGCGACAGTTCAGCAGCCCATTCACGTGGCGTCATTCGCGACCTCCCTTTCGCTGATGCCTGCGCTCTTCCGATTTCACATGTGCCGGGTCGGCATCCCGAACTAGGCGGTGTTCACCTGACAGGCAGACGTACCGATGCCCCCGCATGCGACCGATCAAGGTCAGGTCAATTTCGCGGGCGATTTCCACGCCCCACGCCGTGAATCCGGACCGTGAAACGAGCGCAGGAATTCCCATCAGCGCACACTTGATCACCATTTCCGAAGTCAGGCGTCCAGTCGTGTAGAGGATCTTGTCGTCTCCGGACACCTCCTTGCTGAGCATCCACCCCGCGATCTTGTCGACGGCGTTGTGGCGGCCGACATCCTCCATGTAGACCAGCGCCCGGTCCGCCTCGCAGAGAACGGTTCCGTGAATCGCGCCCGCCGAAAGATAGAGAGAAGGCGTCCGGTTTATGGATTGCGCGAGGGAATACAGCCAGGAAGTGCGCAGTTCGGCTTGCGGCAGAGTCAGATCCTCCAAACCCTCCATGACATCACCGAAGACGGTGCCCACTGCACACCCGCTCGTTCGGGTCTTCTTCTTGAGCTTTTCCTCGTAGCTGGTCTCATTGTCGGTACGCAGCACGACAGTTTCGAGTTCCGCATCAAAATCAACGGCAGAGACTATTTCGCCGGGCTGCAGCATTCCCTGATTGCGAAGGAACCCGAGTGCCAGATACTCGGGATAATCGCCAATTGTCATGACTGTCACGATCTCCTGGCCGTTGAGGAATATCGTCAGCGGACGCTCCTCGACCACGGAAATCTCCGCGCAGGCCCCGGATTCGTCGACTCCCTCCACGGCACGGGTCAGCCGCGTGTCCCCCGGATCGGGAGCGATCAGGTACCGATCAGCGACTTCACGAGCCATTGATTGCGCCCCTTCCTGGCGTGCGCTATTCGCGCCGGACAGAGATTAGGGCCGGACCATGTCCTTAACCACCGGAAAATCCGCTTTTCTCGAAGGATTCGTTGCCGGCATGCCGTTCCTGCTCGTCATCGGCCCGTTCGCCTTTCTGTTCGGGGTCGTCGCCGTCGAAGCCGGGCTGGACGTACCCCAGGCTGTCGGAATGTCGGTCGTCGTGATCGCCGGGTCCGCCCAGTTCACTGCCGTGCAGCTGCTTTCCGAGTCTGCGCCGGCCTGGGTGGCGATGGCGGCGGCACTTGCCGTCAACCTGCGAATGGCGATGTATTCCGCAGCACTTCAGCCGCATCTGGGATCGGCTCCGCTCTGGCAGCGCGTGATCGTTTCGTATCTGAATTTCGACGTAAGCTATGCGCTTGGAATCTCTCATTTCGAAGAACGGCCCGAACGGTCGACAGACCAAAAGGTTGTCTACTTTCTCGGCACGATCGCGCTGACGGCACCGCTTTGGGTCGTTGGGACCTTGATTGGCGCGGCAGCGGGCGGGGCGCTGCCCGACAGCGCGCTGATCGACTTTGCGATGCCAATCCTGTTCCTGGCAATCGTGGGGCCGATGCTGAAAACGCTTGCCCATCTTGCAGCCGCCGTATCGTCGGCACTTGCGGCGATGCTCCTGTTCTGGCTGCCGTCAGGCATCGGCCTCCTGATCGCCGCCGCGATCGCGATGGCCGCAGGCGCGGAAATCGAGCGCAGGCGAGGCCGGTGAGTCATTCAGCGATCGAGATCTGGGCGATCATCGCCGTGCTGGGCGCGGGCACCTTCCTGATCCGCTTCTCTTTCCTCGGGCTGGTCGGCGGACGAAGAATGCCGAACTGGCTGCTTCGCCATTTGCGCTACACGCCCGTGGCCGTGCTGCCGGGACTGGTCGCTCCGCTCGTCGCCTGGCCAAGTGCCACTGGTGGAGACACCGATCCTGTGCGCCTTGCGGCGGCACTTGCAACGCTGGCCGTTGCCTTCTGGCGAAAGAACGTCCTCTGGGGTGCATTGGCCGGTGCGGCGACCCTTGGAGTTCTCACCTGGTTGCTCTGAATCGTCTCCGCAGTGCCTGTCGGCCGCCTTGCCCAATATGCAATTGCATCACGATCTGCGGAGATTGCCGAGTCGTCGGCCAAAGGCCCGCTGCCATGCCCATATCACGCACGTGCCGCTGATAACGGGCAAAATGCCACGGAATTCCATGTCTCTGACTTTGCCCGATCTCGCGTCTAGGAGAACGCGGCGCGGAAGCTCAGGAATTGAAGACCGCGAGGAAAATCAGGACCAGAAAACAGACGATCGTAACGTTCTTCACCCATGTCACGAAGCCCGAGAAAACAGCTTCCTGATCTGCAACTTCCATTTCACCGTGTTTATGGTCGGCCATGGTTCCTGTCTCCGGCTAGCGCACGAACGGTCAATAACGCACTGCTTTGGTCCTGTCACCACCCGAGATCGCGCGAATGGACGCATCCCGACACCGATTCGCGAGCCAGCGAAGCCGTCATCTTGCTACGCGGCATTCCGGACCGACCCGAAACGTCCATAGAAGCCTTCGCCGGAAGTCGCGAGTTCGGACAGGAGAGAAGGCTGCGCGAAACGCGTGCCGAACCGAGCTTCAAGATCGGCGCAAATTTCCATCGCCCGTCCGGCTCCGGTCATGTCGAGCCACGAGAACGGGCCCCCTGACCACGGCGCAAATCCCCACCCAAGGATCGCGCCTACATCACCTTCGCGAATGTCGCTCAGGACACCCTCCTCAAGCGCGCGCACGGCTTCCAGCGCCTGCACCATCATCAGCCTGTTCTGAACCTCGTCCAACGCAGGGTTGCCCTCGCCCCCGAACCTCTCTCGCAATCCTTCCCAAAGACCCGTGCGCTTGCCGGACGCGTCATACGCATAGAAGCCCGCACCGGCCTTGCGGCCAAGCCGTCCCTGGTCGGCCATCCAGAACAGGACCGCGTCAACGGCTTCGTCGGGATACGCGTCCCCCATTGCCGCGCGGGTTGCCCTGGCAATCTTCACGCCAAGATCGATCGAAGTCTCGTCGACGAGTTGCAGGGGGCCGAGCGGGAACCCAAGCAGCTTGGCGGCGTTCTCTACCAGCGCCGGCTCCATCCCTTCGCCGACCATGCGCAGGCCTTCGTTGATGTAGGGAATGATGCAGCGATTCGCGTAGAAAAAGCGGGCATCGTTCACGACAATCGGCGTCTTCCGAATCTGGCGCACGTAGTCCAGCGCCTTGGCAACGGCCCGATCGCCCGTCTTCGCACCCTTGATGATCTCGACCAGGAGCATCCGGTCGACGGGGCTGAAAAAGTGAATGCCTATGAACTGCTCCGGCCGAACGCTGGCCTGTGCCAGTTCGGTGATGGGCAAGGTCGAAGTGTTGGTGGCAAAAATGCAGTCGTCGCCGGCGATCTTCTCGGCACTCTTCGTGATGTCGGCCTTCACGCCCGGATCCTCGAACACGGCCTCGACGATCAGGTCACAGCCTTCCAGGTCCTCGAGATCGGCTGTGGCCAGTATCCTTCCGAGGACCTCTGCCTTCTCCTCTTCGGTCACGCGCCTTCGAGCGATCCCCTTGTCCAGGATTTCCTCCGAGTGGGCCTTGCCGCCCTCGGCCGAGGCTTGATCGCGATCGACCAGGACCACGTCGACTCCCACCCTGGCACTGACATAGGCGATGCCCGCTCCCATCATGCCGGCTCCCAAGACGCCGACCTTCCTGACCTTCTGATCACTGGCGTCAGGTCTGCGGGCGCCTTTTTCCAAGGCCTCCTTGCTGATGAACAGGGACCGGATCATCGCGCTGGACGTCGGGTTCAACAGGATGTTCGTGAAGTGTCGCGCCTCGATCCTGAGGGCCGTGTCGAACGGCACCAATGCGCCTTCGTAGACGGCAGACAGCAGCGCCTTCGCCGCCGGATAGACGCCCTTGGTCTTTCCGTTGATCATTGCGCTTGCGCCGACAAAGGTCATGAAGCCCTGGGGGTGGTATGGCGCTCCTCCGGGCAACTTGAATCCCTTCTGGTCCCAGGGCTTGACCAAGTCGGCGTCCGTCGCGTTCAAGACCCAATCCTTGGCGCGCGCCAGCAGTTCGTCAGCCGCCACGACCTCGTCGACCAGTTGCGCGGGCTTTGCCTTGCGCGGTTCAAGCAGCTTGCCCTCGAGAAGCACCGGAGCAGCCGCCATCGCCCCGACCATGCGCGAGTAGCGCGTCGTGCCGCCCGCGCCGGGGAACAGGCCCACCCGGATTTCCGGCAGGCCGATGCGGCCTTTCGGCGTGTCCGCCATGAACCGACGGTGACATGCCAGGGCAATCTCGGTGCCAATGCCGGCGCACAGCCCCGGAATCGCGCAGGCGACCGGCTTGCCGCCCTTGTTCGTCTTTGGGTCCATTCCCGCCCGTTCGATGTTTCGCAGAATCCGGTGACCCTCCATGACGAACTCGAAGAGCTTCGGCGCAGGGTCCTCGCCGGCCGCGTCGCGGATCGATGCCAGCACGTTCAGGTCCATCCCGCCGGCGAAGCTCTCCTTTCCGGAGGTGATGACGATTCCTTTCACGGCATCATCGGCCAGCGCCTGATCGACTTGACCATCCAGCGCCGCGAACGCCTCGCGGGTCAGGACGTTCATCGACTTCCCGGGCACGTCCCAGGTGATGACGGCAACCCCGTCGTCGTGAATCTCACAGGAAAAGTCAGTCATGGCTATGTCCCCGCCCGGGCTCTCGGTTCACGAAGATATGCGGAATCCGCACTTACACGCGCTCCAGAATCGTGGCGGCACCCATGCCGCTGGCCACGCAGATCGCGGCAAGGCCGGTCTCCTTGTTCTGGCGCTCCATTTCGTCAAGAAGGGTTCCTATGATGATGGCCCCGGATGCGCCAAGAGGATGGCCCATCGCGATTGCGCCGCCATTGACGTTCAGGACGCCGTGGTCGACACCAAATGCCTGCATGAAGCGCAGAACGACCGAGGAGAAGGCCTCGTTGACCTCGAAGAGGTCTATGTCGCCGATTGTCATTCCGCCATCGGCCAGGACCCTTTCCGTGGCCGGCACCGGCCCCGTCAGCATGATTGTCGGATCGGTACCGATCTTCGCGGTGGCCCGGATCCGCGCCCGCGGCACGAGGTCGTTGGCCTCGCCAAACTCCTTCGATCCGACCAGCACCGCCGCAGCGCCATCGACAATGCCGCTGGAATTCCCGGCATGGTGGACATGGCAGATTCTCTCGAGATGCGGGTATTTCATCAGCGCGACAGCATCGAAGCCGGGCATGACCTCGCCCTGATCCTTGAAGGCGGGACTGAGCGCGCCCAGCGCCTGCATGTCCGTATCGGGACGCATGTGCTCGTCGCGGTCCAGAATCGTCATTCCGTTCTGATCGCTGACGGGGACAATTGAATTCTCGAACCGGCCCTCGTCCCACGCCCTGGCCGCTCGCTGCTGGCTTTCGACGGCATAGGCATCCGCATCGTCGCGGCTGAATCCGTACTCGGTCGCGATGATGTCCGCGGAAATGCCTTGCGGCACGAAATAGGCCTTCATGGCAACGCTGGGGTCGACGGCAATCGCTGCGCCGTCGCTGCCCATGGGCACACGGCTCATGCATTCAACGCCCCCGGCGATATACGCGTCGCCCGCACCGCCCTTCACCTGGTTTGCGGCGAGGTTGACGGCCTCCATACCGCTTGCGCAGAATCGGTTGATGGAGAGACCCGGGACCCGCTCATCAAGGTCGGATGCCAGGACGGCGGTTCGCGCGAGGCACCCGCCCTGTTCCTTGACCTGGGTCGCGTTGCCCCAGACCACGTCCTCGACGGCATGGCCTTCCAGACCGTTCCGTCGCTTCATGGCATTGAGCAAGTCGGCCGAGAGCTTGACCGGCGTAACCTCGTGCAGGCTGCCGTCGCTCCGGCCCTTGCCGCGAGGCGAACGAATCGCGTCGTAGATGTAGGCGTCGCCCATGGCCGTTCCCCTTCTCACGCTGCCTTAGCCGGGAAGGCCCGCTGCATGAGATCATACGGGTGCTTCCATCCGTCGAGCGCCTCGATTCGCTTCAGCCAGGCATCGATGGCGGCCCAGTCCTTGCGCTCGAAGCCAAACGGCTCCTCGTAGAACAGGTAGCTGCAGCAGGTCAGATCCGCATTCGTGACGTCTTGCCCGACGATCCACTTGCGCGACTCGAGATGCTCTTCGAGAACCCGGAGCGCCAATGACAATCGTCCCTGCAGCCACTTGATCACCGGTTCGGGACGCTTGTCCGGAGGCAGGAAGTTCATGAGAAACCGGGTCACGCCAGCCTGGCTCGACAGCTTGTGATTGTCCCAGAGCACCCAGCGGAGTATCTCGCGACGGCTTTCCGTTGTCTGACCTCCGAAGAGCCCAGTTCGTTCCGAAAGATAGTCCTGAATCACGCCGGACTGGGTCAGGTGCACATCGCCATCGACCAGCACTGGCGCCTCGCCCATGACGTTCAGGTCGTTGCGATAGCTCTCGCTGCGCGATGCGCCGTTGAAGAAGTCCACGAAGACCGGTTCCCAGTCGAGCGGTCCGAGTTCCAGCGCGAGCGCCGCCTTGTATGAATGTCCGCTTTCGCCGAAACAGTGCAGCTTGATCGTCATTCGTCCTCCAATCAGAAACTCTCGGCGCCGAGATCCATCACGGTTTCCGCCCCGCTCGTGATCCGCGCCAGGTGCAGACTGGTCGCCGGCAGTTGCCGAGACATGTAGTAACGGCCGGTCGCGACTTTCGTCTCGTAGTATTCGGTGTCTTCGCCCCCAAGCTCAAGGGCTTCGATCGAGGCTCGTGCCATGCGCGCCCACATGAAGCCTAGGGATACATGGCCGAACAGGTGCATGAAGTCGTACGATCCCGCCAGCGCGTGCTGCGGGTTCTTCACAGCCTCCTGCAGGAAGTACATGCCAGCCGCCTGCAAGTCCTTCGAAGCGGCTTTCAGCGGGTCGAGGAAATCGGCCTTCAGCGACTCGTTGCCTTCGTTCTCCTTGATGAAGCCCTTCACCAGTTCGAAGAACGACATGATCGCCTTGCCGCCGTTCGCGGGAAGCTTCCGGCCCACGAGATCCAGCGACTGGATGCCGTTGGTGCCCTCGTAGATCATGGCGATGCGCGCGTCCCGGACGAATTGCTCGATTCCGGCCTCTCTCGTGAAGCCTGATCCGCCCAATGTCTGCTGCGCCAGGACGCAAGTCTCGAAGCCTTTGTCGGTCAGGAATCCCTTCATGACCGGAGTCAGCAGAGAGACCATCGCTTCGGCATCCCCATCGTTCTTCCTGCGTGCACGGTCGATCATCTCCGCACCCCAGAATGCAAGGGCGCGCGCACCTTCGACGAAAGACTTCTGATCGAGCAGGTTGCGGCGCACGTCCGGATGGACAATGACCGGATCGGCGGGACCGTCCGGGTTCCTCGTCCCGGTCACGTCTCGGCCCTGCAGCCTCTCCCGGGCGAACGCGACGGCGTTCTGGTAGGCGATCTCGGCCTGCGCGTAGCCCTGAAGCCCCACCGAGAGCCTCGCCTCGTTCATCATCGTGAACATGGCCCGCATGCCCTTGTGCATCTCGCCTACGAGCCATCCGGTGGCACCGTCGTAGTTCATGACGCAGGTCGCGTTGCCGTGGATGCCCATCTTTTCTTCCAGACCGCCGCAGGAAAGCCGGTTCCGCTCGCCGAGCGAGCCATCCTCGCCGGGAAGGAATTTCGGCACCACGAAGAGAGAAATTCCCTTGATCCCCTCCGGACCGTCGGGAATGCGTGCAAGCACGAGGTGAACGATGTTTTCGGCCAGATCGTGCTCGCCGCCCGAAATCCAGATCTTCTGGCCCGAAATCCTGTAGCTGCCGTCCTCCTGCGGTTCCGCCCTGGTGCGAATGAGGCCGAGGTCTGTGCCGCAATGCGGCTCCGTCAGGTTCATCGTTCCCGACCAGCGCCCTTCATGCATCGGAGGAATGTAGGTGGCCCTTTGCGCGTCCGACCCGTGGGTCGCCAGCGCCAGAGCCGCGCCTTGCGTCAGCCCCGCATACATTTGAAAGGCCATGTTCGCGGACGAGAAGAGCTCGCCGACCGCCGTGTGCAGGACATGCGGCATGCCCTGACCGCCATGCTCCGGGTCTGCAGCGAGACCCATCCAGCCACCCGCCGCCATCTCGTTCCAGGCCGCCTTGAACCCTTCCGGCGTGCGCACGACGCCGTTTTCGAGCGAACAGCCTTGCGTGTCCCCAACGACGTTCAACGGCTGCAACACGTTTGCGGCAATCTTCCCGGCCTCTTCCAGAACCGCCGCAGTAAAGCCCGGGTCGAGGTCCTCGTAACCGGGAATGTCGCTCTCGCCGACCTTGAACAGGTCATGAAGCAGAAATTGCTGGTCTCTCACGGGAGGTGTGTAGGCTGGCATCCTGATGTCGCCTCCAACATGTTGTTCGGTCACCTTGGCGTAACGGCAATTGCCGTGCAACGCCACAATTCTGTTGGCACGCGGGCAGGCTGGGCACCGACCCGACTTGCCGGCATCGTTCAGGTCATGTGGTCACGCAGCCCGAATGGGACAAGTGCCGCGCCTCTTCATCCGTTCTGAAGTAAGGCCGAACCTGTGCAGCGGAAACGCTCGCGACCGACGGCTCAGGCATCTCTCCGTGAACTGCCGGATCAATCGGCTTGCCGAACGCGAACAAACGGACGAAAACCCGTGAAGGAGGCCACACATGCCTGACAAGGTCGGAATCCGTGGAGCGGGACAGCGTCGGTTCATCGACGAACTGCCCTTTTGCCGGGCAATGAACATGGTTCTCGAGGAGGTGGGCGAAGGGACCGCTGTCGTCTCGATGCCCTGGGATGACCGGCTCGTAGGCGACCCGGTCACGGGAGTCGCGCATGGCGGTGCCGTCTCCTCCCTGCTCGACACCTGCGGCGGCGTGGCCGTCCTCTCGCATCCCGCCAGGCCGTCGACCACCGCAACGCTGAATTTTCGCATCGACTACATGCGACCCGCAACGCCGGGACAGACGATCACGGCTCACGCAACCTGCTTTCACCTGACCCGAACCGTCGCCTTCGTTCGCACCTTGGCGACCGACGAGGACAAAGCCAATCCCGTTGCCACGGCAACGGGCGCCTTCGTCGTGCAGACATGAACCGGAAGCGCCCCGAACCTGTCCAGGTCGTGAAGCAGCGGCGCGACGCCGCCCTGCGCGCGCTCGTGGCCGGCATTCCATTCGTCCAGTTTCTCGGAATCGCGTTCGAGCGCCACGGAGACGAACTGACGGCCGTGCTCAAGTTCGACGACATGCAGGTCGGCAACCCCGAACTGCCAGCGCTGCATGGCGGGGTGACGGCTGCCTTTCTGGAGACCGCTGCCCTGGTCGAGCTCGGCTGGCAGAACCTCTGGCACGAGATCGAGAGCGGAAGGCTGGATGCCGAATCGCTGAATCCCGGCACGCTGCCGCGCATGCCGAAGACAATCGACATAACCGTCGACTACCTTCGCTCGGGCCTGCCGCGAGACGCCTATGCGCGGGCTCGGGTCAACCGATCGGGCCGTCGCTATGCGAGCGTCATGGTCGAGGCCTGGCAAGACAATCGCACGCGGCCGATGGCACAGGCGACGGGACACTTCCTGATGCCGTCGCCCGCCGCTGAATGACGGCCCCGACCCCGCAAGGAATCACGCATCGCCGCGTTCTCGGAATAGCGCTGCCGATCCTGCTCGCCAATGCCACCGTGCCCATTCTCGGCGTCGTGGACACCGGCGTCGTTGGGCAGCTGGGGGACCCGGTGCCGATCGGGGCTGTCGCGATCGGTGCCAACATCCTGACCGCGATCTACTGGATCTTCGGATTTCTGCGCATGGGAACCACCGGCATGACAAGCCAGGCGCTTGGCGCCGGCGACCGGGGAGAGGCAGACGCTCTTCTGTCGCGTGCCATGGTTGTCGGGGTGGGCGGCGGCCTGATGCTGATCCTCCTGCAATGGCCTATCTTCCAGGGCGGATTCCTGATCTCGCCCGCGTCGCCTGCAGTGGAGGAAAGTGCAAACACATACATGTCCGTGCGCGTCTGGTCGGCCCCGGCAGCAATCGCGCTTTACGGCATCAGCGGCTGGCTCATTGCATCCGAGAGAACCCGCGCCGTTCTGGCGCTGCAAGTCTGGATGAACGGCCTGAACATCGTGCTCGACGTGGTCTTCGTGCTGGGCTTCGGCTGGGGCGTAGCCGGCGTCGCCTTCGCAACATTCCTCGCCGAATGGAGCGGGCTGGCACTGGGACTCTGGTTTTGCAGGGATGCGATCGGGCGGCCGTTCTGGAACGACTGGCCTCGGATTCTCTCTCGCGCACGGCTGTTCAGGATGGCCGTGATTCATCGCGACATCCTGCTGAGATCCCTGTTTGTCGAGTCCATCTTCGTGTCCTTCCTGTTCTTCGGGGCGAGGTTCGGAGATGTCCCGCTCGCCGCTAACCAGATACTCCTGCTGTTCGTGCACTTGACGGCCCACGCGCTTGACGGCTTCGCGATTGCGGCCGAGACGCTTGTGGGCAATGCCATGGGCGCGCGAGACCGGGCCCGCCTTCGGAAGGGCGCCCTCCTGGCAAGTGCCTGGGGCGCTGGCGTCATGGTCGTCTTTTCGGCGGCCGTCTGGGCCTTCGGCCCCTGGGTCATCGAGCTGATGACCACTTCGGAAGAGGTTCGCCTGGCGGCCAAAGCTCTCCTGCCATGGATGATTGCGGCACCGGTCCTCGGAATAGCTGCCTGGATGCTCGACGGGATATTCGTTGGCGCCACGCGAACGGGCGACATGCGGAACATGACGGCGGTTTCGGCCGCGATCTATTTCGTTTCGGTGTGGGTTCTTTCCGGCTACGGCAATGACGGTCTCTGGATGGCGCTCCTGATTTCCCTCGTCGCAAGGGGCGCCACGCTTGCCATCAAGTACCCCGCGCTCGAACGTGCCAGCGGCTGACGCTGCCCTGGCATGCGCTGCTATCCGTGCAGCCAGTCTGCCGCATGGATGCCCCGGGCCTCGGCAACGGACGCAAACCCGTCGTGAGCCAGCATCTCGTCAACGCCCCGCGCGATGCGCGACGCGAGCGATATCCCGAAATAGGTCATCGCCGTGTAGAGCTGAACCGCGATGGCGCCGGCCTTGATCTTTGCGTAGGCATCGGCAGCCGAGGTCACTCCCCCGACGCCGACAAGCGGCATCTCGCCGCCAGTCTCGTGGAACAGCCGCGCCAGGACACGCGTCGAGCGCGCAAAGAGCGGACGTCCCGAGAGCCCGCCTTGTTCCGCGCTCCTCCGGTTCGTCAGCCCGTCACGCGACAAGGTCGTGTTGGTCGCGACAATTGCGGCAACGCCGCTCTCCATGGCCGTCCTCGCGATGGTGCCAATCTGCTCATCCGAGAGATCCGGCGCGATCTTGAGAAACACGGGCAGACCGCCGCTTTCCGCCATGGCCCCTTCGAGAAGCGCCGACAAGGCCCGTTCGCCCTGGAGGTCCCGAAGGTTCTCGGTGTTGGGCGAAGACACGTTTATGGTCGCGAAGTCGACGCATGTCCGGGCGGCACGCATCGCGAGCGCATAGTCGGCGGCACGATCCACGCTGTCCCGGTTTGCGCCGACATTGATCCCGACAGGAATGCCGTCAGGGCGCGCTGCCAGCCGACCGACGATTGCCTCCACGCCGTCATTGTTGAACCCGAGGCGGTTTATCACCGCCCGATCCTTTCGAAGGCGGAACAGTCTCGGGCGCGGGTTGCCCAATTGCGGACGGGGGGTCGCGGTCCCGACTTCCAGGAACCCGAATCCTGCATTCATGAGAGGGCCAACCGCGCTCGCGTTCTTGTCGAATCCGGCGGCCAGACCGACGGGATTCGGCAGGCGCAAACCCGCGAGGTCCACGTCCAGGTGGGGCGACCTCACCGGACCCGGCAAAGGTGCAAACGGAGTGTGCAATGCCCGAAGCGCAAGGCCGTGGGCAAATTCGGGATCAAGTCGGTTCAGAACCGCCAGTGCCGCGCTCTCGATCACTCCAGACAGCCCTCGAACACGTGACGCCCGTCTGCAAGGGGAAGCTCTCGCGCAAATTTCACGTCCTCGATCAGGAGATCACAGTACAGATGCGGGAATAGCGCACCGTCCCTCGACGGTTCCCACTTGAGAAAGTCCGCCAACGGACCAGCATCCACGCACGCGAGCGTCAGCCCGGCCTCGCCGGCAAAGTGCCTTGCGGCCGTATCCTCGACCTGTTCGCGGGTCGAGAAATGGACGAAGCCATCCCTTACGTCATCCGGCGATCCGGCCGTGCGGCCGGCTGCCTCGAACGCCTTGAACTCTTCTGCGCGAAATATCTTGTAAACGAGTGTCATGCCGGACCCCTCGCCGCCATTTTGGCACCTTGCCAGATTGACGGCAATCTCCGATCGCGCCATCCGAGCCGGAACGTTGATGACGCATCGGCGAAATGCATGCCACCCGCCTCAGAACTCCGGTTCCGCAGAGAACGACACCTCGCTTCCGTCGGCGGGATGCCGGAAGCGCAACGAGACGGAATGCAGCATCAGCCTGCGGTGTTGCCGGGCGTCTCCCTCCGCGTAGAGCGGATCGCCGAGGATCGGGTGACCGATCGCCTGGCAGTGAACGCGAAGCTGGTGAGATCGGCCCGTCCTCGGGAAGAGCATCAAGCGGGATTCATCGGTGCATGCCTGAAGCAGTTCCCAATTCGTCAAGGCCGGTCTGCCATACCGAAGATCCACCATCTGCCGCGGTCGGTTGGGCCAGTCGGCAGCCAGCGGCAGGTCGATCGTGCCGACGCTCCCGGACACATGCCCATGAACCCGCGCCACGTATGCTTTGCGAACCTGGCGCTTCTCGAACTGAAGCCCCAAGTGGCGCTGCGCATGCGGCGCCAATGCGAAGACCATGACGCCGGACGTGTCCCTGTCCAGGCGATGAACCAAGAGCGTTGCGGGATAGTCTTCCAACAGACGGGTCAGCAAGCTGTCTGCCAGATGAACGCCCTTCCCCGGCACGGACAGAAGACCGTGAGGCTTGGACACGACCAGAACCTCGTCGTCGGCGTGGATCACGTCGATCCGAGAGGCTGGTGGAGAGTAACCGCCTGTCACGGCTGCGCACAACGACCAGGATCGCTCACCGCTTCAACTCGCCGAAGACCGCGTCAAGAATTTCCGACAGGCCGTCGGCGTCCTCCTGGTTGAACGCATCCGGCTCATCGCTGTCGATGTCCAGGACCGCGATCAGTCGGCCTTCGCCGTTCCGTACCGGAAGCACGAGTTCGGACCGCGTGCTGGAAGAACAGGCGATATGGCCGGGAAATGAGTCGACATCGGGCACCAGCTGAATCTCTCCGCTGCGCGCAGCCGCACCGCACACACCTCGGGAAAAGGGGATGGTCAGGCAGCCATGTCCACCCTGATACGGCCCAATCTTCAGCAACTCGTGCCCGACGACACGGTAAAACCCGGTCCAGTCGAACCGCTCGTCGGAACGATGCACTTCGCAGGCGATGGTTGCCATCAATGCCACCTCGTCGGTCTCGCCTTCGGTCAAGGCAAGAATCCTTGCACGCAGTTCAGGATAGCTCGGATTCATCAGTTGCATCTCTGTCTGCACCAAGACCGGACGTCAGGACATCAGCTCAGGTCGGGCACGACCAGGTCCCCGACATGAC
This sequence comes from Silicimonas sp., assembly GCA_022820365.1. Lineage (GTDB taxonomy): Bacteria > Pseudomonadota > Alphaproteobacteria > Rhodobacterales > Rhodobacteraceae > JAJEFO01. The sequence goes on from JAJEFO010000076.1 coordinate 32,633, forward strand.
CTGACGTGGCGATTCGGGCCCCGGTCAGGGACTGCAGATCCTCCAGCGAAATTCCTGGCAATTTCTCGCGCAGGACGAATCGTCCGTCAATGACGTCAACGACCGCCAGCGACGTGTAGACACGCCCGATGCATTCCTTGCCCGTCAACGGAAACGTGCACTCTTCGACCAGCTTCGGCTTTCCATCCCTGGTAACATGGTCTGTGACCACCGCCACGCGCTTGGCGCCGTGGACCAGGTCCATGGCGCCGCCAACCGCGGGTACGCCCTTCGAGCCGACGCGCCAGTTGGCGAGGTCACCGTTCTGCGCAACCTGGTAAGCCCCGAGAATCGCCACGTCCAGGTGCCCGCCGCGAACCATCGCAAAACTGTCGGCGTGGTGAAAGAAGGCCGCTCCGGGCTTCAGGGTGATCGCCTTCTTGCCGGCATTGATCAGGTCCCAGTCCTCCTCTCCAGCCGCTGGCGCCTCGCCGAAGCCCAGGACACCGTTCTCGGTATGGAACACGGCCTCCCGCCCCTCGGGCTGGAAGCGCGCAACCAGTTCGGGAAGCCCGATGCCCAGGTTGACATAGGCCCCGTCCTCGATGTCCTGGGCTGCCCGCCAGGCAATCTGCGCACTCGTGAGCTTCTGGACGTTCACGGGTATGCCTCCCCGGAGCGAATCAACTCCTCTTCCTGCCGCGGTTCCGACACTTCCAGCACCGCATCGACGAATATTCCCGGCGTTACGACGTGTTCCGGATCGATATCTCCTGGCGCAACGACCTTGCGGGCCTGCACGATCGACACCCCTGCCGCCATGCACATCAGCGGGCTGAAGTTCCGGGCCGCGTGCCGATAGGTCAGGTTGCCGTGCGTGTCGGCCAGTTCGGCCTTGATGACGGCCACATCCGCCTGCAGCCAACGCTCCTGCACGTATTTCTTGCCGTCGAACTCCGCGACGGGCTTGCCCTCCGCAAGCTCTGTCCCGTAGCTGGTGGGCGTGTAGAATGCCGGTATGCCCGCCCCTGCAGCACGAATCCGTTCCGCCAAGGTGCCCTGAGGCACCAGTTCCAGCCCGATTTCGCCAGCGAGGTATCTTTCGGTAAACGCCCTCGGATCCGAGGATCGCGGAAACGAGCAGACAATCTTGGCTACCATTCCCGCGTCAATCATCGCGGCAATCCCGACCCGCCCGTTGCCGGCATTGTTGTTCACGACCGTGAGACTTGCTGGCGAACCCGTGGCGACGTAGCGGTCGACCAGCGCGTGAATGAGCTCCACCGGCGCGCCGGAACCGCCAAATCCGCCGATCATGAGCACCGCACCATTCTCGATTCCCGCCACGGCCTGTTCAGGCGAGGAGACAGTCTTGTCCATGGAGCTTCCCATCTTGCCGGTCAGAAGGGCAATCCGACGTAGTTCTCGGCCAGGTCGCGTCGCGCGGTCTCAGACGACGCCAAGTGGCCAAGCGTCGCCCTGCGCATCTCGGAAGCAAAGTCGTCTTCGTCCTCGAACCGGTGGAGCATCATCGTCATCTGCCAACTGAACCGCATGGCCTTCCATATCCGCTTCAATGCGCGTTCTGAATAGTTGTCAACGCCGGAACGACCGTTTGACCGGATCGCGTCGATCAGCGCCTGGTAGAGATAGTGCACGTCAGACACTGCCAGATTGAGGCCCTTGGCACCGGTCGGCGGCACGATGTGCGCCGCATCTCCCACCAAGAAGAGATTGCCCCAGCGAAGCGGTTCGGAAACGAAGCTGCGCAACGGCGCAACGGATTTCTCAATGGACGGTCCGGTCAGCATCGCGGCACCGGTTTCGGACGGCAGGCGGCGCTTCAGCTCGGTCCAGAAATCATCGTCGCTCCATTGATCCGCCTGATCGCTCATGGGCACCTGAATGTAATAGCGCGACAGGTTTTCGTTGCGCATCGATGCCAAGGCGAAGCCGCGCTCGGAATTCGCATATATCAGCTCTTCCTTGCAGGGCGGAACGCGGGACAGGACGCCGAGCCAGCCGAAGGGATAGGTCCGCTCGAATTCTCGCCGCCGATCATCCGGGATGGCCTTGCGGCTGATGCCGTGGAATCCGTCGCATCCCGCCACGAACAGGCAGTCAAGCCGCTTGCGGTCGCCCTCGTGCGTGAACTCCACCACGGATCTTGGCTGTTCCAGATCGGACAAAGTCACGTCCTCGACGCCGTGAAGAACCGTGGTGCCAAGTTCATCCTGTGCCATGTAGAGGTCCGCTGTGACCTCGGTCTGGCCGTAGACCGTGACCTGCTTGCCGGTCAGGGCGCGAAAGTCGATTCGAACCATCAGTTCATTGTCGGTCAGGTAGCACCCGTCGTGCAGAATGCCCTCGCGGTCCAACCGGCCCGAAACGCCCGCCTCCCTGAGCATGTCGACCGTACCTGCTTCAAGCACGCCGGCCCTGATCCTCCCGAGCACGTGTTCCCTCGAAGCACGTTCGAGAATCACCGTCTCAATGCCCGCCCGGTTCAGGAGCTGCGACAGAAGAAGTCCCGAAGGCCCGCCCCCAATGATCGCAACTTCTGCCTGCATGCAGCAATCCTCCCGACGACAACCTTCGTCCGCGTCAGTTGACGATGTCAACCAAACCGGAAAGCAGTGCCGCGGGAAAACGTGGTTCTGGCCGCTTTTCATCTGACAGGTGCGCCGCTAGTTTCTGCACATCAATTGGACGGACTCTAGCGACATGCGCAATTTCCAGCTTCCAGGCCGATCTGCCGTTCTCTCCTCGAACGGCATGGTGGCCACCTCGCACCCGCTGGCTGCATCCGAGGCATTGTCTGTAATGAAGGAAGGCGGGAATGCGGTGGACGCCGCCATTGCCGGTGCAGTCCTTCTCGGCGTCTGCGAACCGCACATGACAGGGATCGGCGGCGATTGCTTCGCGATGATCAAGCCCGCCGGCACCGACGCGGTCACGACAATCAACGGATCGGGCCGGGCACCCGCCGGTCTTGATCCGGAAGGCCTGAGACAGGATGGAATCACGAAGATCGAACCCGGCCATCCAGCCTCGATCACCGTGCCGGGTGCAGTGGACGCATTTTGCCGACTGTCGGAGCGCTTTGGCCGAATTGGCCTCGACCGCTGTCTCGCACCTGCGATCCGGTATTTCGAGGACGGCGTGCCCGTTGCGCCACGGACTGCATCCGACATTGCCTCGGCAGGTCCCGAGTTGACCAACGCAGCGAAGGCGCATTTCCTGAATTCCGGCCGACCCTATCGCCTCGGCGAGCGCGTGTGCCTGCCTGGCCAGGCTGAAGTCCTGCGGCGCATCGCCGCAAACGGGCGCAGCGCGTTCTACGAAGGTGAGGTCCTCGACGACATGCTCTTGGCGCTTGCCGAAGCTGGAGGAACCCATGCAGGCGAGGACTTCGCGGCGACCGAAGCCACATGGAGCACGCCAATCTCCGGGCGGTATGGCGAATTTGACGTGCTGGAGCATCGGCCCAACGGACAAGGTGCCACGGCGCTGCTGCTGTTGAACATTCTCTCCCATTTCGACCTGTCTTCCATGGACCCTGTCGGCTTCGAGCGAATTCACGTCGAGGTCGAGGCATCGAAACTTGCCTACGACGCACGAAACCGATTTCTGGCCGACCCCGATCACGTCACCCGGCTCGAACACATGCTGGCGGCAGAGACAGCCGAGAAGCTTGCCGCGCTGATCGACACGAAGAAAGCGATGGCCACACCCGCAGCCCTTGCGGAAGACGTGCACAAGGACACGGTCCTGCTCGTTGCCGTCGACGGGGACGGGATGGCGGTCAGCCTGATCTATTCGCTCTTCTCTCCTTTCGGCTCCGGCGTGGCGAGCCCGAAATTCGGCATTCTCTTTCAGAACCGCGGCTCGGGCTTCAACGTGGTTCCTGGCCACCCGAACGAAGCCGGTCCGGGCAAGCGCCCCATGCATACGATCATTCCGGCGATGCGGAAGGTCGGAGGAAACGTGGACATGACCTTTGGCGTCATGGGCGGGCAATATCAGGCGACGGGCCACGCGCACTTCCTGACAAACATCGCCGATTTCGGCATGGGATTGCAGGAAGCCGTTGACGGACCCCGCACCTTTGCCGACCCGGTCGAAGGCACGCTCCAGATCGAGGATGGAATTCCGGATTCCACAAAGGACCAGCTGGCGGAAGCGGGACACAGGCTGTCACGGCCTGACGTGCCCATTGGCGGGGCGCAGGCCATCCTGATCGATCACGAAAGCGGCGCGCTGATCGGCGCATCGGATCCCAGGAAGGACGGCGCGGCCGTCGGCTGCTAGTTCAGTTGCACCTGGAGCGGGTACTGGCCGTCATCGAAATCGCCGAAGAACTCGGGCAGGCCCGGGTGCTCCACGGGCTCGCCGGACTTGTCAACGACCAGGTTCTGCTCGGAAACATACGCCACGTAGTAACTGTCTTCGTTTTCCGCCAGAAGGTGGTAGAACGGCTGTTCCTTTGATGGCCGGCTGTCCTCCGGAATCGCCTCATACCACTCCTCGCTGTTCGAAAAGACGGGATCAACGTCGAAAATGACACCACGGAACGGATGCTTCCTGTGGCGCACGACCTGACCCAGCGAATACTTCGCTTTCGACGTGAACATGGTTGCGACTCCTCGCGTCCAAAGGCGCAGGGCTTCCCTTGTCCGCCAATCTGGCGGGAAATTCAAGATTCTGTTTGCCGAAATCCGGTCACTCTGTTTCTTCCCAATGCAGGCAAACCTTGCTAAGCTTCCCGAAAAAAGAGGCGGATTGAGGAATGAGCAGAATCCTTTGCGCCGCATTGCTGCTTGGTCTCCTTGCAGCTTGCGGCCAGCGCGAGCCACCCAGGAATCTGGACAGCGCGTGTTCGATCGTCAAGCAGCGGCCAAGTTACCTGTCTGCCATGAAGCGGACCCAGAAACGCTGGGGCGTTCCCGTGGCGGTACAAATGGCGGTGATCTATCAGGAGAGCAAGTTCATCGGCAACGCGCGCACGCCTCGCAAGTACTTTCTCTGGTTCATTCCCGCGGGCCGGCAAAGCTCGGCTTATGGCTACAGCCAGGCCCTGGACGGAACCTGGGAGGAATACCAGCGCGATCAGCGCGCCTACGGCGCACGCAGAAACAAGATTCGGCATGCGACCGATTTCATGGGCTGGTATTTCAAGGGGTCGCAAAGGGCATTAGGAATTCCGCTACATGACGCACGCAACCAGTACCTAGCCTATCACGAAGGCCGGGTAGGCTACAAACGCGGCAGTCATCGCAAAAAGCCGTGGCTGCTGCGCATCGCCAACGAGGTATCAAGCCGTGCTGCGATGTATGATGCGCAATTGAGGCGTTGCAGAAAGATCTAGTTGCCGCGCCGTTCGGCTTCCTCAAGTTCAATGCTGAACAACGAGCCGGGCAATTCGCTGGGCAATTCGAGCTGCCCCAGAACGACCGTGGTCTGTGCTCCCTGCCCGTCGAAGACCACCCATTGGCGGAGTTCAACCGGATTGTCCGTGAACTTGAGCTGCAAATGGCCGTATTCTGGGTGCTCGGGGTCCTGCGCCGTCACGATGGTGGCCGTGCCGTCAAAGTCATGATCTATGACCATGTCGCGACTCCCGAGATCGATGTCTCGTTCCAGGATCAGGTTCAAGGGCGTCCGCCTCAGCGGATACCGCTCTGCACCGGAAAGGTTCGACTTGCCGTCGAATATGGCGACCTGGCCACCGCCTGCCATGACAAGCAGGTCTTCAGGCGCGTCATATTCGAAGCGCATTCTTCCGGGACGCCAGATGTACAGGGTGCCGGTCGAGAGAGTGCCGTCATCGTTGATCTGCGCAAAATCGCATTTCGCGCGCGTGATCTTCATGATGTAGCGCGAAATCGCGTCAAGTGTCAGCTTTTGCTCAGCAAGCACGGGAGTCGCCGCAAGGGCGATCCCGCTGGCAAGAAAGGTGCGGCGAAGCATCGTGCCTCCTGACCGGTTCGTTTCGTTGTTCGTTGTGGCCGAGAACAAGCACATATTCGTTGCAAAACCAAGAGACAGCCGGTTGAGATTCTCGTGATGCGCGTTCTTGCTCGACGAAACGACCGGATCTGTCTCGGACACCCACCGCAGGATTCGAGGGGCACGGACGGAATTTCCGTTCATGCCTGTCAGTTTGCACGCAGCACGTGCATGCTTGCACCACCCCTTGCGCAAGTGATCACTGCGCCCGGCACATTGCCTCTGGGCCCACGCATTCGGTGTGGAGCCACGTGTTCCTGCGCCCGGTCCGCGTCACCGTCGTTGCCTGGCTTCCGAACCTGTCAAATGACTATTTTCCAAGCCAGTTGAACCTTTGCATCGCAGCCCAATCCATGAACCAAAGTCAGCTGGGCATCCTCAACTGCTGCCTGCGCAAGATCCCCAACAAAGGTCTTTCTGCCAAAGGCCTGGTCCGCAGCATCAACCTGGTTCGGGCACCAGGATCTCGCGCTTGCCGACGTGGTTGGCCGCGCTGACCAGGCCGCTCTCCTCCATCTGCTCGACAAGCCGCGCAGCCTTGTTGTAGCCGATGGCAAGCTTGCGCTGAATATAGGACGTCGAGCACTTGCGGTCGCTGATGACGATCTGGACAGCCTGATCGTAGAGCGCGTCCTCGCCATCCGTGTTTCCGCCAAGGCCAAGCACGAGATCGATGTCCGAACTCGCCTCCTCATCGTGCCCCGCCACGACTCCCGCAAGATATTCCGGAGCCCCGAAGCTCTTCAGGTGATTGACCACTTCCTCGACCTCTTCATCCGAAACAAAGGGCCCGTGAACGCGAATGATCTTGCCGCCGCCAGCCATGTAGAGCATGTCGCCCTGGCCGAGCAGCTGCTCTGCACCCATTTCTCCGAGGATGGTCCGGCTGTCGACCTTCGACGTGACCTGGAACGAAACCCTGGTCGGAAAGTTCGCCTTTATTGTCCCCGTGATGACGTCCACTGACGGCCGCTGCGTCGCCATGATCAAGTGGATTCCGGAAGCCCGGGCCATTTGTGCCAAGCGCTGGATGCACGCTTCGATTTCCTTCCCCGCGACCATCATCAGGTCAGCCATCTCGTCCACGATCACCACGACGTAGGGAAGCGTCTCCGGCTCGAATTCCTCCGTCTCGAAAACGGGGTCGCC
>JAJEFO010000101.1 GCA_022820365.1 Silicimonas sp.
AGAACAGATTTGCCGTGCGCCAGTCCCCGACGCCGGTTGCCAAAGGCAACGAAACCATGCTATCAGCGTTTTCGCTACTGCACAACGTCGTGCCGCGAAAGCGGAACAGGGAAAGGTGCAAACCTTTCTTTGTAAGTCCCAGAAGTTGACGATTCCGGGCGCGATGAATCCATCAAGGGGGCGTCCCGCACCCGCCACTCTCCAGGAACGACCATCCTGCCCGAAACGGCGAAAGCCGAATTCTGGCACAGCCAGGCCAGTGTCCTTCGGGCAGATCCGCATCTTCGGCGGAACTGCTCGTCGACGTCGCGATTGAGGTCAACCCGATGCTTGCGCAAGACGTCCGCGTGGTGCCAGGGAACCACCAAGACCTGCGGGGTCACGTGGATGACGGGCAGTCAAGTTGGGTACAAATGCCCCTAGTTCTGCTTCGCGACCTGCGTGAATTCGAGTTCCACCGGGGTTGCGCGGCCAAATATCGAGACGGAGACTTTCAGGCGCTGGTTATCTTCGTCGACTTCCTCGACGGTACCGTCAAAGTCCTCGAACGGACCGTCATGCACCTTGACCTTCTCGCCGACGTCGAACGAGATCATCAGCTTCGGCGCTGTCTCGCCCTCTTCAACACGATTCAGGATCGAATTGACCTCGGCATCCGGCATCGGCATCGGCTGGCCACGAGACCCGAGGAAACCGGTGACGCGATTGATCGAGTTTATCAGGTGATAGCCCTCATCCGACATGTCCATCCTGACCAGAACGTAGCCCGGCATGAAGCGGCGTTCGGCCGTGACTTTCTTTCCGCGCCGAATCTCGATGACCTCTTCAGTCGGAACGAGGACTTCCTCGATCTCGCTTGGAAGACCGGCATCGTCCACGGCATGACGAATCTGTTCGGCAACCTTTTTTTCGAAGTTCGACAGAACGCTTACAGCGTACCAGCGCTTGGCCATGGCTTTTCCTCTTCGTCATCAGGACCGAAAGCCCCGGAGATTGTCCGAGCACAGTTCGCTTGCCGTCCGAGTGCATTCAACCGTGTCGGGGAGTCACTTGCGGAATACACACTATGACGAGACAGTTCAAGTCCAGACGAGCGCCGCGAAGCGTGAATGTTCTTGCGCGAGGCGTGTTGTGGCAATTGCCGTGAAGGCTGCGGACCATGCCGTCACTCCGGTGCTTCGGTCTTTGAGAGTGCCTCTTTCCCGAACTTTTCAACCGCCTCCAGGGTCTCGCGCACGTCGTCCCAGGTCGTGGCGTCGTTGAGGATGCACATCCTGAGCGCGAACGTCCCGTGCAGCAGCGTGGACGACATGAACGCGGGGTCGTCCCAGAACATGCGGGCGAGCACGATCCGGTTGACCTCTTCCAATGCCGCCTCGTCAAGCGCGCTATCCGCGGGATTGACGCGGAAGCAGACGATCCCCAGCGTCGCCGCGCTCATGGCCTCCAGGACCGGGCTCGCGCGAACATGGGCCTCGGCCCGTGCCGCCAGCTCCATCCCCTTCTCGACCGCGCGCCGGAACCTCTCCATGCCGAATGTCTGGACCGACATCCACACCTTCAGTGCCCGCGCCGAGCGGCTCAGCTGCAGGCCGAGATCGGAGAAGTTGGGGTGGTTGGCTCCCCACACCGTGTCCTGAAGGATGTCCGGACGGACCGCAAAGGCGTCCCTGAGGGTGTTCTCGTCCTTCACCAGCAGGCAGCCGGCCTCGTAGGGCTGGAAGAACCACTTGTGCGCGTCCAGCCCTATCGAATCGGCGCGCTCGATCCCGCGCAGGAGCTTCCTGCCCCGCTCCGTCACCGCAGCGAAGCCGCCGTAGGCGGCATCGACATGCAGCCAGAGCCCCTCCGCTGAGCAGAATTCGGCCATCGCCTCGAGAGGGTCGATGGCGCCCGTGCCCGCCGTCCCGGCGTTGGCGGCAACAGCGACGGGCGTGAAGCCGGTCGCGCGGTCGTCGGCCACGGCGCGGGCGAGCGCATCCATGTCGAGGCGGAAATCCGTGTCGCTCGGGATCATGCGAATGCACTCGCGGCGAACGCCGACGATCACCGCCGCGCGGACGAGCGCGCTGTGGCTCTGGTCGCTCATGTAGACGGTGGCGCGCTCGGGATGGCCCGCCGCGTTGCGCGCCGCGACAAAGGCGTCGACGCTGGCTGCCGAGCCGCCGCTCGTAAAGAGCCCGCCCGCGCCTTTCGGATAGCCGAGCCAGCGCCTGAACCAGTCGATGACGACCAGTTCCAGCTGGCTCGGGCCGCTTGCGACCAGCCAAGTGCACTGGTTGACGTTCCAGCCAGCCGCCAGAAAGTCGGCAACTACAGCGGGCCAGGCAGGTGCCGACGGGACGAACCCGAAGCAGCGCGGGTGGTCGAGGCGCACCGTGAGCGGGAGAACGTCGCGCACGACCCTCTCCATGACCTCGTCGCCGGGCCGCCCTTCCTCGGGCGGGTCCTCAAGCAGCTGCTCCTCGAGGACCTTCCGAAACTCGCCCTCCCAGGCATTCTCTCCAGGAAGGCTCTCGATGCGTTCCACCACGAGATCGAGCGCCTTGCGCCCCAGATCAAGCATCTGCTCCCGCGACATCTCCAGTTCGCCCGCCATACATGCCTCCTCTGCATCTAATAGCGCCACTGCAGCTCCGCGCCCGTCTCGTGGAAATCGACCTTACGCGTTGCCCGACTTCTTCCTATAGACGCCCTGCGCGATTCGGTCGATGACCATTGCGCAGAACAGGATCGCCAGCCCGCCCAGAAGCCCCTGCCCCTTTGCCGCGTATTGCAGCGATTCCAGGATCAGGGCGCCCAGCCCCTCCGCACCGATGAGCGAGGCGATCACGACCATCGACAGCGCCATCAGGATCGTCTGGTTGATGCCGGTCATGATCGATGGCAAGGCGAGCGGGAGCTCGACGTTGAACAGAAGCTGCCGCTTCGAGCACCCGAAGGCGACAGCCGCCTCCTTCGTGCCTTCCGGAACGCCGCGCATGCCCAGGGCCGTCAGCCGGATCACCGGCGGCATCGCGAAGATCAGCGTGGCAAGGACGCCCGGCGGCTTGCCGGTGCCGAAGAACGCGATGATCGGGATCAGGTAGACGAAAGCCGGCATGGTCTGCATGAAATCCAGCACCGGTTCGGCGAGCGCGTACGCCCGCTTGGACTTTCCGAACCAGATGCCCAACGGTATGCCGATCAGCACGCACAGGAACGCCCCCGCCCCTATCAGGGCGACCGTGATCATCGAGAGTTCCCAAAGACCCATGAACGCCAGATAGGCCAGTGCCGCCGCCGTGAAAATCGCGACTCGGGGACCGGCGAGACGGAAGGCCATCACGACCGTGATGAACATCACCACGGGCCATGGAGTCTGGATCAGGAGCACCTCAAGCCCGTCCAGAACCCACTTGATCGCCCGCGAGATCCCGTCGAAGGCGCCGCCGAACCTGTTGGCAAGCCAATCGAACCCCGCGTCGCCCATGCGGGCGAGCACGCCGAAATACTCGCGCCCGACGGGAAACTCCTCGATTCCCCAGCGGTCGCCGAACAGGCCGCCCGTGAAACGCGCGACCACGGCATCGGGATCGGCCACCGTGAAGCGGATCAGCGTCAGCGGCCAGATCGCCGCCAGCCCGATCAGCCCGAAGACCGCGCTGCGTCTGCTGAGGCCTGCCTGTTCCGGCTTGCCATGTCGCCAGCGCAGGTACTGCGCCTCGTAGGCGTAATTTGCGTACAGCCCTTCGACGATCTTGACGAACGCGAGGAACGCAAGGCCGAAGACCAGGATTGACAGGCCCGCAGCGTTTGCGGCCTCGGCCGCCTCGAGCGCGGCCTCGGCGGCGGCGCGCAAGTTGTCCGCTATGCGCTGGCTGGCATCGGCGTCGGCGGTCTCGCCCGCAGCGCGAAGCTCCGCAGCGCGCGCTTCCCGGCGTTCGATGTTC
>JAJEFO010000100.1 GCA_022820365.1 Silicimonas sp.
CAGCACTGTCAGGGAGAGGAAAGGTCGACGTGATCGCGAGTTCGGGCCTCAGCGAGCTACGACGCAACACTCACGGCACCAAGGCAAAAAATCGGAGCGCCCGCCTGTCCACTCGCAACTGCTGCGGAGCAGCTTCGTTCAGCGGATCCTATTCCGAATTCGGAATAGGATCCGGACATGGACGTTAGCCCTTCCGGCTCCTACCTCGGACGCTTGGCGGCGAACCGCTGGTCCGGCCACGGGTGTCGGGTGGAGATGCGCGGTCGTCTCCTTATCCGCGCCTTTTCTCCAGAATCCGTGCGAAAATCCAAGTATCGGGTGACTTTCCGGCAGATCCGTCTATGGTTCCGTTGAGCAGTAGGTTGAACCATTTTCAGGGCGGGTCATGGCGCGAAGCGACCTCATCATAGATTTGGTTAAGGCCGGAGTATCCGGTGACGCAGACTCCGTCCGCGTTACGGCTGAAGCAATTGCCGCTGATGAGCGATCGAAGAAGCATACTGGAGTCGCGGATCGGATTTCAAAGGCACTGACCGTACCGCCAAAGCCAGGAGTTAATGGGCGCTCATCGCAGCCGGCCATGCGGCTCCGAGACGGTTCTGGCGGAATACAGCGACGTGAACCTGAGCAACCAATGTCGAGCTTGTTTCTGGACAAAAAGGTTCAAGCGGCCTGCGGCGAACTCATAGAGGAACAGCATCGGGCCGATGTTCTTAGAGCGCATGGGCTGGAGCCGCGGCACAGGTTGCTACTCGTTGGGCCGCCAGGAAACGGCAAGACCTCTCTGGCCAAAAGTCTTGCTTACGAATTAGCACTGCCGCTGTTCGTGGTGCGCTACGATGCAATCATCACAAGTTACCTCGGTGACACAGCGACACGCCTCAGGCGCATGTTTGATTTCGTGCGCACGGAACCATGTATTCTATTCTTCGACGAATTTGATGCTTTGGGAAAGGAAAGGGGAGACCTCCATGAAACAGGAGAAATCAAACGAGTTGTGACGACATTGCTGCTACAACTTGATGATCTTCCGTCATATTGTGTGCTTGTCGGCGCGACTAACCACCCCGAATTGCTTGACCGCGCTACTTGGCGGCGGTTTGAAATCAAACTGGAACTCGGGAAGCCAACGGACGATCAGATGACAGATTATTTTGCCCTCCGGATGAAAGAGTTCAACGACAACTTCGGGTATACCGCCAAACGCCTACGTGCTGCGATTTGTCCAAAGAACTTTTCCGAGGCCGAAGACTTTTTTATGGATATTCACAGGCGTCGTGCACTGGCACACGGAAACGTCACCCTCCGAACTCTGGTCAAGGACCGTATAGGCGCATGGGCCTCACAGCATGGAAGTGTGACCGGAGATGACAGATCGCCCGATCCTTCGACTGCCTAATCCCGAACTCACTGTTCGACTGAAAGGCTCGCCGGACAGGCGCCGACGACCGCGCGGCGTCGGCCGCCAAGGCCAGGAAGCACGATTTGGCGAAGCGTTCAGGCGCCTGGAAGAGGCCTTTCAGGGTGAAGCGCCGGATGTGCTTCTTCGCCAGGATCCGTCCGGCATTGCGCCAGAACGAGCGCTTGTTTTCGAGACACTGCTACCCATCCGGAACTTCCAAAAGGCCGCCGCGCGCATCGGCTTCGAGTTACTAATCGAGGATCGGCTTGACGATACATATGAAATCCCCGACGAACTCGTGGATGAATATGTTGGCGCTGCTGCGCCAACGCTCTATGCGACTATGCCCTCCGCAGTAGACCTTCAGCGCATGCTGCAGCTTTGGCGCGCATACCAAAACGACGAGGACAAACCATACGGGCTGGCGCCATGGTGGCGGCTTTTCGATTTGCTCGCGGATATCCGCCCCTGGGGTCCGCAAGACAGGTTGACGCGCCAGGCCCAAGCGGAACTGCACATGCAACTCGCAGACGATGATGCTGTGCTAATGCGACTCGAGCTGGAGATCTGGCCAACAGCGACCCGCGCAAAACGGAACCGATGGCAAACCGATACGCGGGCGCGGGTTCAGGCACTGGGCGGCGAGGTCGTCAGAACCAGCTCGATCAATCTGGATGGGTTCATCTATGAAGCGGCGCTCATCGACATGCCGTCAGGTGCCGTTCGGGCAATGCTCGAAAATCCGTTCGCTCCTGACGGGCTCGCGACCATCGACGGGCTGCAGTACGTGCTCCCCCAGACCGTGGGTCAGTCTCTGCCCGATCTTTCGGACGACGAGCCTCAGGCGGACTTCGGCGATCTGACACCTTTTGATCCCAACGCGCCTGTACGGGCGGTACTGCTTGATGGCACACCAATTGCCGGTCATCCTGCCCTCGACGGTGGCGTCGATATAGAGGACGTCCATGGTCTGGTCCGCCTCTCGCAGGTACAGCACCGACGCCACGCAACCTCCATGGCATCGCTGATCCTGCGAGGTGATCTTGTCGCGGATGGCACACCTCTAAACGGCGCTCGTTTGCTCGCCATACCGGTGCTTGTAGACGGGGCGGATGGGGCCTCCTCGCCGAACGATCAGCTATTCGTCGACCTTGTCCACATTGCCTTAACGCGCGCGTTCTTGGGCGACGATCCACTGGCACCGGAAGCATTCATGGTGAATTTTTCGATCGGAGTGCGTGGATCGCATTTTGCTGGTCGGATCAGCTCTCTTGCCCGGCTACTTGACTGGTGGGCGGAGAACCAGGGTATCCTCTTTACGGTTTCCGCAGGCAATGTCCCGGACGATCTGGTCGTCCCCAATATGAGGTCCATTGACTTCGAGGATGCTGGCCTTGATGCGCAAATAGCCCATATCGATGCGGCCTTGCGCGACGCGAGACATGACCGAACGCTTCTTGCGCCCGGCGAGGCCGTGAACGTGGTCACTGTTGGGGCGGCCTCTCGGGACCTGACCGCTCCGACTATGCCGCTACCGGCGGGCATGATTTCTCTGGAGGGTGGTGAGGGCGTTCGAACTGCCGTCTCATCCGGGCTTGGCCTCGGCGCCTTTCGGTCGATCAAACCCGACTATATCCACACCGGTGGCGAGCACGAACTAAGCATGTCCCCGGCCGGTGCCAACCTGCGGCTAACCGTCCCCAACCAGTATCAACGGTCGGGTCTATTTGCGGCCACTGTGCAGAGGGGCGCGGCCTCTCAATATCGCGTCAGAGGGACGAGCTGCAGCAACGCCTTGGCAACGCGCGCGCATGTCAATGCCGCTACCGAACTCATGGGCGAAGAAGGCCCTTTCGAAGGGCAAAACCTCGGCAGGCGCGATCTTGCCTTGATAACAAAGGCATTGGCTGTGAACGCAGCTCAATGGCCGGAAAATGCCACTCTCTATTACGAGTCCGAACGAGCGCGGCTCAATGGCAACCATGCGAGCGCACGCGAGGAGGTGTGCCGGCATTTTGGTCATGGGGTGCTGAACGAGGCCGTTATGCAGGAAGCGCCGGACTATGGAGCCACGTTGGTTGGGACCGCAACCATCCGCAAAGACCGTGCGGCTGTGTTCGATGTTCCTCTGCCGCCCTCGCTTGCCGGTGAGCGCCTAGGGCGTTCCATGCGGGTAACGATTGCATGGTTTTCTCCTGTCCTGGCAACCAGAGCGAGATACCGTCTGGCGCTTCTGGAGGCGGTGCCGCATGGAACCGATCTTTTTGGGGGTCCGATTGACGATCAGGGCTGGAGCCTCGACATGCGGGCCCGCGAGCTCGACGCGAATATCATAAAAAGGGGAACGGTCTGGTCGCGCCGACTGGTTCACAACGGTCCGATAGTGCCGAATTATGGTCAGGGTGCGGCGCTTCCCATTCGTGTCCAATGCCGGGACAATTCCGGTGGAGGCCTCAGTCCAGACGAAGAGATTCGCTTCGCGATCGCAGTGACCCTCGCATTGGAAGTGGAAACCCAGTTTGACATCCGCGAGGAGATCGAGGACCTTATCCGCGTGCGGCAACACGAGGCCGGGTAATGCCCGCGCTAACTACAAACTAGGACCCTGGCGAACCGGGACTTTGCCGCAGTTTATAATTCAGCCGAATGTTCTCCTTCGCTGTACTACGGGTGACCACACCCGCTGTCCCGGCACCGGGTGACTGCGCCTTTCCTGAACCAGAAGTGCGCTCCGCAGGCGTTGCGTTGATGCACCGAGGGGGAGAGAGAAGGTCGCCCGAGCCAATCACGGCCGACGCACCAGCGCGGCCGCCGATTAGGCGCAAGTGGCAAGCGCATGATGTTGCCGCACCCGCCCGGACATAACAGAACCGCCCATTTCAGCTTGTCTCGGGCGCCAACAATGACGATGATGTCGAGCGCAATATCCTCAGGTGACGGCTGCAAGTCTGTATTTTGAGTTCAGACCTTTTGTCCGACTCTCGATTTCGGCGAGCCTTGTATAGTTGATTCTTCTGGCCCCAGGGACTGGGCGTCAGCGCCCGAAGCGTACCTTTTTACTTCTGCACAATTGGGTAGTTTTATTCCGGCAGTGGCAAGAAGCTGCGCGCCAGGCTGGAGACCGGCGACACCCCGGCTTCCGTGAGCAACCGCGGCGGCGCCCGGTTTCTCGACTTCCCCGACGGGAAGGGGCGCCTCAACGAGGCGAAGGTGGCCGAGGCGGCCCGCTGGGACGGGC
>JAJEFO010000049.1 GCA_022820365.1 Silicimonas sp.
GCCCCGCCTGAGTCGAAACGGCGGCTGGAAGCCTCCGCAATGCGCCAACGACAACCAGCCGGTGATGAAAATCGCGCTTGCGGCATGATTCGCGAAGAACATCAAGAATACAAAAAGTGAACCATACAAGAATCACGCCCGGAGCGTTCGGTTGGCCTTGGCCCGGGCGCGACATCGAGGCAGAATGACCGGCAACGCCAAATTGAGAAACGCATCGACCGGCTTGCCGTTCACGTCTGAATCCTGATTGACGGCCTGCACCGGGGCATGGCCTGCGATCGCGTTCAGGCATTCGACGTGATCTTCTTGCCACTTTTCGAGATTCAGGACACGCGCCAGGGCGGAGCGCAAGATCAGGACGAGGACCATGCGCTGATTGCTCTGTTTTGCGCACCACCACTATTGGCGGAATCTGGCCTGGATGGGTCCGAAATACGTCGTGCAGTTCGCTATCGTCACGGCCAGCACGGCCGGGATCACTCGATTTTGTCGCACGGCAGGGCGATTTCGGTCTTCTCAGAGCTCAAGCCTTCGATCTGGTCGATCAAGAGCGAGGTCGCCGCCCGGACCATTTCCTCAAACGGCATGCTGACGGAATGGAGATCATAGGCGTTCAGTCTTGCCAGCAGGGATTGCCCAAAGCCGACAACCATGGGATCTTCGCTTTTCTGGCAACCGTTAGGTTTCACCGCATCCTGCGTGGCAACTGCCAGCAGGTCGCTTGAACAGAAGAACCCATCGGGCGGCTTGGGCAGGTTCATCAACTCCAGCGCTGCCGCGTGGCCCCTGTCGTAGTCGTTGACCCCGGCGAGCCGGGTCATCGGCTGGTAGCCGTAGAGTTCTTCTACTCGCTGCACGAAGCCCGCCATGCGTTCCTTGGTCACGGTGGCATCGGCGTTGCCGCCGATGAAGGCCGGGCGCATGACGCCGCTTTCGTGCATGTAGTCGGCGACCAGCGCGGCGCCAGCGTGATTGTCGCAATGGACCGAACTGTACTCGGGGCGCAGAGACCGGCGGCCGACGACCACTATCGGCTTGTTCTTGGCCTCACATTTCTGCGCAAGCTGGTCCGGCAGGTGCGAGGCTGCCACCAGCAGCCCATCAACCTGGAACTGCAGGGCGGTGTCGACCGATGCAATTTCGCTGAGCTTGTGGCCGACATTCAACAGGATCGCGTGGTAGTTCCGCTGTTGCGCCTCGGAGGAAACGAAGCGGAAGAGGTCGAGATGTTCGGGGTCGTCAAAGTTGTTGACCAGCAAACCGATCAGGTTCGACCGCCGCCCGGCCAAGACGCGCGCGGCCATGTTCGGGCGGTAGCCGAGTCTCCCGGCAACGCTCAGCACCCGCTCGCGCGTGGCTTCGTTCACCAGACCGGCATCGGAGAAGCTGCGCGACACCGTGGTCAGCGACACGCCAGCGCGGTCGGCGACGTCTTGGGCGGTAATGTTGCCGTGGTCCCGGCGGGATGCCTTTGCTTCGCTCACGGTCCGTCTTTTCCTTCATCGGCCGGACTCAGACCCGAACGCAAAACGAAATGGCCCTCGGTCACTTTCTCGAAATGCACCGGGTCGGGCTCGTATCCAACTGGGTGAATGGGCGAAGGGGGTGGTTTGGTGGCCAGTTCCCACTTTTGGGCGCGGTGGGCAAGGTCGAGCGTCGGCACGGCGGCAAGCAGCGTCTTGGTGTATTCGTGCTGTGGGTTGGCGAAAATCTGTTCCCGCGTGGCGGTCTCGACGATCCGGCCCAGATACATCACCGCGACCCGATGCGAAACCCGCTCGACCACCGCCATATCGTGGCCGATGAAGAGGTACGAGATCCCCATCTCGGCCTGCAGTTCCATCATCAGGTTCAGCACTTCGGCCTGGATCGACACATCCAGTGCCGAGACCGCCTCGTCGGCAATTATCAGCTTGGGCTTGGGGGCCAGGGCACGGGCAATGGCGACACGCTGGCGCTGCCCTCCGGAAAGCTCGCTGGGATGGCGCCTGAGAAAGGCGCGCGGCAGGTGTACACGGTCGAAGAGTTCCGCTGCACGGTCCTCGAGCGCGCTGCCGGCTTCAAGCCTGAAGTTCCTCAGCGGCTCGATGACCTGCTCCAGCAGCGACATGTGCGGGTTGAGCGAGCCGTAGGGATCCTGAAAGATCATTTGCATGTCGCGGCGCGCCAACCGCATGTCCTCATCGGAAAGTGCCAGCAGATCCTGCCCGTCAAAGGTGATCTCGCCGCTATCGGGGCGTTCCAGCCGCAGGATGCAAAGCCCGGTCACCGACTTGCCGCTGCCGCTTTCGCCAACCAGCGACAGGGTTTCGTTTTCGAGAATGCGAAAAGTCACGTCCTCGACCGCGTGCGCGTTGGCCACGGTCCGGCCTAACCAGCCGCCTCGGATCGGGAAGCGCTTGGTTAGGTGCCTGACGTCGAGCAGGACGCGGCTGCCCGGCTGCAGCGGTTTGTCGATGCGGCAATCGGTCGTGGCGACGGTTTCCATGGGCTCGGGCAAGGTCTTGCCGGCCATGTCCCCGAGTTTCGGAACTACGGCCAGAAGGGCCTGTGTGTAGGGGTGCTGCGGATCCGTCAGTACTTGCTCGACCGATCCATCCTCGGCCACGCGGCCATTTTGCATCACTACCACCTGGTCAGCCATCTGCGCTACGACGGCCATGTCGTGGGTGATCAGGAGAACCGCAGCGCCAGTTTCGTCCCTTAGCTTGCGAATGAGCGCCAGAATCTCGGCCTGTACCGTCACGTCGAGCGCAGTGGTGGGCTCATCGGCAATCAGGAGTCGCGGCTCGCACGCAAGCGCCATTGCGATCACGATGCGCTGGCGCATGCCGCCGCTAAGTTCGTGCGGATACTGCTTCAGCCGCCGTTCGGGCTCGGGGATGCGCACCTGTTTCAGCAGTTCGACCGAGCGGCCGGCGGCCTCTTCGCGGCTCATGTCGCGGTGCTGCTGCAGGCTCTCGGCCAGTTGCCAGCCGATCGTGTAAGAGGGGTTCAGTGCCGTCATGGGCTCCTGAAAGATCATGCCGATCTCGTTGCCGCGGATCGTGCGCATCTGCGCCTCGTCTGCAGCGCGCAGGTCGATCTCATTTCCATTGCCGCTTTCCAGAGTCAGCTGACCGTCCGCCACCCAGCCTCCGGAGAACTTGGTGAGCTGCATCAGCGTGTAGGCAGAGACAGACTTGCCGGAACCGGACTCGCCTACGATGCAGATGATCTCGCCCGGCTCGATGGTGAACGAGACGTCTTGGACTCCTGCAATCGCACCGCGTTTGGACGGGAACTCGACGCGAAGGCCTTCGACATTGACGAGCGGCTTGTTCACTCCCTGCCTCCGCTTCCAATGGCGAACCAGCGCCAGCGCTGCGCCGGATCCGTGACTGCGCGCACCCAGCTTGCGACGAGGTTGAGACAGAGCGCAGTGAGGAAGATTGCCAGCCCCGGGAAAGCCACAAGCCACCAGGCGGATCGGATATGCTCGCGTCCGTCAGCGATCATCAGGCCCCAGGACGGGTCAGGCGGCTGAACGCCGAAACCGAGGAAGCTAAGCGAAGCCTCGCTCAGGATCAGGATCGCGATTTCGAGCGTGTAGAGGACCAATATCGGGGCAACCACGTTTGGCAGGATGTGGCGGAACACTATCCGCCGACCCGAGGCGCCCATGGCCTTGGCGGCCACCACATAGGTTTTCGACCGCGCCGCCAGTGCAAGCCCGCGCGACATGCGTGCGAAGACCATCCAGTGCAGCACCGCGAAGACCAGGATCAGGTTGGCAAACCCGCCGCCAAGAATGAACAGCACGAAGAGCGCCACAAGAAGCGAGGGCAGCGACAGCATGCCGTCGACAAAGCGCATGACCAGGTCCTCGTAGAGCCCTCCGTAGTAGCCAGCCGTCAGTCCGGCGATGACGCCGAAGACACAGGAGAACGTCGCGCCCAAGAGACCCACCGAGACGGAGACTCGCGCGCCATAGATCAGTCGCGTGAACAGGTCCCGTCCAAGCTCGTCGGTTCCGAGGAGGTAGAATAGCCCTTTTTTTCCGGTCGAGAATGGCGGCAGCATACGGTCGGCGAGGTTGAGCCCGGTAGGCTTGTGCGGGGCGAGGAATTCGGCACCTATGGTGAATGCCAGGAGGGCCAGCAGGAACAGCACCGCCGAAGCCGTGATCTTGTCGCGCCTGAGCGCGTACAGGTAGTCGCGGAGGTTCTCGCGCTCGTCCTTGGGATCGATGGCGTCCTCAATGGCTGGATTGCTCACATCGGCCATCAGGTCACGCCTTCTGCCCAAGCTGAATCTGCGGGTCGATGATGCGATAGGCGAAATCGACCAACAGGTTGACGATGATCACCAGGGTGGCCACCACGGCGATCGAGACCTGAATGATCGGCAGGTCGCTGCGGCTGAGGCTGTCGATGATCAAGAGTCCGATGCCCGGCCAGGCAAAGATCTTTTCAACCAGGATTGCGCCGGTGAGCAACGCGGACAGTTCGTCGCCGATCATGGTAATGATGGGGATAGCTGCGTTGCGCAGGGCGTGCAGCAAGATCACCCGCCACTCGGCCACACCTTTGGCGCGGGCGGTGACAACGTAGGGTTTCGCCAATTCGTCCAGCATGGCGCTGCGCACAACTTGCGCGATGCGCCCGATGGGTCGGGCGGCGAGCGTCAGCGCCGGAAGGATTACATGCGCCGGCTCGCCGTATCCCCCCGTCGGAAGCCAGCCGAGCTGGACCGCGAACAGCACGATCAGCATCAGCCCAAGCCAGAATTGCACGATGGATACGCCGGCCAGCGACAGTACGGTGACCAGCCGGTCGGCAAGATGCCGCGGGTAGGCGGCCGCGATCACGCCCATGCCGAGCCCGAGCGGAACGGCGATGGCCATGGCGACGCCGGCCAGAAGGAAAGTGGCGGGCAAGCGCTCTGCCACCAGATCGACCACTGGTACGCCTATATCTTTCAGGTCCGCCTCAGGGATTACAGAGAAGCCATAGCGGTAGCTTACGCCGAAATCGCCCTGCAGAAGCCCACCCATGTAGCGCACCCACTGTAGCCAGAGCGGGTCGTTCAGGCCGGCCGCGCGGCGCAGGTTTTCCAGCGCTATGTCGTTCGCGCCAGGGCCGAGCATGTTCAGCGCCGGGTCGCCGATCATGCGGCAGGCGAAGAAGACAAAGGAGACCGTGATCAGCAGCAGGATTACGGAGTTGATCACCCGCTTCAATAGGTAGGGCATACGTCCGTTTATCCGTCAGGGGGTAAGTTGAACAAGCCGGCGCGCCCGTGGAGCGCGCCGGTTCATCACTCGGGAGGCTATTCAGCCGGCTTCAGATAGACCGCCTGAATTCTGTGGTCGGTGCCGAATGTGAACTCGGTCCCGGCCTTCACCAGATAGCCGCGGTCGAGGAGCGCCAGCGGCACGATCAGGTGCCGGTCGTGGACGTATTGGACCAGTTCTTTCATCCGTTCGTTCCGATCGTCGCCAAAACTTGCCAGTGCCTCAAAAAGCCTGGCGTCGAAATCGGCATCACAATAGACCGACGACCGCGACGGCCCCTTGGGGTCGTTGATGTCCGGGCACGCGTAGTTCGAGTGCAATAGCAGCCCATAGTCGCCCGAGGGGTTGCCCTTGACGTGAACCTGCATCATCTGCCGGTTCGGCTCGTCGGCATAGCCGGCGATGCGGACACGCGGGTTGAACTCCTGCGGGGTCTGCACCTTGATCGTGGTTTCGATGCCGGAGATGTTAAGCATCGCGCCGATGGCCTCGACGATTGGCTTGATCCGCGGGGTAGTATCCCGGCCTACGACCTCGACATTCAGCGCATCGACATCGACGCCGTCTGCCTTGGCCTCAGCAAGAAGCGCCATGGCGCGCTCCGGGTCGTATGTGTAGGGCTGCACAGCATCGTTGAAACCAATGGTGCCCTTCGGGCCAAGTTGTCCTTGCGGCACCGAAGCCATGCCCTGCAAGTCGGCAATGCCGGTGATGTCGACGGACAAGAAGACCGCCTCGCGCACTCGCGGATCGGCAAGTACGGGGTGGGCATGCAGCGAATGATCGAGGCGACCGTAGAGATAGGTCGTCGACGGGCCTGTCACGCAGTCGTAGTCGGCCGCATCCGCCGCGCGTGCGCATTCGTCGGCCGAGGGGAACATGCCCAGTTGTGCTTCACCCGACTGAACCATCGCCACGCGGGTGGCATCTTCTGCGCGAAACACGAACTTCAGGTCCGAGTAGGCCGGTTTGGTTGTGCCATAGGCATCGTCGGCGCTCAGCCCCCACCAGTCGGGGTTGTAGGTCGCCGTCCAGTACTGGCCCTTGGCCCACTCGCCGAAGACATAGGGCCCGGTGCCGACGGGTGTGTCGAAATGCTCTTCCGGGCTGTTGTCGAGTTGCGCTGCCGAAGAAATGCCGCCCAGCGTCATGCGGAACTCCAGCAACGGATCGGCCTTGCTCGACACCACTTCGACGGAATTTTCGTCGATGGCGGTGGCGGTGATTTCGCCGGGGCCGGCATATTCCTGGATGGTGAACGCCTTTTCGGGGCTCCAGACCCAATTGATCGACTTGGCCACCGATTCGGCTGTCATGTCCGTTCCGTCGTGGAACTTGACGCCCTGCCGGATGGTGAGGTGCAATGTGCTGCCATCGACGCGCTCCCAATCGGTGGCGAGTACGCCTCGCATCTCGCCGGTAACCGGGTCAACCGCGATCAGCGTTTCCACGACATTGCGCAACCCCGTGGCGTTGATTTCCTTGTAGGTTCCCTGTGCAGCAAGGTCCTGTGGTTCCTGATTGACCGCGACGACAAGGGTGCCGTGAGTAGGCGCGGCATATGAGGCCACGGCTGCAAATGCGAGAGCGGAGCCGGTCGCCCAAAGCAACCCGTGTCCGCGCGAACGAAGATTATTCATCTGATTTTCGCGCTTCAATCCCCGGCAAGCAGGCCAAGGAGGAAAGCGCGCCCCTTTGCTGTTTGTGTTGAAATGGGTCGGGCAAACCGCCACCCGCCCCCGACGACGAGTTGCCTCGCCTGGACGGAAAAACCGTGATGCAGCATTCTCTGCCATGCAGCTTATGCCGCTCGCGGGGTCGCAATGATGTCCCCGGCAACGCCGCCCAAAGGCGGGCTCCCCTCGCACAACTTGACCATCCGCATTCCGATTCGCCCTGCTTCGTGCCTGACCCGGCGTGTCTGCTGACAAATCTTCCAGAGCCTGGAACTGAGGAAGCATCCCAAGGTGGGTCTTTGACGCATGGTTCAAGGACGATTGGATGATGGTTTCCTTTCTTGTGCTAGTCAGCATGGGCTCTAGGGACATTCACCCCTTAGGCCACTCTCTTCAGGGAGAGGTCGCTGAACAGATTTTTCCCATCTGTCCTGACCAGATGAAATGACAGCGCTTTCATAAAGTCAACTCCATTTGCCGTTGGTCTGATGCTTTCAATGAGCTTCAAAGCCCACGCACATTTGCTGTTGATCAAGCTCGGACACCATCAAAATGGTGATAGCGCTTTCATAACGGAACCCGAAGCCGCGGCATGCCGGGAGAGTCCCACAAGAGCGATGTCCTGATTGCCATGGCCGGAGAATCTGCCGCGTAGACATTTCTACAACCGTCGACAATCGCTACCCGAATTAAATTTGTGCCGACGGTGCTGCCTGCGACCGGGAGGCAGGATTCGAGCGTTGAAGCCGTGGGGTTCCATGTTGCGGACTATGTGAACGGACTTGCCGGGCATGGGGCTGCGACGGGAACGTGCGGCAATGGCAAGCCGTGATCCCTTTGACTGATGCCAGGATATCTGCACCCCGCCGCGTCAGGTCGGTGCGCCGTATTTCTTGCGCCAGGCCTTCCAATCTTCTGGCGTGTCCAGATCCCGGGTAGCGTGGTCGCCCTGCAGTAGCACAAAATTGATCGTCTCGTCCTTCAGGACGGCGCGACCACCTTCGTCGCCAGTCAGCTTGGCGAACCGAGGCAGAAGCCGTGGTGGCACGATCAGGGGCGTGCCCGGCCTGCCATCCGCGTCCGTGGCGCGTGTCGGCGTGTCGCCGCCGCCAGCCTCGAAGCGCTCAATGGCGCTCCTGATGTCGGATGCGGTGATGCCAGGAACGTCCGGCAGCAGGATCAACATGGCGCGATCCGGGGCAAATTGCATGACATGCAGGGTGGCAGCGCGGAGCGTGGCGCCGAGGCCTTCGGCAGCGTCCTCGACCTCGATCGTGGTCACTGCCAGTTCGCCAATTGCCTCCCGGCGAGCAATGTTGCCCTTTGGAAGCGCTACGACGACCTCGCATCCACTTTCAATGGCGATGCCCGCCTGACGGCGAAGCAGGGGCATGCCTTCAACGTTTTCCAGCAGCTTGTCTCTGCCTCGCATGCGCGACGAGGATCCAGCTGCAGGAATGACTGCGAAGGGGATCATCGTTCGGGGATCAGTCCACGTGGACTGAAGCGGAGAACCAGAAGCAGGATCAGGCCCATGGTCAGCAGCCGCATGTGTGCGGCAGTCTCAAGGAGGTGGTCTTTCAGCCAGAATCCGTCAGGCATGCCCGCAGTGATGCCGCCGATCAGGGCGACGCCCAAGGGCTCGACCATGACCCAAAGGTACCAGATCAGCATGCCGCCCAGGACCGCCCCGAAATTGTTGCCTGACCCTCCGACAATGACCATGACCCAGATCAGGAACGTGAAGCGCAGCGGCTGGTAGCTTGCAGGCGTCAACTGACCGTCCAGCGTTGTCATCATGGCTCCTGCCAGTCCGCAGACCGCCGATCCTAGGATGAACACCTGCAGGTGCCTTGCCGTTACGTCCTTGCCCATCGCCTCGGCAGCGACCTCGTTGTCGCGTATGGCCCGCATCATCCGGCCCCAAGGCGAGTTGAGCGCGGCTTGCGCCAACCAAAGCAGGAAAATCAATACTGCAAGGAAGAGGCCGGCATAGGCGAGCTTGACCGTTATCGTGGATGCCGTCACCGGGTCGAATCCAAAGGCTGAGACCCGCTCGACAAAACGTTCCGAGTTCTGCAGGTCGATTTCGTACGGCACCGGCCGCGGGATTCCGCTCACGTTCTTGACGCCGCGCGAGAGCCAGTCCTCGTTCTTGAGAACCGCGATGATGATTTCGGAGATGCCTAGAGTGGCAATGGCGAGATAGTCCGATCTCAGGCCGAGCGCCGTTTTTCCGACGACCCATGCGGCCCCAGCGGCGAGCAGCGCTCCAACCGGCCATGCAATCAGGACGGGAAGGCCAAGGCCGCCGAGATTTCCTGCCCTTGCCGGCGACACCGCTTCGATCGCTGCCACTGCAGGGTCGAATAGCCAGCGATATACGAAGAAGCCCAGGATGAGAATCGCGACAAGCGCGGGAGCACGGGCCTTCCCCGCCGGCATTCTCTTCCAGGCCAGGATGGCCGCTACGATGGCGGCGGTTCCGACAAGTAGGGCGAAGATGACCCGAGGGCCGCCGGCATCCCAGGCCTCTACGACAGGCGGTTTCGAGATGATGACGGTGCTGAGGCCACCAAGCGCAAGAAACCCCATGACTCCGATATTGAACAGACCCGCATAGCCCCATTGCATGTTTACCCCGAGTGCCATGATCGCCGAGACAAGGCCCATGTTCAAAATGCCGAGTGCAACGTTCCAGCTTTGCAGGAAGCCGGTTGCGGCAATCAGCGCAAGGACGGCCAGGAAGAGGGTCATGTCTCGCGGCTTCAGAGTCACAGCGCTTTTCCCCTGAACAGTCCCGTCGGCCGGAACAGGAGCACGACGATGAGAAGCGCGAAGCTGACGGCGAACTTGTAGTCTGTCGAAAGCAGTTGGACGAGGCCTTGCGGTTCCCAGGCAGGTATCAGGTAGCCAGCGACCTTCTTGAACGCATAAGTGATCGTGACTTCGGAAAATGCAATGACAAAGCCGCCCGCGATCGCGCCGATCGGATTGCCAAGACCTCCAACGATCGCAGATGCGAAGATCGGCAGGAGGAGCTGGAAGTAGTTGAACGGCTTGAAGCTCTTGTCGAGTCCGTAGAGCACGCCCGCGATGGTGGCCAGCGCCGCCACTATGATCCAGGTGAACATGACCACGCGTTCGGGACTGATGCCGGACAGGAGTGCGAGATCCTCGTTGTCCGAAAACGCCCGCATGGACTTTCCCGTGCGCGTGCGATTCAGGAACCAGAAGAGAAGGGCGACGACGATGATCGCGACGACGACGGTCAGCATCGCAGTGGACTTGATCGCGAGGCCCTCCTTCAGGCCCGTCAGTTCCTTGAACTCGCGAGCCGTGATGATGAAGCGTGCCCCGTCCGCAAATCGCTGTTCGTCAACGCCAATGACGAAACGTACGAGACCGTTCGTCACGAACATCACGCCCATCGATACGATGACCAGAATGACGGGCGCAGACTTCTGTTCCCGGTAGAACCGGTAGACCAGGCGGTCTGTGAGCAGCACGAGCACCGCTGTGGCGGCAATCCCTGCAGGCAGAGCCAGAAGCGCGGTTGGGAGCGGACCCAGGGACACGCCCATGGCTTGAAGCCACCAGGTGCCCAAGATCGTTGCCATGGCGCCAAAGGCCATGGTGTCGCCGTGGGCAAAGTTGGAGAACCTCAGGATCCCGTAAATCATGGTCACGCCAAGCGCTCCCAGCGCCAATTGGCTGCCATAGGCAACCGCCGGCAACATGACGAAATTCGCAAATGCAACGATTGCGTTCAGGAGATCCAAGCCGTCCTCCTGTTTGGACAGGTGGAAGCCGACCCTGCACTTTTCCGAAGCGATCCGTGCAGGTGCTCATGCCGCAACCGACATCCGATGCCTTGCCGGCAGCGTGCGTCAGCACGTGTCCTTGAGAGCTTGTTCATGCCTGCACTCTCCAGTTCCCGCCCTACCGCCTACCCACCCAGGAACGAGCGGCGAACTTCCGGATCCGCAAGGAGTGCCTCGCCGGTATCGGTGAAGGCGTTCTGTCCCTGCACCATGACGTAGCCCCTGTCCGCAATCTCGAGGGCCTGCCGCGCGTTCTGCTCCACCATCAGGATCGAGATGCCGGTTCTCGCCACCTCAATGATCCTGTCGAACAGCTCGTCCATGACAACGGGACTGACGCCTGCCGTCGGCTCGTCCAGCATCAGGACCCTGGGCTGGGTCATCAGCGCGCGGCCAACTGCCACTTGCTGACGTTGTCCGCCGGACAGCTCGCCCGCCGTTTGGCGGCGTTTTTCCTTCAGGACAGGAAAGAGTTCGTAGACCTGCGCCAAGGTGCCCGAAATGTCGTCGCGTCTCAGGAAGGCGCCCATTTCAAGGTTCTCTTCGACCGTCAGCGACGTGAAGGTGTTGGAGTTCTGCGGCACGAAGGCCATTCCCTTTGCCACCCGGTCCTGCGGGCTCAGGTGCGAGATGTCCTCACCACCGAGCTTGACCGAGCCTTCATGGAGATCCAGCATCCCAAAGACAGCCTTCATTGCCGTCGACTTGCCCGCTCCGTTCGGTCCGACGATCACGGCGATCTCGCCTTCGTTCACCGAGATCGTGCATGAGTGGAGGATATCCACGCCACGGCCGTACCCGCCGCTCAAGGAGTCGCCGATCAGGAAGGGATCACTCACCGCTCGTCTCTTTGATCATCCTGTTTTTCAGGCCGGTGCCGAGATAGGCTTCTATGACGAAATCGTTCGCCTTTATCTGGTCGATCGTTCCCTCGGCCAGGACCTTGCCCTCCGCCATGCAGATGACCGGGTCGCACAGCCGGCCAATGAAATCCATGTCGTGTTCGATCATGCAGAAAGTGTAGCTGCGCTCCCTGTTCAAACGCTGGATCGCGTCCCCGATCGTCCTGAGCAGCGTGCGGTTCACGCCGGCACCCACCTCGTCCAGAAAGACGATTTGTGCATCCACCATCATGGTGCGACCCAATTCAAGGAGCTTCTTTTGGCCTCCAGAAAGGTTGCCCGCTCTTTCGTCGCTCAAGTGGTCGATGGTCAGGAACTCCATCACTTCGTCGGCTTTCTTCCGGATCTCCTCTTCTTCTGCCGTGATCCGGTGGCGACCGATCCACGTGTTCCAGATTTTCTCCCCCTGCTGCTGGCCCGGAACCAACATCAGGTTTTCGCGGACGCTCATGGAAGCGAACTCATGGGCGATCTGAAACGTGCGGAGAAGCCCCTTGTGGAAGAGGTCATGCGGCGGAAGGCCAGTTATGTCCTCGCCGTTCATGAACACATGTCCGCCAGTCTGGGGCAGGGATCCCGCGATAACGTTGAACAGCGTCGTCTTGCCTGCGCCGTTAGGTCCGATCAGGCCGGTGATCGAGCCCGGCGCAATTTCCAAGGTTACTCCATCAACGGCACGAAATCCGCCGAAATGCTTGTGCAGGCCCTCGACCCTGATCATGCCCGTTCCCGGATGAAAAGGGCCCGGAACAAGTCCGGGCCCCTGGCTTGCTGCGCTATCGATACTTGACGGTTTCGATGCTGCCGCCCGTGACTTCAATCTGGCGGTAGTTGCCGGCCGATTCACCCGGGCCGATCAGTTCGACCGCGCTTGCGCCGACATAGTCGACTTCGCCGCCGTCGGCGAGGATCTGCAGAGCCTTGGCTAGTTCGCCAGGGAAGATCTTCTCGCCCGGTGCATTGGCGACGTCCATGACCTTGTCCTTGAAATCGGCGGATTCCGCGGATCCGGCGGCCTGCATGGCGAGCATGATCAGCGCCGCGGCATCATAGCTTTCGGCGGAAAATGGCGAAGTGGCGTCGAAGGCGCCCGCCGCAAGATCGACATATTTTGCAGCACCGGGGCTGTCTGTGCCCGGGACCTGACCGGTCGAGCCATCGATTTCGCTGCCGAAGTTGTCCGTCAAGGAATCCGAAATCATGCCGTCGGGAAGGTGAAAGGTGTCGAACGCGCCGGAATCAAGCGCCGCGCGGATGATGCCGGATCCACCCTGGTCGACATAGCCTGCAACGACCAGGCGCTGACCGCCGGCGGAAGCCAGAGCGCCGACCTCTGCCGAATAGTCACCCTTGCCGTCTTCGTGCGCGGCATTGATCGTGACCGTGCCGCCAGCGGCCTCGAACGCAGCCTGGAAGCTGTCGGCCAGACCCTTGCCGTAGTCGTTGTTGGTGTAGGTTACCGCAACTTCGCTGATGCCCAGTTCCATGAGGACTTCCGTCATCACGACGCCCTGGCGCGCGTCGGAAGGCGCGGTTCGGAAGAAGAGCCCGTTGTCCTCGTTGTCCTGATGGCTAAGGCCCGGCGAGGTTGCCGAAGGCGAGACCATCACGATGCCGTTTGGAAGGGCGACATTTTCCAGGATCGCACCGGTCACACCCGAGCAGTCCCCGCCCACGATGGCCTTCACGCCATCGCTGGTGATCTGCTGTTCGGCAACTGAGGTCGCAGCAGCCGAGTCGATGCAGGTCGAGTCGCCGCGGACCGGCGTCACCGTGGAGCCGCCGAGCAGGAGGCCGGAGTCGCTGACTTCCATCATTGCAAGTTCGGCTCCCGCCGCCATTTGCGGCGTCAGCGATTCGATCGGGCCGGTGAGGCCCACGATTATGCCGATCTTGATTTCCGTATGGCCGCTGGCCAAGGCCGTGCCTGCAAGGAATGCGGACGCGACGGAAGCAGCAAGCATTTTCTTCATGATATTTCCCCTTTTTTTCCTTTGGGTCCAGTTTCTGCGTTCAACCTACAGTCAGAGAGGATCGTTTGAAAAGAGGCAGAAATGTCGTCGTATGGAACTGCGGCGCGGTGTCGGTTCGTGAGATCCACAGGTTGGCTTGGGTGACGTGCCCGCCACGCCGCATGCCGTTGCATTGATTCGGTCGGTCAAGCTCAATCGAACAGACCGTCCGGAGGGTCGATTACGATGCGACCATTCGTCAGGTCAATCGTGGGCACGTTTGCGCGGGTAAGCGGCAGGAAGATTCCCGGACGGGAATCTCTCAAACCTATTTCCAGCAAGTCTCCGGCACCGTGGTTCAAGATTGCCGTGACTCGGCCAAGTTCCTTTCCTCCGGTGTCAAATACCAGGAGGTCAATGAGATCGGCATTATAGAACTCGTCTTCCGGCAATTCGGGTAGCCGGCTTCGGGCAACGTGCAGTTTCGTGCCGCGAAGCGCATCCGCCTCCTCTTTCGTGGTCACTCCCGAGAGACGGCCGACGAATCCGCTCTTTGCAGGGCGCACCAGCTGCAGGTTCCACGTCGCCGTTCCGTCCTCGGACGACAGCGGACCGTATGATGCGATGGACTCGGGCTCAGCGCAAAAGCTCTTGAGGCGTACCTCTCCCCTGATCCCGAATGCGCCCGTGATCGCGCCGACACAGACTCGGTCCTTCATTGGGCCGTTGCCATCCCGGCACGCTTCGGCTTGCGCGGACCTGCTCGCAGTGCCTGCCTGCCACGACCGACATGGGCGCGACGTGCTGGCATCGAGGCAGGCGAGCCGGGCATGCCCTATCCGGCCTTGGGCTCTTCCGGCACCTCCGTTTCGGTTGATGCCGTGTCCGCGGACGCCGCTTTCGGCGCGTCATTCACTTCCGACTTTGTGGCGTCTTTCGCTTCTTCTGGCACTTCTTGCGCGCCGTCTTCAGCGTCCTTGGTGGCGGCCTCTTCGGCATTCGCCTCCGGTGCCTCGTCCACCTTGGCATCTTCGGCATTCGCGTCTTCGTGTTGGGCATCTTGCGACGTAGCGGCGTCCTTCGCTTCGTTCGCAGCCGCCGCTTCTGCGCGTTCCTGGGCTTTCTTGCGTGGCAGGGCCTTCTTCGGGTTGCTGCGTTCCTGTTTGTCGAGCACACCCGCGGCCTCCAGGAAGCGTGACACGCGATCGGTTGGCATTGCGCCCTGATCCATCCAGTACTTGATGCGTTCGAGACTCATCTTGACCCGTTCCGCACTGTCCTTGGGCAGGAGCGGATTGTACGTGCCCAGCTTCTCGATGAAGCGGCCGTCTCGGGGCATGCGGCTGTCGGCAGCGACGATGCGGTAGAACGGGCGCTTCTTCGTTCCTGCGCGAGCAAGGCGAATTTTCATTGCCATTGTGTTGGTCCTTCTGGTTTATTTCTGAATTTGCATGTGATGCTGGATGACTTCCGCGATGATGAACTCGAGGAATTTCTTCGCGAACTCGGGGTCGAGGTCGGCCTCCTTTGCAAGCCTTTCCAGGCGCTTGATCTGATCCGCCTCACGGGACTTGTCGGCAGGTGGCAGCTTGTGCTCCGCCTTGAGCTTGCCCACGGTCTGGGTGCAGGCGAAGCGCTCGGCAAGGGTGTAGACGAGGATTGTATCGAGCCGGTCGATTGATGCCCGGTGCGATTCCAGGAGCTCGGCGGCGCGTTTCACGGCGTCAGTCATTTTGACTCCCTTCAGTTGATTTCTTGAAATTCGGGTTCGGCGGGGCACCGTGCGCGGAACCTGGTCTCACGACCGTCTCCCCGTCTGGTTTGACGTGCCGGTACACGACGTTCCCCTTTGGCCAGTCCCTCGGCGTGTCCTCTGCGGCGCCGAGTCGTCTGGCCAGAGCGATGGATCGGGCGTTCTTGCTTGAGATGTAGCTGACAAACGTCTGGAGACCGAGGGTGTTGAACGCCCAGTCGCGCGCCGCCGCTGCCGCCTCCGTCGCAAGTCCCCGTCCTTCGGCATCTTCCAGGAACAGGTAGCCAAGCTCGATCTCGACATCGCCGGGTTCAAGCCCCAGAAGCACGAATCCCAGAAGATCGCCGGTGGCCGTGTCCGCCACGGCCCAACTGCCGTGGCCGTGGAGCAACCACCCGGCACTCAGAGCAGCGAAGTCAGACCACGCATCCTCGCGCGAAAGCGGGCCTCCAACAAATCGGCCACGGTCCGTGCACAAGATGGATGCGTAACCCGAAAAGTCCTCCAGCCGCACTGCGCGAAGAACCAGGCGATTGGTGCGGATCACCGGCACGTTTGCCGCAAACGCGAGCGCGATGTCCGCTGCCGGACCCGGCGTCGGTTTCTCATGTCTCGACGTCATGGCCTGCCAGTACGATTGCAAGGGAGAAAGTCGTGATTGCCGACCGCTCGTGACTCCACACCCTCGGCTAGGAGGCCAGGCGGCGCAAAAACGCACATCCGAAAATGGAGAATCGGGGATTGGTTCGGGCTCATTGCTTCTTCCCAAGTCCTGAAATCCCTGGCGGGAACTGGCCCCCCGAATCGTCGCCGAGACCCGCAAGGCCGCCGGGCAACCGGCCGAGCTGCCGTTGGGCAGCTTCGATTTCCGCCTTTCCGGGCATGCCGCCTGCCATGGCTCCGCCGCCGCCTACAAGTCCGCTGAGCTGGCTCATCATGCCTTTCTTGCCCATGCGACCGACCTTTTTCATCATGTCGGACATCTGGCGGTGCATCTTCAGCAGCCTGTTGAGATCGGACACTTCAAGCCCGGCGCCTGCGGCGACGCGTTTCTTTCGGGATGCTTGAAGGATTCGCGGGTTGGCGCGTTCCCGCTTGGTCATGGAGTCGATCAGGGCGATCTGCTGGCGGATCACGCGGTCATCAAACCCGGCCTTGTCCATCTGTGCTTTCATCTTCCCCATTCCCGGCATCATTCCCATGATGCCCGTCATGCCGCCCATTTCGGCCATCTGCGTGAGCTGGCCCTTGAGGTCGTTCATGCTGAACTGGCCCTTCTGGAAGCGCTTCATCATGCGCTCGGCCTTCTCGGCCTCGACGGTTTCCTGGGCCTTTTCCACCAAGGCGACGATGTCGCCCATGCCCAGGATGCGGCCCGCGACTCGATCGGGCTCGAATGTCTCGATGGCATCCAGTTTTTCGCCGGTTCCAACAAAGCGAATCGGCTTGCCTGTGACAGCGCGCATGGAAAGGGCGGCTCCGCCGCGCCCGTCACCGTCCATTCGGGTCAGGATGACGCCCGTTACACCGATCTTGTCGTCGAATTCGGTGGCCACGTTGACTGCGTCCTGCCCGGTCAGGCCGTCCGCGACCAGAAGCGTTTCGCGCGGGCTTGCCGCGTCGCGGACGGCTGCGGCCTGCGACACAAGTTCCTGGTCAATGTGGAGGCGGCCAGCCGTGTCGAGCATGTAGACATCGTAGCCTCCAAGAGTGGCCTGCAGCTTGGCGCGCCTGGCAATGGCAATTGGGTCCTCGCCCTTCACGATGGGCAATGTCTGGACGCCGATCTGCCTGCCCAGAATTGCAAGCTGTTCCATGGCCGCAGGCCGGTTCGTGTCGAGGGACGCCATGAGCACGCGCTTGCCGTCCCGTTCGGTGAGCCTCTTGGCAAGCTTGGCTGTGGTGGTTGTCTTGCCCGATCCCTGCAGGCCCAGCATCAGGATGGGCGCGGGCGGATCGTCGACTTTAAGCGCGCCCGGATCCTCATCTCCGCTGAGCACGCGAACGAGTTCGTCATGGACTATCTTTACGACCTGCTGGCCCGGCGTGACGGACTTCGTGACTGCCTGGCCCGCAGCCTTTTCCTGCACGGCCTTGACGAAGTCGCGTGCGACGGGAAGTGAAACATCGGCTTCGAGAAGTGCCACCCGCACTTCGCGCAGCGCAGTCTGGACATCGGAATCTGAGAGAGCGCCCTGCCTCGTGAGCCGGTCGAAGACACCCGAAAGCCGCTCTGACAGATTCTCGAACAAGACCCGATCTCCAATTCGCCGCTCGATTTCCGGCAGGTACCTGCCGCCCTTAACGCCAAACGCCCCCATGGGCGCAACGCGCTGATGGGGGGCGATCCCTGAACTTTCAGGGACCGGGAGATAGCTGCTCCCGGAAACACGGGCGGCGTAGGGGGTCAAGTGCGCGGAGTCAAGCGGGAATGCAGCGGGCTGCGGAGCGATCTTGTCAGCGGCCTCGATCCGGTCTCTATTCGCGGGACAGCCGGAGGGCCGGAGATCACGAACCAATCTACGGATGCGATGTCTGCCCGACGGGTGGAGAACGGCAAGGGTCTCCTGCTGATGGGCCTTGGCATGTTCCTGTTTGCGGCAGTGGACACGATCGCAAAGTTCCTGACCAGCGACCTGCATCCGTTCCAGATCGTGTGGACGCGGCAGTTGGGCCTGCTCGTCGGAGCCCTGTTTCTGCTGGCGCTGCATGGGCGCCACCTGTTTCTGACCGCGCATCCGAAGCTGCAGCTCATCCGTGGTCTCGTGGCGGCGCTGTCCGCTGCTGCGTTCATTTTCGCCATTCGCCATGTGCCGCTTGCGGATGCGGTGGCCGTGAGCTTCGTGGCGCCGTTCATGGTCACGCTTATGGCGGCGCTGATTCTCCGGGAGCCCGTCGGATGGCGCAGGTGGGTTGCCGTCGTGTTGGGATTCGTCGGGTCGATGATCATCCTCCGCCCGGGCATGGGGGTGGTTCATCCCGCCGCCATTCTCGTGGTCGTAGCCGCGTTTTTCTTCGCGTGCCGTCAAGTCATCAGCAGGGCGATTGCGGCTAGGGACGGGACCGGCACGACGATCCTGTACACGGCAATGACTGCCGTCTTCGTGCTATCGGTGCCGTTGCCATGGGTGTGGGTCACGCCCAGCGGGCCTGAATTCCTGCTCCTTGTGGGATTGGCCATGCTGGCGGGACTTGCTGAAGTGTGCGTTATCCGCGCCCTTGAACTGGGGCTCGCGGTTGCTGTCGCACCGGTGCACTACACGCTGATCATCTGGGCATCGCTGTACGGCTGGCTTGTCTTCGGCCAGTTTCCGGATGGCTGGACTTGGGCGGGAACCGGTATCATCATGGCGACAGGGATGTACATGCTGCGGCGCGAGTATCTGGCCATCAGGCGTGCAAGGTACCGTTGAAGACTTGGATTCCCTGCGTTTTCAAGTTCTTGGAACGAGTTCAAAAAAAAGTTCCAGCCCCTGTTGACAGACCTTGAGCGCTTCCCTAGTTAGCGCCTGTTAGCACTCACCTGTTGCGAGTGCTAACAGGAATACAATGAAAGGAACGAAGGAGCGTTCAACATGAAATTCACCCCGCTTCATGATCGCGTTCTTGTTCGTCGCGTGGAAGGCGACGAGAAGACCGCCGGCGGCCTGATCATCCCCGACAACGCCAAGGAGAAGCCCGCTGAGGGCGAGATCGTGTCCGTTGGCGGAGGGGCAAAGGACGACGACGGCAAGCGCATCAAGATGGATGTCAAGGCCGGCGACAAGATCCTGTTCGGCAAGTGGTCGGGTACCGAGATCACGCTCGACGGCGAAGAACTTCTGATCATGAAGGAAAGCGACATTCTGGGCATCATTGCCTGATTTCGCTGTCCTGAACCAACTCAAACGAAAGATAACCAGGAGCTAAGGAAATGGCCGCAAAGGACGTCAAATTCGAGACCGACGCCCGGAACCGGATGTTGGCCGGCGTGAATATCCTCGCCGATGCCGTGAAGGTGACGCTCGGGCCCAAGGGCCGAAACGTCGTGCTCGACAAGAGTTTTGGTGCCCCCCGGATCACCAAGGATGGTGTAACGGTCGCCAAGGAAATCGAGCTTGAAGACAAGTTCGAGAACATGGGCGCGCAGATGGTCAAGGAAGTCGCAAGCCGCACCAATGACGAGGCTGGCGACGGCACCACCACCGCCACGTTGCTTGCGCAGTCCATCGTGCGCGAAGGCATGAAATCGGTTGCCGCCGGCATGAACCCGATGGATCTCAAGCGAGGAGTGGATGCCGCTGTCACGTCGGTCGTCGAAGACATCAAGAAGGCCGCGCGCAAGGTGAAGGATTCCGAAGAGGTTGCCCAGATCGGCACGATCTCGGCAAACGGCGAATCCGAAATCGGCACGCAGATCGCGGACGCAATGCAAAAGGTCGGAAACGACGGCGTGATCACCGTTGAGGAGAACAAGGGCCTCGACACTGAAACCGAAGTCGTGGAAGGCATGCAATTCGATCGCGGCTACCTGTCGCCTTACTTTGTCACGAATCCCGACAAAATGACCGCCGAACTCGAGGACGCGATGATTCTTCTCCACGAGAAGAAGCTGTCGTCGCTGCAGCCGATGGTTCCGCTGCTTGAATCGGTCATCCAGTCCCAGAAGCCGCTCCTCATCATTGCGGAGGACGTGGAAGGCGAGGCTCTGGCCACGCTGGTTGTCAACAAGCTGCGCGGCGGCCTGAAGATCGCGTCCGTCAAGGCTCCCGGCTTCGGCGACCGTCGCAAGGCCATGCTTCAGGACATTGCGATCCTGACCGGTGGCCAGGTGATCTCGGAAGACCTGGGCATGAAGCTCGAAAACGTGACGATGGACATGCTCGGCTCCGCCAAGCGCGTCTCTATCACGAAGGACGAGACCACCATCGTCGACGGCGCTGGTGCCAAGGGCGAGATCCAGGCCAGGGTCACGCAGATTCGCCAGCAGATCGAGGAAACCACGTCGGACTATGACCGCGAGAAGCTGCAGGAACGGGTGGCCAAGCTGGCTGGCGGCGTTGCCGTCATCCGTGTAGGCGGCATGACCGAAGTCGAGGTCAAGGAGCGCAAGGATCGTGTCGACGACGCCTTGAATGCGACCCGCGCCGCCGTGCAGGAAGGCATCGTCGTTGGTGGCGGCGTCTCTCTCATGCAGGCTGCGAAGGGCTTGGACAAGATCAAGTGCGACAACAGCGATCAAGAAGCCGGCGTCGCGATCGTGCGCAAGGCTCTCGAGTCCCCGCTGCGCCAGATCGCCGAGAACGCCGGTGTGGACGGTTCCGTGGTGGCCGGGAAGATCCGCGAGAGCAAGAATGCCAAGTTCGGCTTCAACGCTCAGACCGAGGAATATGGTGACCTGTTCAGCTTCGGCATCATCGACCCCGCGAAAGTCGTGCGTACTGCGGTTGAGGACGCCGCGTCGATCGCCGGGCTTCTCATCACGACGGAAGCCATGGTCGCTGAAAGACCCGCCAAGGAAACTCCCGGTGGCGGTGGCGGCATGCCCGACATGGGCGGCATGGGCGGCATGATGTAGAATGCGCAAGCCCAAGAGGGTGCGCAGCATCTTCCAAGGCCACGGTCAAATGGACATCGGAAAGGGCGCCCGTCAGGGTGCCCTTTCTTCACTTGGAGCCAACGGAAAGACGGGTGGCGTGCGGCACAGAACAGGAGCTTAGGGAACGGCCGGCTGGACGTCGTGACGAACGATGGGCCTCAATGGACGTTTACGGGAGCAAGGTCGTTCTGACGTGCAAGGATAAAGGCGAGGCTGCGGTCCTTCACCAACGCCAGCCGCTCGCCGTCCGACGAATGAACGGCATAGACCGTTCCGAGACCTTCCGCCTGCTCCTGCAAACCCTCCGGCAGATCCGAGACGTCGACAGGACGCACGTAGACCAGGCGCTCGAGATCCATGCCCTTGATGTCAAAAGGCGTGTTCATGACGGTCCGCCCTTGGTGATCGGGATTGTCTGGACAACATTTTCGGCAACGGAACGGACAAGGTCGATGTGCAGCAAGCCGTTTGCATGCTGCGCTCCGGCAACCTCAACGCCGTCTGCGAGCAGGA
The DNA here is from genome assembly GCA_022820365.1 of Silicimonas sp. Classification (GTDB taxonomy): domain Bacteria; phylum Pseudomonadota; class Alphaproteobacteria; order Rhodobacterales; family Rhodobacteraceae; genus JAJEFO01. The sequence continues at coordinate 21,474 of JAJEFO010000049.1, forward strand.
AGGTCCGTTGGAACTGTCTTGCGGCGATGCCGCGGTGAAGAAAGACCCGGTCGTCGCTGTTGCCGTCCTGCTTTCCGCGCACCACCAGTTGTCTCTCTTCCATCGTGATCGAGAGATCGTCTTCTGCAAATCCAGCAACCGCAAGCGTGATGCGGAAGGCGTTCTTGCCGACCTGCTCTATGTCATAGGGTGGATAGCCGCTGTCCGCCTTGGCGGTACGTTCAACCAAGCGTTCCAATTGGTCGAACCCAAGAAGAAAAGGGTGCGTGCCCAGTGCCAGTTTGCTCATTCAACTCGTCCTTTCTGCAAGCGACGATGGCCTCAGGACCCCGAAGGCGATCCAGCGCCTTGAGAGACATGGGGATTGGAGCGCCATTCGACAAGGCCCTAAAGTTCTTTGCGCAACGGCCTGTTGGCGGTATTTTGTCGGCAGTCCCAGCGGAAGCCGCATGCCATGACCCAGCACCCGCCCGAAAAGATGAAGACCGAGGATGTCCTTCGCGTAGAACTGGATACGTTCCGGAGCGAACATCGCGAACTCGACAAGGAGATAAAGACGCTCGAGGAGTCGGGCGGAGATGCCTTTACCATACAGAGGCTCAAAAGGCAGAAGCTTGCGCTCAAGGACAGGATCAAGGCGATCGAGGATCGCATAACCCCGGACATCATAGCCTGAGTGATTGCGATGCTGTGCCTCGGGCGCTAGTGTCGCGCCGACTTCGAGGAGTTGTCATGAACCCGACGGTCGGCATTGTCATGGGAAGCCAGTCGGACTGGCCGACGCTCATGCCGGCGTCGGAAGTTCTGGACGAGCTTCGTGTGGAGCACGAAGTCCGCATCGTGTCAGCTCACCGGACGCCCGACCGGCTTTGGGAATACGGCAAGACGGCGAAAGGCCGCGGATTGAAGGTAATCATCGCGGGAGCGGGCGGGGCCGCGCACCTTCCCGGCATGATGGCCTCTAAGACCCCGTTGCCGGTCATTGGCGTTCCGGTGGAAACCCGTGCGCTCAAGGGCGTGGACAGCCTGTACTCGATTCTCCAGATGCCGCGCGGGTATCCGGTGGCCACCATGGCGATCGGCACGGCCGGTGCCTGCAACGCCGGGCTGATGGCGGCAGGCATCTTGGCATTGTCGGATTCGGACCTCGCGGAGCGGCTGGATGAATGGCGGTTGGCGCTTACGAATTCCGTCGCCGAAGTGCCCCATGAAGACTGACGCTCTGGCGCCGGGTCAGACGATCGGCATACTGGGCGGCGGGCAGCTTGGACGCATGCTTGCCATGTCGGCAGCCCGGCTCGGGCTGCGCACGCATGTCTTTGAGCCGGGAGCAATGCCGCCGGCAGGCGAGGTCGCAGGAATTACCACCACCGCCGACTATTGCGACCAGGAAGCGCTTGCGGCGTTCGCAGACGGCGTTGATGTCGTGACTTACGAGTTCGAGAACATTCCGGCAGAGGCGCTTGACCTGATCGAGGCGAGGGTGCCGATTCGCCCCGATCGACGGGCACTGGCGGTCAGCCAGGATCGCCTGAGCGAGAAGCGTTTCCTGAACGGGATCGGTTTGACGACAGCACCGTTCCATCCAGTTGACTCCGCTTCGCCGAATGCCGCGAGCATCCTGAAGCAGGCAATGGAAGCCGTCGGACTTCCGGCCATTCTGAAGACCCGTCGGCTTGGCTATGACGGCAAGGGCCAGGTGCGGATAGAAGACACGCGCAACTGTGCCGACGCGCTTGCCTCAATGGCGGGCGCTGAGGCCATATTGGAAGGCTTCGTGGCCTTTTCGCGAGAGGTCAGCGTTATCGCGGCGCGAGGCGTCGAAGGCCGGATTGCATGTTTCGAGCCAGGCGAAAACGTCCACAAGGACGGCATTCTGCGCACGACCAAGGTTCCTGCGCGGATCGATCGAGGGACCCGGGAACGCGCGTTGGATATCGCGGCCGCGATCCTGAATGCGCTTGACTATTGCGGAGTGATCGGAGTCGAACTCTTCGACACGAAGGACGGGCTGGTCGTCAACGAGTTCGCGCCGCGAGTGCACAATTCGGGGCACTGGACGGAGACAGGCGCCGTCATCGATCAGTTCGAGCAGCATGTCCGGGCCGTGGCCGGCTGGCCCCTTGCCGAGCCGATTCGGCATTCCGACGTGGAGATGACCAACCTCATCGGTGAAGACGTGTCTGACGTTCCTGCCATCGCCTGCGAAGACGGGGCGCGGCTTCATCTCTATGGCAAGACAGAGACGCGGGCCGGACGCAAGATGGGGCATGTAACGCGCGTCCTCGGACCTGCGACGAGTCTCTGATGGAGGGACCGCGCTTGTCCGTTCGGGGGATTGTACTGCGGGACGATCGGCTGTTGATGGTCAATGCCTGGCCCGACGGAAGGAGCGATCTCATCTGCGCTCCGGGAGGCGGCGTTGACCGGGGTCAATCACTTCCTGAAAACCTCGTCAGGGAAATCCACGAGGAAACTGGCCTGACCGTGGAGGTCGGCCCGGTCGTGATGGTCAACGAATTCCACGATCCGGCTGGCACGTTTCACCAGGTCGATGTCTACTTCCGCTGCCGGCTGGTTTCGGGCGATCCCATTGGCGAATGGACGGATGTAGGGGGCGTGGTCACCCGTACGCTGTGGCTGACCCGGGACGAGCTGGCGCGCCACCGGTACAAGCCGGATTCGCTGCCGGACGTGGCTTGGGGCAGTGGCGGAGAAGCGGTCTACGATGCCTTGGAGCCCATCGTCAGATAGGCAATGGACAGGCCCGGGTTCGGAACCTAACGTGCCGGCATGGAACACCTCAGGCTCGGAGTGAACATCGACCACGTGGCCACCGTTCGCAATGCGCGCGGCGGCGACTATCCTGACCCGGTTCGGGCGGCGAAGCTTGCCGAGGAGGCCGGTGCGGACGGGATCACCGCGCATCTCCGCGAAGACCGACGTCACATAACCGATCATGATATCGAACAGCTGACGGAGGCGCTTGGCGTGCCGTTGAATTTCGAGATGGCGGCCACGAAAGAGATGCAGGCCATTGCATTGCGCCACCGGCCTCACGCCGTGTGCATCGTTCCGGAAAAGCGGGAGGAACGCACGACCGAAGGAGGCCTGGAAGTGGCGCAGGACGAGAATCGCCTGGCGCATTTCATTGCGCCATTGCGCGAGGCCGGTTCGCGCGTTTCGATCTTCATCGCGGCGGACAGGCGCCAGATCGAGGCCGCAAACCGCATCGGAGCCCAGGTGATTGAACTGCACACAGGCACCTATTGCGATGCCCATGCCGAGGGTCGCCTAGCCGAGCGGGACGCCGAGCTTATCCGCCTCCGCGAAATGGCGACCTTCGCGCACTCCCTCGGACTGGAGGTTCATGCCGGCCATGGACTGACCTACGAGACGGTCGCGCCAGTCGCCGAGTTCCCCGAAGTGCGTGAATTGAATATCGGGCACTTCCTTGTCGGCGAGGCGGTCTTTGTCGGACTTGGCGCATCGATCGCCGAGATGCGCCGCATCATGGACGAGGCGCGAAACGCTGCCTGAAGGCACCAAGCGAAATCACCGGGCGGGCGGGCCCCGGCGACCGAAGGGGCCAAGCCGGTGACCTGGCCCCGGATTCGAACCTATGCCGTGGCCTTGGTCAGGGCCTGATCCAGGTCAGCGATGATGTCGTCCGGATCCTCGATGCCGATCGACAGCCGGACAACGTTGGGCAGCGCGCCCGAGGCCTCCCTCTGCTCGTCGGTCAACTGGCGGTGCGTCGTCGAAGCGGAGTGGATGATCAGCGAACGCGCGTCGCCGAGGTTGGCGACATGGCTGAACAGCTCGACGGAGTCGGCGAGTTTCACGCATGCGTCATAGCCGCCCTTGACCGCAAAGCTGAACAATGCGCCGGCCCCCTTGGGGCAGATGCGCTCGACCCGATCGAAATACGGCGAACTCTTGAGACCTGCGTAAGTCACGCTCTCGATCCGATCATCGGCTTCCAGCCAATTGGCAACCTTTTCGGCGTTTGCCACATGCTTCTCCATGCGGAGCGACAGCGATTCGATCCCCATCAAGGTGTAGTGTGCGCCCTGCGGATTCATCGTCATGCCAAGATCACGAAGCCCGACTGCGATCGAGTGGAACGTGAAGGCCATCGGACCGAGTGCTTGGTGGAAGTTGAGACCGTGATAGGCCGGCTCGGGCTCCGACAGCGACGGGAACTTGCCGGACGCGGACCAGTCAAACTTGCCCGAATCCACCACGGCCCCGCCCGTCACTGTTCCGTTGCCGGTGAGATACTTGGTCGTGGAGTGCACAACGAGGGTCGCCCCGAAATCGATAGGGCGGCAGAGGTACGGCGAGGCAGACGTGTTGTCGACGATAAGGGGCAGCCCGACCTCGTCCGAGAGCTTGCCAATGGCGTCCAGGTCGGTGATGTAGCCACCCGGGTTGGCGATCGACTCGCAGAAGATCGCGCGCGTGTTCTCGTCGACCGCGGCCTTGACGGCGTCAAGGTCGTCGAAATCCACCAGCCTTGACGACCAGCCGAACCGCCTGATGGTCTGGGTGAGCTGGGTGTACGACCCGCCATAGAGCCGTGTCGATGCCACGACGTTGCATCCTGGCATCATCAGCGGGAAGAGGGCCATGATCTGCGCTGCATGCCCCGAAGAGCAGCCGATGCCGCCGACACCGCCCTCGAGCGCGGTTATCCGTTCGGCCAGCGCCGCAACGGTCGGGTTGGTCAGCCGGGAATAGATCCAGCCGACTTCCTGGAGGTTGAAAAGGGCGGCGGCATGTTCGGCATCGCGGAACACGAAAGCGGTAGACTGGTAGATGGGTATCTGGCGCGCGCCGGTTGCGGGGTCGGGCGTGTTGCCTGCGTGCACCTGCACTGTATCAAAGCCTTGCGGGCGATCGGACATGTCGTGGTTCCTCTAGTTCTGAAATGTCGCGGGAACCTATGCGGCGCACGAAATGGCTGCAACGGGAATGTGCCGCGCAAGGCGTGGCAGGCGTTCGTGACGGCGATCTGTCATTTCGGATCCGTCTCGGCGGCTTCCGGAAGCGGTTGCCAGATGGGCGCGCGCTTGGCGATGAACGCCTCTATGCCGTCTCGGGAATCACGGTCCAGCAGGTCTTCGCCCATGACGCGGGTCCTTTGGCGAGTCGCGGAACCGGTTGGCGTTTTCCAGATTGTGGCTTGGATGCACGGGAAGTGACATGCACGGGAAGTGACAAAGTGGCGACCCTTGACAGCATTCATGTTTCCCCCGCCGCGCTTCTTTCCCCCGCCGCGCCTCCGGAAGGGCATGGGCCGCCTTGCTCGGACGGCACATTGCATGTTGCATCGGTGAGTCGACCTTGCTCTTCGACGCGTCGTGACGGCCAGATAGCTGCGTGCGTGACGATCGTCGGCGCTCCCTCCGTGCCTGACCACGTCTGCGAGACCGATGAAACGCATTGCAGCGAGCACGGAAAGGCATCGCTGTCTCCGGCACCGGCCGCTTTCCGTACAGCATGCTTCGCCGCGCTCCCCGACTTTCGCTGCGCAATTGGGGCAGAGTGATCGGGTGCGCAACCGACAGGGGTGGTTCAACGTCCCCGGATTCGAGGATCGAGGGCGTCGCGTATCCCGTCACCGATGTAGTTTACGGACAGAACAATGAGCGAGATCATGAGGCCGGGCCAAAGAACGCGCTCCGGATAGAGTTCCATGCGGTCGACGGCGTCAAAGAGCAGCTTGCCCCATGTGGGAAAGTCCGGAGGAAACCCGAAACCGAGAAACGAGAGCGCACTCTCGGTGATGATTGCCGTGGCGATGCCGAGCGTGGCCGACACCATGATCGGCGACATCACGTTCGGCAGGAGGTGGCGGGTTATCATTTTCGGCGGAGACGTTCCGATCGAACGGGCGGCAAGGACGAATTCGCGCTCCTTGAGAGCCAGGACGTCGCCTCTGACGATCCGTGCCGTTTGCATCCAGGACGTGGCACCCACAAGCACGACGATAAGCAGGAAAGTGCCGCCTTCAGGTCCGAACAGGCCCGACAGTCGGTCGCGGAAGAGCAGGACCGCGACCAGGAGAAGCGGCAGGAGGGGCAGTGCGAGGAACAGATCGGTGAACCGCATGAGGACGCCGTCAAGGGCGCGGAAGTAACCCGCCAGCACTCCGATCAGCGTGCCGACGAGCACGGAAAGAAGCATGGCGGCAACACCCACGGCGAGCGAAACGCGCCCGCCTGCCAGCAAGCGGCCGAGGGTGTCGCGACCCAGGTTGTCGGTGCCAAGGGGATACGCCCAACTGACCTTTGCCGAAGACTCCCAGAGCGCCACATAGATCGGCCGCGTGTCGCGCAGTTCCAGGAAGTCGCGGCCGGTCGGAACGAACTTGGGGTCATTCCAATAGACCCACGGCCCGGCAATGGTCATCAGGATGATGCAGAGAAAGATGGCTCCGCCCCACATGGCGCCCCGGTGGCGCTTGAACTGGTCCCATATGTCAGCCCATTGGGAGCGGGGCGTGGTGGAGAGTTCCGTCTGCTCCATGGAAGGACGGGATTCAGTCATAACGAATCCTCGGGTCAAGTATGCCGTAGAGTATGTCGGCGACGAGGTTGAACAGCACGATCAGCACCGC